>USSA01000017.1 GCA_900557255.1 uncultured Prevotella sp.
TTTTTGAATCTGATGGCAAAGATAATACTTTATCTCCTAATTTCCAAAACTTTTCATGGAAAACTTCTACCGTTTTCTTATAAAGATTGTTATCACTCCTTATTGCAACAGCCACTATACCTAAGTGATTTCTTATTCACCATTCATCATAATGGTTCCCGTCTCTAAGGATAATTGTTACTAACCCTAATAGAAATCTCCGTTCAGTACTGCTGAACGGAGATTTCCTCTAATGATAAAGATTATTATCCTTAATAGTACAGGTGAATGCATTTAAGGATGCAAAACATCTCTTCCAGGACTACGGTTATTATGCTCGTTTAAGTTTTACTGGACAGCAATATATCTATACCTGTAACAATGCTTACGCAGATGTATTCCAGACTGATTTTGAGGCACAAAAAAAGTCGTGGAATCTTAGAGGGCGAGATCACCTCGGCAACTAAAATTCCAACGACCAGTCTAGTCTTGTTTTCGCATTCTTTGTATAATAGTAAATGATAATAATGTTCTATACTAATTAAGGGGAGGAAGTTTTCCCAACTTCCTTCCCTCTTACTGATATATATTTTATAAACTTAAATATTTTTGCCAATTCTTTATTTGTAGGTGATTTCAAATTTTTGTAAACCACCACCATATTTTGCTTTTACGTAGAAGCTACCCTTGGCACCACTGTTATTGTCTCTGATGTTCTTGAGAGTAATTGCCTGCTTTACTCCGAGATTTTCAGCAGAGTCAAACTTCTTTAAGAACCAGCAGTTCCAATCCTTGCCTTCTGCGATTTCTTCTGTAGAACCTACCTCCACATCGCAACCCTCAGGGTTGATGGTGTTAGAAGCTATTCTGATTTCTACTGGCAGAAGCTCAGAAGGATAGTTCTTCGGAATCGTATAGGTAAGAGTACCCGTATTATCTTTTTTCCTTCCAGACATACCTTTGAAGTTGAAACCGAAGTCGAACTTCGTGATACTATATATCTTGATGGTTCTACTCATACCACTCACCTTGTCGAGTATTCGGATTTCGCCAGATTTTAGCTGATTGGTAATGACATCTCTTGTAAAGCCAATCTTACCCTTACCGTTTGCATAGGTAATGGTGAGGTCTTTCTTACCTAACTCATTATTCGTAACCCAGTTTACATCGAAACGATCTGTTTTGTTCAAATCACCACCTACGTAATTGAAGTCGATTTCCTGACTTTCTGTAGCGCCTTCATTCAACATCACGTTTGTACCATTAGGAATTTCCAATGTATAAGTTCCATCTGATATTTTTGGTACAATCTGCTCTACCTGAATCCAAGGGTTGTTAGCTGCATAGCCGTTAAAGGCATTGTCGTAGCCAGGATACCCTAACTTTGGATTCAGTTTCTTGATATGAATCGCATAGGTATAATTTCTCTTGACCTTATAGAATTGCTGATCCTCATTCTGAAGATAAACCTTGTACCATTTTACGGTGTTGTTGTTGAATGTCACTTTCAGAATACATCTTACAGGATTCTTACTTGAGTTTTCATCCTCAAAGCAATATTGCACAGTCCCCATCTGACTTGCAGAACCTTTGTATCTGTCTTCTGACTTAGGCAGGGTAATGTCGGTAATATTCCATTCCCACTCCTTAGTAGCAGTTGTGTTTGGAAATTCCAGTTTGTTACGGTCGAATGCAGCCATTGTTGCATATAACATTCCTTCACCGATGGAGATTTCTACACTCTTGATATTGGTTGAAGTTTCCCAGTCTGCTGTGATCTTAGCACGATCTCTGATCAGATGAATCACATTACTGCTATTGGTAAGCTTTTCCTTCATTTCTGCTGTTGTAGAACCGCTACAATATCCCCAATACTTGGTTTTCAGAGCCTGGTCTTCGGTAGCCTTTGATTCAAACGTAGTAATCAGCTTGTTCTCATGCAAACCGATCCACTCGTTGGCTGCCTTTGCTGTATTGATATTGGCATTGGCAATGATGTGGAGTCGGGCTGTGGCATTAGGCATCTTCACACTAATCTTTTTGTTATTGGTGTTAGCTGTACCGTTGCCAATTTCCTCCTTGCTAGTAGCTTCCACATTCAGATCCGTGCCCATACCCAGGAAGTAACCATTGGCATCGAAGCAGAATATCTGCACATCAGAGCTTCCGAATCCCTCGTTGTTGTAGCCCTCAGATCTTGTTCCGATTTTGTAGTCAGGAGTAGATACCTTGAAGCTGAGCGTCATCTCACCCTTGCTGTTAGAAGGCACCGTCTCTTCAGACAAATCGCTTGTGCAGGCTGTTAGCATGGTTGCTAACAGTCCTACCAACATTCCGATATATAGTTTTAACTTTTTCATTTTGTACCTTCTTTAATTGTTATTCTTTCTTGTTTTCCAGCTCTTTTACCTCTTCTGGTGAGAGGTCGCGAACGCAACGAACATATCCGGTATAAGAATCTTTTGTGTTTGCTTCAACCTGTTTGCCATTTAAGGCCCAGTAGGATCTTCCAGCTAATACTTCGTCAATCACCTTTTGATTCTTATCATATTGATATTTTGTGATAACGCCAATTTCCGATGCTGTTGGTAATCGCCAGTCGGTATATTTTTTACCATCCATACTCACCTCTACGTATTTGTCGCAATGATTTGAAGCATTAACTCCGTCATTTTTTTTAGAGAATCTAGATACTGTTCCTAATTGGGATGCCAACATAAAGGCTGGAGAAACAACATCTTCAGAAGATAATTTCGTCTTTGGATCAATGTTTGTAACGTGTCCTATTTTGTATTTGCTATCTTGAGGGATGTTTGTAATCTGTACGACATACATCCGATTATTGTACTTTCCTGTTTCATCACCCTTTGTAGCTTTATAATCTCCAGAAAGCCAATGCTTTCTTTCATCGTAGTATTCGTAAATTTTCGTATCTCCTGGTTCTTTTACTTTTGCATAGAAATTATCATCAGCAGAGGTCTTTTTGGGGTTGTGCCACTCTTGATCTGTTTGCCAGTCTATCCAACCGTCTTTTGTTGAATACCAGCCAGCTATACCCTGGATATACTCCAAAGGATACTGTTTGATTGTTACATTCTCTTCCAGACCATCGCAAGTAACCTTTATCTTGATATATTTAACAGACAATGGCACGAAGTCATTGGCGGTTGTTGAATTTTTTGCACCAATAACAATAGTTCCCTTGTCCTTTAACTCACCATGACCATCTGCATATTGTGCAGAAGCATTGAAGTATTGACTGCCAGAGCATGGTTGTTTCTTACCATTTTTGTCATAATAGTAAATATCCACGGTTTCCACCTTACATTCACCTGAACCATAGAACTTGATGGTAGAATCATCAAATCGCTGGTTCTTCATGATCATAAAGGTAGGAGAAACCAACAAGTACTTCTGATCTCCAGCATTGATTGTTGTCTCTTCGCCCTGGGTCCACTTCTGTACATCATATACCAGATTCATAGCATCACCATAAGTAATGTCAGAACTGCTGCCCAGACTTGTTACGGTGGCATTGGCTGTATAGACGTTGTTACGATCCAATGCCTTGGTTGCCTTAGGGTCGCGAACTGGAATACTGTAATAGTAATCCACAGGTTTTTCTTCACCCTTCTTCAGCATCACCTTGATCTTTGCCTGAGGTGCACTTGCATTATTATCCCATAATGTTGCGTAGCTGTAGGTAACCAACTGATAGCCATCAGTAGTCTTCGCCATTACCTCATTCGTCTCAGTTTCGCTCATACTAGCTATGCTCTTAGCTGTATTTACGCCGAAGAGGGTAGTCTGGGTGTTATAGTTCAGCAACTGCCAGGTAGGTGTACCTACCACCTCGTAGCCATCAATATTAATCTTGAGTTTTACAACGATCTTGGCTGCAGCTCTTGTCAGCTTACTGTCGATGGTTTGGGTAGGCTCTTTGCTGACTGTCCAACCTGAGTTGGCTGTCATCAGGAAGTTCTTGGTCGCATTGTTGCTGCTGTAAGGCTTCCAGATGTCTACATCAGTCTGCACCTTCTTTTCCAGGTCGGTCAATGAGTTTACCTGTTGTAAGTCCTCCTTTGCATTGGCAATAGAGTACACGAAGTAATCCTTGTTCTCCTGCAGATTCAAGTCAACTTTCCAGTTGCCCTGACCAAGAACCTCTTTTTGGTTGCTTTGCAAGTTGCTGTCAAACTTCTTGTTGACACTTTGCTCCTTATATTCCTTGTCGAAAATCTTCACGTACAGGTTGTCCAGTGCAGCTTCACGTAGGGCTTTGTCAGAAGCAACTGCTCTTGATACAGTTGCTTCTGTTACACTAGGCTTGATGCTGAGGCTCTCTGACGATGTTTCGGTGAAGAAATCATCCTGAGCGGAGCATCCTGCCATTGTTAGACCGAAGGTCAACAACATCAAGCCTTGTACAGATTTTCTATATTTATTAAACTTCTTCATGATGATTTAATCCTTTAGTTTATTTAAACCACATATTCTCATTTAAATTCCTGAGCGATCAGCACCCTGGGTGAACTTGATATTAAAGTCATCTCCAGGTAGTTTTCCAGTTCCTACATTGAACAGAACCTTTCTCATGTCAGGAGCAAGAACGATAAATACCTTGGTATCAAAATTTCTTTCTACTGCTAAATCTTTATTTCTCTTTGGCACTACATAGAATGTAAATGAGTTGCCAGTGATGTCGCTCTTACTTACTGTATCATAGATTTTTCCATCTACATAGAACGCAAAGTCTGGGTTGTCGCACTGAAGGATCCAGTTCTTATCTCCTGTATCAATGTCCTTCAGCGTGATAGCTGGACCACCTCCGTTTGGAATACCATAGTGAACTTCCACAGCTTCTCCAAATTCTCCGGCTTCTCGTTCCATCTCGATGCTTACCTTATCAGTATAGTCCCATGCGATGTTGTCATCCCAGTCACTTACGATAGGATTCACATACAATGTTGCAGGATTCTCAGGAGTATCACCTCCTTCTCTGTCCACCTTGGCTGTTACGTCGTAGATGGTGTTGCGGTCGAGGCGATAGAGAGGTTCGAATTGCGACCAGTCAGTTGTTGCTGCATCGTTACCTTCGAAGAGGCGCTTGTTTACCGGCACCTTGTAGAAGTAATCCTTGTCGTTGAATTTTGCCTTGAGCAGGATGTAGGTCTGCTTGCTGTCATCGATAGGCTCTTCTGCATACGGATTCTTGTTTTTGTCAATCCAACTGTTAGCGTATGAGTAGAACACTGCCTTGTTGTCTTGTGTGACGTCAGGTGGTGTTACCTTGTCGCTGGCTGGGTCTTCGGTATTCAATGCATTGTTGTCGCTGGTACCTTCTGCGAGGATAGAACCATCTTCTGCGTAGTGTATCAACTGGCAGGCATACTCTGTAGGAAGTACTGCGTTGCCCTTGTCATCTTGTACGTTGAGGCGAATCTTTGCAAGCGCTCTCTTCAGCTGGAACTTCAGGTGGATTTTTCCTGTTACTACTTCTCTATTTAGCATTTTGGCATCCATCACGAAAGCAGACTGCTTCTGGTTGTGCTTGAAGGCTGTTGCCTGATTGATGGTGGCAGCTTTCAAATCATTCAGGTTGTTGATGTTGTCCCAGTTGTCTAGGTTTGCAACCAAGTAGAGATCATTGCCTTCAATGTCAGAACGTGTCAGTTCTTTGCTTGTCAACTCCTTGTGCCTGTATTCTGTAGTTGGACTACCCTTTATATCTTCAGATAATGTAAGCTGCTTAACGATTGATCCATCTGGTTTGAAAACGAAGAGGTCGAGGCGATTGATCTGGTTCTCATTGAGACTCTCATTGCCAACCTCTGTTTCAGCACGGGTAGCAGCACGGGTTTCAGTAGCAGAACCGCCTACTTTGTATTCCAGCACTACACTATAGTCGCAAGCAGCAGTGCTTTCTATATCGTCGCTCATGCAAGATGTGTTTGCAAGCCCTAAGAGGGCGATTGCACACATCGCAAAGTATTTTGATATTGCTTTCATTGTTTGCCCTCCTTATTTTAAATAATTAGTATAATGTCCACTTTCTTCCTGAAGCTTATCGTAGGCAGTTCCCTTGGTAGCCTGCAGTTGGAAGATGCGGATGCGGGTGTTGGTTCCTGCAAATCTTCTTCCATTCTGATACATACCTCCTGCATCTTTAGGGTTGATTTCTACTTCGTATTCATGGATGCCATCCAGCGATACGGTTACGTAGAGGTCGGTATATACAGGATTGTTGCCTTTACCTATAGCCCATTCAGTTAATTGATCCCATGAAGCATTGTTTGTCCATGCATTCTTGGCTTCTACCTTGATCTGATAAGGCTCTGGTCGGGCGATGCCTGTAGAAACGCAGTTGGTTTTTCCTTCAATAGATTTACCATAGTTGAAAGCGAACTCAGTTGGGTTGGTGAGATGTGCTTTCCAGACCAGTCCTGTAGGACTATCTACCTTGAAGTAGTAGGCTGCTCCCGATGTCTTATCTACCAATTTATCATGAGCATCGTTCTCATATCTTGGATAGTTTATCAGACAGTAAAGACCTTCTGCATCGCCTTTCTGTGGTTTCAGGGTTTCTCCTGTTTGCCATGCATACATCTCGCATTTTACATTGCTCCAGCTGATTTCAGAAGTTACCTTGTTCCAAGGCATTACCTGCCAGTCGAGGCAGAGGGCTCCACCCTGGAGGAAGTAGCCGTAAACTACGAGCTCTCGGTTGCGGATAGCGTTGCCGCTGGATGGGATGGTGAATTTCTGAGATTTTTCGGAGCCGCCTTCTGCCAACTCATAGTAAATCTTACCTGTGATAGGCTTGTTGGTTTCACGAAGATAACTCAAGTTATGTCCACCGATTTTATTATTCATACGCTCCATATAAGCCTGGGCTGTTTCGTTTGCTCCTCGCTTATAAGTCAGAGGGTCTTCCACTTCCTTAATTCCTGTATTTTCAACACCGTCAAGCTTGAGGAGAGTAGAAACATAAGAAGGAGTTCCGTACTTATTGCTTGTAGCAGCCTTGTTGTCATCAGCTTTGGTATAATCCTCTTCATCAGGGAAGACATAGCTTTCTGTAGGGAAGGTGTTTCCATCTATCTCAATTTTTGTTACCTTTACATTTTCTGTATTGGCATTTTTCTTGCGGGCGAAATAGAAGTGAAGCTTGGAAACGGCGCGAACCAGAGGAATCTTAATACCTTTGCCCTTTGCACCCGCCTCTGTATCAGCTACGTGATCGGCTATTGCTATATTGTTGATGGCACGAGAAATAGGGAGACCCTTGCCGTCTGGAACCGCTGTAGTCTCAGCCTTGCCTTCTGCTGTAATGCCGAATGGATTATCGAAGGTTACACCTTGCAGGTCAGCACGGGTAATGCTGCGGAGATTCTTGCCATTCAGCTTCTCAGCCATATTGGTACTCTCTGAGTTAGCCAGAATATAGAGGTCGATGTTTTTGAGTTCGTCACCGTTGATCTTACGCAAGAATCTCAAGTTCAGCGTGTAGTTGCTGTTGACGGTTCCACCGCCAACAGCAGTAGGGATATCTTCCTTGTAAGCAATCGGATTAGCGCTTGCTCCAGATCCTGATTTAAACACCCATACCTTGATGCTATGAATGTCGCTCTCAGCGCTAGGATTAGCCTGGGTCTCGTCGTTTCCGATGTTCTCAGCTCTGCTTGCTTTGGAAGTCGTGGTGCTGGCGGTAGAGAAGCTCAGGTTGAGGTAAGCTTCCTCGCCAGGTGCAGTTTCCTGCGAATCTTGGTCTGAGCAAGATGCCATTGTGCTCAACATGAGCAAGGCTGTGATAGCCATGCCTAGCCGGCGTGTCATCTTGGTCAAAGTTGAGTTATAGCGTTTCATCTTTTTCATCTTTTACTTATACTTAATACTTTTCTTTCTCTTTATACAGTGTGGGTAGCACTGTTTTCTTGTGGTTCATCTAGCAGTGTGGGTAGCACTGCCGGTAGTCGTCTTACTTGGCTCCGAGGTCTGCATTCTGTAGATTGAGAACCCATCCGTTCACCTTGATTCTAGCATCCATGTGGTAGTCGGAACCTGGACTTGGAACGTAGAATACGAGGGTGTAGTGATCCTGGCGGTCGAGGTATTCCTGATCCTCCCAGCCCTTGTCGGTGCGCTCGCCGCAGAGAGCGAGGAACCATGGCAGTGAGTGGTTGAAGATTACCTTGCCTGTGCGCTTGTCGGTGATTACGATTCGCTTGTCGTCGTACTCCGTGCTTTCGGTGTTGCGGGTGCTTACATCGTCCTTGCGCTCAAACATTCTGGAAGAAGACAGGTCGTAAACCAGAGCCTTGTCGATTTCTTCACCCTCTACCTGGGTATTGCCGCTGGAGTTAACCACCAGTTTCTCGTTGTAAGGTACGTAGGTAATCGGCTTGTTCTGTTCTACGCCGTTTTCATCCTTTGCCTTGTCGCCCTTGTAGTCGAGGAGAGCAGCTGATCCCTTGATTCTTACGTCGAAGTTTTCTGCCACGAATCCCTCTTGGTCGTTATCGTAAGGAAGCATGACGATGCGGTAGGTCTTGGTACATTTCATCAGACTCAGGTTGCCGGATGTGTCCTTGTTTCCCTTGAAGTCGAGAGATGTCTGGGCTGTGTAGAGAGCGGTGAACTTCTTGTTGTTGACAGAAGCCTCTCCGTCTTTCTTTCCCATTTCCTCCTGCAGGTCGTTGATGGTAGAAACACCTGGTGTGAGTTGGGTGAAGCTAAACTCCATCTCGTCGTCACCGTCGGCTCTGCTACCTGTTGGTGTCTTGTCACGAGCCAGGCAGACGAAGGTATATTTACCTTCCTGTAAGTCTGTGATGTCCATGCTGTGACCCGTTTCGAATTTGTCGGCAGACTGCGTATAGGTATCGAAGTATTTACCGTTTTTATCGAAAACATAGACGTTGAGGTTTTTCACTTCCTGGGAAAAAGCATCAGCGTTCTCAATATTATATGTATAATCGAACTTGAGCGACACCTTGTGCGCAGGACAATTCGTCAAATCGTCTTTCATACATGATGAAAGCGATGAGAGTGCGATGGCTGAGATACAAACCACTTTGCAACCGTTTTTGATGATGAAATGTTTCATATCGTTTGTATTTTATTAATTCTTTTACTTATATCTAGTGTGCCGTGGGGCGTAAGAAGTGGGGTAGCCTTCGGCATCCTTTTTTTCTTGTTGAGTGGTGCTGATTCAGCACGATAGGGGTTCCCGCCATCTGTTGGCGGCAATATCATCTTTTTCTTTTTTTTATCTCCCGGAGGCGGGGTAGCCCCCGGGAGATTGAGAGTATTGTTGTTTCAAGAATTATCTTGAGAGCGGGGGATGGGTGCATCCCCGGATCATTCATTTTTTCTGTTCTGCGATTAAGCGAAGTGATTGGGATTAGTCACCCAGCTCTACGTTCTGTGTATTGAGAACCCAAGGGTTAACAGTTACAGTTACGTCGAGGTAGAACAAACCGTTCTTGTCAATTTCACCGTTAGGAACCTGTGCTCCTACGTTGAAGATCTTGTTAACCTTCAAGCGGTAAATAGTGTTACGCTGGATAACGTTCTTGTCCAATTGGTTATCTTTAATAACCTGCTTGTAGTATGTCTTACCCTCGTTGAACACCTCGATGCCATACTTTGCACGGAATTCTGACAACTTGGTCTCTACATCCTTTGCACCTTCAACTTCCTTTGCCTTTTCCAATTCACTCTTCAACTGTGCAGCTGTCTTACCCTCGAAGAGACCTGCTACATCTTCGTAAGCCTTCATAATCTGCTCAAAGCTTGTATAGATAACGTTGTTGTAACGATAGAATGTACCATCTGTACAGTCTGCTTTTCCTTCGAACTTATTTCCATCCAAAGTAACCTTGTACTCGAAGTACATTGCTGTTGCTTCATCCTTGTTGTTCTCAAAGATATAATCATTAGTTGCACCATTCAAAGCCTTGAAGCCACCATCCTTGAGCAAATACTTCTCACCGAATGCGTCCTTTGTCTGAGACAATTTTGCGTCTGTAGGAATTGCAAGACTCCAAACGTTATTTGCTACATTCCAATTCTGCATAACGTATGTCTTGTTTGTAACGTTAGAGAGTGCATAGCGAACCAATTCTATCTTAGAAACCTTTTTCTTTGCATCGTCAATTGCATTCTTCAATGCCTGTGAAGCGTTTGCTGGGTATTCGCCCAAAAGTGCTTCTGTACTAGTAGGAACATCAACGCGAGCTGTTACACGCTCAATCTTGATTGCGCTTTCTACGTTATTGTACATAACCTTTGCAGGGGTGGTCTCAACCTTGTTGGCATCAGTGAATGTGACAGTATAGCCATTACCATTGGTTGTTGCATCATTCTGGTTGAACATGGAGAAGTCGTTGTCTGTATCACATGGCTTAGCAAAAGCTGATGTTGATGTGAATGTCTGTGTAATGCCAGTTGTAGTAAACACGCCTGTCTTGCTGGTACCTGTTGTGATAGTAAACGGCTCTACTGTATACATATTGGTTGAACCAGCCTTGAAATATACTTTATAGGTAGCACCTGCAGCTACATTTTCTACCTCAATCTTAAGTGTAGTCTTACCATCCTTCTGAGAACCAGTCTGGTCCTTGATAGCTCCTGTCCAATCCTGACCGGTCAGAGTCTTGCTAAATACAACGGCTCCATTTGTATCAACCAAGTAGAAAGTACCATTCTTAACTGCTGCTTCTGCTGCGGTAGCATCCTCTGTAGGTATTGGATTTTCAATAGAGGTTCTTGTACCATTGCTAGTAGGAGTCTGTACGGCCAATGTCATATAGAAACCTTTCACCTGTGACTGGTTGCCTGCGCCACCTGTCAAATCATCATTACTGCTGCAGCTTGAGAAAGATAACGCTGCTGCTGATACCAAGCTCATAACGAGCAAATTCATTTTCTTCATAATCTTTTACTTATTAATTATTATACAAATTTTTTAGTTTGAGTTGCGAAATGGACGAGTCTCTCAGACCTCATCACAGTCTTCGCCCGGGGTAATCAAATACTATTCTTTCTTTTCCAGTTCTTAAATTATTTTTTTTGTTTATATTATTATTAATGTTTATTCTTTTACTTATACTTCATGTTCATTCTTACTCCACAATCTTGTTCACCTTGTCGAGATTCTCCTGAGCACCCTTCAAACCTCCGGCTACCGCCTTCTGGAAGTACTGCTTGGCTGCTACGTAATCCTCATTAAGAACAGCGAGACAACCACGGGTGTTATCTACTTCGGTACCAGTGCCAGCCTTCTTGAGGTATTTCTCTGCGCGCACCTTGTCGCCTCTCTCGATGGCAGCAATAGCTGCATTCAGGTTAGCGAGTTTATCTTCTGGGAACATCTTGACAGCGGTATCGAATACATTGTTGTATTCCTCGCTTCCCTTCGGATAACTGTTTGCTACCATATACATCTCCTGAAGAGAGAGCTTCTGTGGGCGTGTATTCATCACTTTGCGTGCCTCCTCGAGGTTGAATGCCTTCACGTCGTACTCTATGGTGTAATCAGTGCGGCGCAAGCCTGGCCAAACCTTGTCAACGAGGAACCGGAATGCCTCACCAGCCTTGGCTGCGAGCGTCTGTTCTTTCTGGTCAGGAGTCAGATTGCTGTTGATAATTTTGAGAACAGCTTCCTTCTGAGGAATGTTGTGACTCTTGATGTATTCCAGTGTTCCTTCCCAATCCTCAGCTGTAGATTCTACCTTGAAGAGCTTCTTGTCGATAGGGTAGGTCTTCAACAGATGGTTGTAGAGAGCCTGGGTACGGTTGCGAGACAGCTTGTCGTTGTTGGCATAGTTGCCGTCAGGAGAAGCATAACCGTGGAGGGTAATGGAAGTAATGGTTACGTCCGGGTCGTTCTTTACGAGATCGAGCGTCTTCTTGATGGTAGCCAGCTCATTGCTGTTGTTACCCAATTCCTTCACGATATCCCACTTGTTGATGCGGAAGTTGAGTCTTGCTGAACCATTTTCCTGTCTTACCTTCACAACCTCTGCCTTAGGTTCTCTATAAGCCTGATAGAGCTGCAGAGGAGTAGTGAGTGCCTCTGTGTTATTGGTGAGCAGGTTTTCTGCCAACAGTTTCTGGTTGCATCCGCAGGCATCATTGCTAATGGCGAAGTTGGAGTTCTTCATCCATTCGCGGTAAGGGGTAGTGTAAGCGTATCTGAGCGTCTGCGACTTCTTGTTTTCACGCTTTGCTACGATGAGTGGATTTTCTGTAGCAGTTTTCCCGGTACGCTCATAGTAAACGAATCTCTTTCTTCCCATCACCTCCACAGCCGGGAGTTTGAGCGTATCCTCACCCTTATATAAAATAGGTGTAAAGATGAGGCCCTTGTTGCTTGCCAGTTTCACGTCATCCAGATTGAGGTCCATATAGACGTTCACCTTATTGCCTTTCTTCTTGATTTCCTTATTCAGGATTTTCATATCCTTGGCAGCCTGTTCTTGTGCGATAGCATGAGTGCTAAACAAAATGCTCATGGCGACGGCTCCAAGTGTTCCAGTTAAATTCTTATATGTGTTCATAATCTTCAGTTTTACTTATTAATATAATAATGTATCATGAATTAGAAGACATACACCAGATTGAGTGCCGCCTTGGTAGGTCCTACGTAGTGATGCGCCTTGTCTTTCTCGAGTCTTTCACCACATTGTGGGCATTCATATTTATCCGATTTCGAATAAACGTATCCCACTCCGAGTTCTGCCTCGAAGTTCCAATGCTTGGAGAGAGCCCAGGTATAACCGTATGCAACACCTGCACCTACGAACCAACCTTCGTATCTGTAATCTTTCAATTTGGAGAAGTCGGTACCGAGGAACTTGAAGTCAAGATCTACGTTACCTATGTTATGAGAACCTCCCAGGGCGTGG
Organism: uncultured Prevotella sp.; assembly: GCA_900557255.1. Next base: position 12,891 of record USSA01000017.1, read on the forward strand.
AAGCCGATGAAGGAGCCCATCATCTTATTGCAGAACCAGTATCTAGCTTCTGGTTGAACAAGCCAGTGCTGCCACTTCTTGTTCTTGGAAAATGTCCAAGGGTTGTAGTTGCCAGATACATCCAAGGTCCATTTTGGGGAAAGGCCGAATTCGAAGCCAAGGTTCATGGTGCTTGTAGCATCATAAAGGAGATTCGTCTTCAAGGCCACCTTCTGAGCGACGGCCGGGCAGATGAAGCTGCCTACAGCCAGTAGCGCAATTAAAATCCTTCTGTTCATACTTAAAATCTTTTAATGATTTAAGAATGACAAATGGTCTCTCTAAAGAAACGCATCATCATCTTTTACTTATACTTATACTTATTTTTATTCTTGTTATCAATAGGTTTTGAACTAGACTTCATTTATTAAAGAATAGTTAGCCTATCATTTACTCATCTTCTATTCATCATCTTTTTTATCATCTATTCCTCAGTTCTTAGATGCCTGTTGGCAACTTTGGGGTTTGTTAGGAAGCTCGGGCTTGAAAACCGCGAACTTTGTTTTTACGGTTGCAAAGATAATGGCTTTTCCGATTGCTGCCAAGAAAAATGCGCCTAAAAATGCTGATACCGAATAAAAACCGCATAAATGAAACACTGAAAAACCCTGAAAAGTCCTTTTTCTTCTATATTTTTTGCCTTTTCGGCCACTTTTTTGCCTACTTTCTTAGTTTTTTCATTTTTTAGTTGTAATTTTGCAACAGCGAAGAATAAGTTAGTAAATTACAAAAGATAATCAGACTCAGAGGTCCTGAAAGGTATGCAGAGTGCCCCAAACGGACAAGAAACGATTATATATAAGTAAAGACGACTATTTAAATTATAAGTAAAAAGCAAAAAATGAAAGCTAAGAACAAACTTTGGGAATGGTGTCTGCGCTTGGAACATCATTTATGCCCTGACTTTTGTGGAGTGGTGGATCGCCGCAGGGTAATCGCCTTCGTCCTCTTGTCGCTGATAGAGATATTCATAATTCCCTATCAATTCATTTTATTTTACATAATGGACGCGTGGATTGGCTTTTACTATAACCTGGCTCATACCCTCGCACTGGCGCTGCTGATGTATGTGGTGCTGAAGCGCAAGGTGGTATTCAAGACAGGCATCTCCCTGCTCTATATCCTTGTATTCGTGAAACTGGCAGTTGACAGTATGTTGTGTCTGCGTTATGGTGCCAAACAAGACAACCTCAGTGTAATGAGCAATATCTTTATCATGTTTATTCTCGCCATTACCGCCCAGAGCCAGCAGCTCAACCGAACCACTCTCGGCTTTGTCGTCGCTCTGCTGCCAGTGGTAGCGGTAGCCCTCTCGCATGCGCAGATCTCCGTGCTGCTCTTCAGCATCAAGGCTGTTCTGGTAGGTTTCCTGATGATTCTGTATGTATGGATCTATAACCAGGTACCTTTCATCACCAAGGAACTTCGTCAGCCCAAAATTCTGAAGGATGGGGAGAAGAAGGCACTGGATATGCTTGCCGACCTGAAGGAGAATGAGAAGGATATGGCGGTAAATCTGATGAGTCGACTGAGCCCGGAGCAGCAGAAGAATATCCTGGACCGTGCCGCAGAACAGTTGAAGAACAGTGAGCAGAGCAAGAAGGCTTGGGATCTGGTGTGTATTGACCTCACCAATAGCGAGAGGCAGATTTGCCAAATGGTTTTGGAAGGTAAGAGCTTGAAGGAAATCTGTATAGAACAGAACAAAAGCGAATCGAATATCACCAGTCAGCGTAGTCATATTCGTAAAAAGCTGAATATGGATAGAAAAGACGATTTGAGGCGCGAACTTGAGAAACGCTTTTATGAAGCAAGATTCAAAGTAGAATCATAATGCAATATTAAAAAAGGGTAGGCTTACAAGAGGCATACCCTTTTTTATTATTGTAGTTTTTCAAGTTTTGCCATTTTCTTATATTTCTTAGTCTTCCATTCTAAGGAATGCCTTTGGCAGATATTGTATAATATCACTGGCAATGAGGCTTTCCTTGCCCAGATCTTTTGCGGCAAGGTCACCAGCCAGACCATGAAGATGCATACCCAGTCGACAGGCATCTTCCTGTTTGTATCCTCTTGCCAGAAGACCGGTGATGATACCTGTCAGCACATCACCGCTGCCTGCTGTAGCCATACCGCTGTTGCCCGTACTGCAGAAATCAATCTTTCCGTCTGGGTGGCAGAGTGCAGAATAATGTCCCTTTAATATAATGTATGCCTGGAGGCGTTCAGCCAGTTCGCTTGCCTTCATCAGTCTTTCGATACAGCTACTGCTCGCATTGCCGGCAAGTCGGTCGAACTCCTTCGGATGAGGTGTCATGATGATATTCTTTGGCAACTGCTGCATCCACGCCCTGTGGCTGGAAAGAATATTGAGCGCATCGGCATCAATGACGAGCGGACAGGTAGCACGGCGCAGTTGGGCGATGAGGGCGATGGCTGTTGTCTCGTTCTGTCCCAATCCGGGACCTACGCCCAGCGCATCGAACATCTCTGTATCTACCGGTTCGCTGAATATGGTTTCTTCAGCATCCATCTGCAGTACCGCTTCAGGTACCGAAATCTGCATGATTTCATAATTCCGCTTTGGGGTATGGGCTGTTACCTTGCCCGCACCGGTTCTCAGACAAGCCTTGGTGGCTAATACCGAAGCGCCGCTCATGCCGTAACTTCCCGCTATGAGCAGCGCATTACCCATGCTGCCTTTATGAGCAAAGTCGCTGCGCGATTTCAAGAGCGGACGGATGTCGTTCTCTTCGAGTATGCGGTACTGGCACTCCGTATTTTGGATGAATTCCTGGGAAAGTCGGATGTTGAGAACGCGCAGTCTGCCCAGGTACTGCTGGTTATCCGCCATCAGCATCGACAGTTTCTTCTGCTGCAGGGTAAGGGTCAGACTGGCACGGATGATGTTGGTATGGATATTATAGGAATTGTCCTCGGTCATCAGTCCCGAAGGGATATCTATGCTTACTACCTTGGCAGGACTCTGGTTAATATATTTCACCATCGCGGCGAATCCGCCTGCCAGTGGCTTGTTGATTCCGCTTCCAAAGAGTCCGTCTACCACCAGCGTTTCTGCATTGAGCTTAGGAGGGTCCAGGTTAGTGGTAATCTCAGTAAATTTTACTCTCTTTGCATCCAGCAGACGCTTCTTGTTGGCAAGACAGTCTGCCGACAGTTTATTCTGTACATTAAAGAGGTATACACTTACATCATATCCATCCTCGCTGAGCATTCTCGCCACAGCAAGCGCATCGCCGCCGTTATTACCCGGACCGGCGAAAACGACCACTGGAGTGCGGTTAGACCATTCCTCTTTTATGGCGCGTGTCAGCGCTTTGGCTGCACGTTCCATCAGGTTGAGCGAACTGATAGGTTCATGCTCAATGGTGTATTTATCCAACTCATGAATCTGAGCGCTTGTGAAAATCTTCATATTATCTGATAATCTTAGTATTATCTGCGCGAACTGTCGTGATAATTTGTCAACTCATGCAGATAAACGGTTATTTTCATGCAAAAGTACAAAAAATAGTTGATGAAAGCACGAAGTTTCATGTTTTTTTCGTAATTTTGCAGAAAATATTATTATAGAACAGACTATGAGCATAGTAAAGATCAAGGATAAGAGCTTCAAGACATCGATTCCTGAGGCTGAGATTCTGAAGAAAGTACAGGTCGTAGCAGACCGTCTGAACAAGGATTATGAAGGCAAGAAACCTGTATTCCTGGCAGTATTGAACGGCGCATTTATCTTTGCAGCCGACTTGATGCGAATGATTACCGTGCCAAGCGAGATTTCATTCGTGAAGTATGCTTCTTACGAGGGTACCTCCTCTACGGGCAGCATGAAGACCCTGATGGGTTTGAACCAGGATTTGGCAGGCCGCCACGTGGTTATCGTAGAGGACATCGTAGATTCCGGTTTCACCATGGCTCACATGATTGAAGACCTGAAGAAGAAAAATCCTGCCAGCATCGAAATTTGTTCCCTCCTCGTGAAACCAGGCAACTTGAAGGTTGATCTTGATATCAACTATGCTGTTATGGAAATCCCTAACGATTTCATCGTAGGATATGGATTGGATTATGACCAAGAAGGCAGAAACCTCCGCGACATCTACACGATTGTAGAAGAATAGGGGGTGAAGCATGTGGGAGAAACTGAGTGATTATTTTCTTGATATCTCCAAATATCTTATAACAGCTACGTTTATTACGACTTTTGTTGGAGATATGGGGGAAGAACTGCATTGGCTTATTTATCTGGTCAGTTTTATCTTGGCAGCGGGACTTTTCGGGTTCGCTCTGTATTTTGATAAGAAAGGTAAGAAAGAAAAAGAAGCAAAGCGTAAAAAATATAATAAGTTTAATAATAAAAATAGGAGGATGTAAGTATGAACACTTTAATTTTTTTAGGCATGTTTGCCGTTTTCTTTGGTGTTACTATTGCTATACTTTTGTCTCCTTGGGGACAGAAATGGATGAATGAATATTAGTTTCTGACACAACATAAATATTTTATATATATATTAAGGTAAAAATGAAAAATATCGTAATTTTCGGCGCTCCAGGTGCAGGTAAAGGTACACAGAGCGACAAGATGATCGAGAAGTATGGTCTCGGTCACATTTCTACAGGTGATGTACTTCGTAACGAAATCAAGAACGGTACAGAACTTGGTAAGACAGCTAAGGGTTATATCGACAATGGTCAGTTGATTCCAGACGAGTTGATGATTGACATCCTCGCAAGTGTATACGATAGCTTCGGTAAGGATCACGCTGGTGTAATCTTCGACGGTTTCCCACGTACCACTCCACAGGCTGAGGCTCTGAAGAAGATGCTTTCTGAGCGTGGTCATAAGATTGCTGCGATGATTGAGTTGGCTGTTCCTGAGGATGAGCTGATGGCTCGCCTGATTAACCGCGGTAAGGAAAGCGGCCGTTCTGATGATAACGAGGAGACTATTAAGAAGCGTCTCAATGTTTATCATACACAGACTGCTCCGCTCATCGACTGGTATGAGAAGGAAGGCATTCATCACCACATCGAGGGTCTCGGTACTGTAGATGAGATCTTCGCACGTGTTTGCAATGTAATCGACAACTTGTAATCAAGATAAAGAATCTTCCCCGCTATGGTGGGGAAGATTTATTCATTAAATAAAAAGAAAAGAATAAATGGCTGAATCCAATTTCGTAGACTACGTAAAGATACAATGCCGCTCTGGTAAGGGTGGCAAGGGCTCCATGCACCTGCGCCACGTAAAGTACCAGCCTAACGGCGGTCCTGACGGTGGCGACGGCGGACGTGGAGGAAGCATCTATCTCCGCGGCAACCATAACTACTGGACGTTGCTGCACCTCAAGTATCAGCGCCACTTCTTTGCCGAACATGGTGGAAATGGTGGCCGTGATAAGTGTCATGGAACCGATGGCAAGGATATTTATATCGATGTGCCTTGCGGTACCGTGGTATATAATGCCGAAACAGGCAAGTTTGTATGCGATGTGGCTTATGACGGGCAGGAAGTTCTGCTCCTCAAGGGCGGTCGTGGCGGATTGGGCAACTTCCAGTTCCGTACCTCTACCAACCAGGCTCCTCGCTATGCACAGCCGGGCGAACCTATGCAGGAGATGACCATCATCATGGAGCTCAAGCTCCTTGCCGATGTAGGTCTGGTAGGTTTCCCTAATGCCGGTAAGTCAACTTTGCTGAGTGCCGTATCAAGTGCCCGTCCTAAGATTGCAAACTATCCGTTTACTACGCTCGAACCATCGCTGGGTATCGTAGATTATCGCGATCACCAGAGTTTTGTCATGGCTGATATTCCTGGCATCATCGAGGGCGCGAGCGAAGGAAAAGGTTTGGGCTTGCGATTCCTCCGCCATATTGAGCGCAACTCTCTGCTGCTCTTCATGGTTCCGGGCGATACTGACGACATCAAGAAAGAATATGAAGTATTGCTGGGCGAACTGAAGAACTTCAATCCAGAGATGCTCGACAAGCATCGCGTGCTGGCTATCACCAAGTGCGATCTGCTCGACGAAGAACTGATTGAAATGCTCAAGGAAACTTTGCCTACCGATCTTCCGGTGGTCTTCATCTCGTCTGTTACCGGACAAGGTATCCAGGAACTGAAGGACGTGCTCTGGAAGGAACTCAATTCAGAGAGCAACAAGCTTCAGGAGATTACTGCCGAAGATACGCTTGTTCACCGTGACAAGGATATGTCTCGCTTCCAGCAGGAACTGGCTGCAGAGGGCGAGGATGTTGTAGAATATATTGATGAGGATGAAATCGAGGATGTTGACGACCTCGATGATTTCGAATACGAATAAATGTTATGATCAAAGAATATCAGGTAGCCGCTGGCGTCAAGGCTTTCTCTACTACCCGTAAGGGAGGAGTAAGCCAGGGCAACTATGGCGAATTTAATATCAATGAGTTTTGCGGTGACAATGCAGAACATGTGGCTGAAAACCGCAAGCGTCTTGCCACAGAGTTGGGTATTGATACTGACCATATCATCATGCCCCATCAGGTGCATGGAGTAGAGGTGCGCAATATTGCCGGTGAGTTTCTCACCATGCCTGAGAATATCCGCAAGATGGTGCTCGAAGGTGTAGATGCTGTGATGACTGACCAGAAAGGTGTATGTATCGGTGTTTCTACTGCCGATTGCATCCCTGTGCTTCTTTATGATGAGGAGCATCATGCTGTGGCTGCCATCCATGCCGGCTGGCGTGGTACGCTGGCTCGCATTGTGCATAAAACCATTCAGGAGATGGCGTTTTCCTATCATACCGATCCGAAGAAGTTGAAGGCGGTGATAGGTCCGGGCATTTCGCTCGACCATTTCGAGGTGGGCGATGAAGTTTACGAGGCGTTTGAGCAGGCAGCTTTCCCTATGGAAGAGATTGCCGAACAGCGTCCTAATGCCGCCTTCTCGGTTGATCCTGCTGAGCGTGAGCGCCTGGCTGCTGAGGGTAATATTGTGCAGCCGCTGAAATGGCATCTCAATCTTCCGCTCTGCAACAGACAGATACTTCTGCATTGTGGAGTGGCCGAAGAGAATATCCAGGATTGTGGCATCTGTACCTTTGCCCACAGCGATGAGTACTTCTCTGCCAGAAAGTTGGGTATAGAGAGCGGCAGAATCTTCACAGGCATCTTGTTGAAGTAAAAGCCTGGTAGCAGGTAAGTATCAGATAGTTTTCAAGATAACATCCATTTTTCCTTTTCTGTAAGAACGGAGAGGGAGAAATGGATGTTTTTCAGTTTATAGTTAATAGTTTATAGAATTTTTGAGAATCAGAAAAGAAAAAGTAAATAATGAAAAGAATGAAAAAAGGATTGCGGCTATTGGCTGTGGCAGGACTCATGGTGTTCTCGCTGAGCAGCTTTATGCCCGCTAAAAATGTATTCACGGCAGCCGAACAGCAGCAGGTGAGTATTGCAACACCCGGTCTCTTTGCCCAGAGTCAGGCATTTAATGTAGACTTTGAGATATTCCGTGCTAAGGAATATTCCTTCCCGCTTCCTGTGGGCAAAGCAACCCTTCTGAACAATAATGTGTTGCGTATCTCTACCTCTAAAGGCGATGCTGTCAAGGCGATGCTCGAAGGTTATGTGCGACTTTCCAGAAAGTCGGAATCTATGGGTAATGTCATCGTGGTGCGCCACGATTGCGGTCTGGAAACCGTTTATGCCAACAATGCCGAAAACCTGGTTAGGGTAGGACAGCATGTGGATGCCGGACAGACGATTGCCATTGTAGGCTCTAAGGAGGGTGAAACTTATTGCGACTTCTCTATCATGGTGAATGGCGGTAGGTTGAATCCGGAAACTTTCATAGAGTTGAAATCGCATAAGTTGCGCCGCCAGACGGTGCAGTTCCGCAAGCAGGGTGCCCGTGTCATCGCTTCGGTTATCGGTGGCAAGGATTCTTCTGTAGGAAGAAATGCTGAGGCTGACAAGGAGGCATCTGGCAAGAAAAAGGGTGGAATAGGCGATGGAATGACGCTCGACCCTGATGAGGTTTATGATCCGTTTACCATTACCAATACTTTCGAACTCGATTTGGAAAAGATAGAAAAGACCGCCTGGGCTTATCCTCTGCCTGGTGCTAAGGTAATCAGTCCTTATGGTGGCAAGCGCCGCCATTCGGGAGTTGACCTCAAGACGTGCCCGAATGATGAGATTGTGGCTGCCTTTGATGGTACGGTTGTTGCATCAGGACCTTTCTATGGTTACGGCAACTGCATCCGTATCAGGCATGCTTATGGTTTCGAGACGCTCTACAGTCATCAGAGTAGGAACAAGGTGAAGAAGGGCGATAAGGTAAAGGCTGGTCAGGTAATCGGTTTGACGGGCCGCACCGGTAGGGCTACCACAGAGCACCTTCATTTCGAGGTTAGCTTTGATGGTAGACGACTGGACCCAGCCATCATTTATGACCACGGCAAGCATCAATTGAAGCCTGTAACCCTTCATCTAACGAAGGGTAGGGGCGTCAAGAGTGTAAAGAACCGTTAGCCGTTTTACTCTTCACTCTTCACCTTTCGCCTGGAAACCCTAGTGTTTATCGGCATTTCGAGTGGTGAAGAGTGTTTGGGCACTCTTCACCCACTCTTCACCACTCTTCACCTGGACAGCCTCAAGAGAGTTTGCGTTTCTCCCGCGGGTCCTTTTAGCGGATTGCAAATCCGCCGAAACTGAAGGGTGAAGAGTGGTGAAGAGTGGGTGAAGAGTCAGGAGAAACTCTTCACCCCTCGGAATGCCGATAAACACAGGGGTTTCCGAAGAAAAGGTGAAGAGTGAAGAGTTTTTCGATGTCCGTTACTTCTACCGCTTTTCCCCTGGAATTTGATGACTGTTTAAGAAGAACAGTCCACTGGCAATACGCTTGCTAGTGAGCTGTCTTACTTATACCAGTATGCTGTCTTTCGCTTGCCAGTACTCTATTCATGGCTCCCGCTATCAGAAAACAGTTCGCCCGTGCGCTGTTATCATGCAGCACACGGGCGAAACATGTATTTATGATAGAGAAGTATTATTTCTTCTTCTGGGATTTACGATTGGCTCTTTGCTGGCGATACTTTGCCTTCTGACGGGCAGAGCCACTACCGTGAGCACCCGTTATGTACTTTTTCTTCTTGGCTTTGGTCTTCACCTTGTCGTCGTCATCCTTCTTAGGACCACCGCCGCCCTTGAAGACCATACCGCCCATGATAATATCGTCAATGTCACTCATATACTTTGAACTTTGAATTTTGAACTTTGAACTTTATGATAAGTAACGCCGTTGAATTCTTCACTCTTCGTTCTTCACTCTTCACTTAAATTAGTGATGGAAGAGGCGAACGTGAGTAAACGCCATGGCGATGCCGTACTTGTCGCAGGTATCAATAACGTTATCGTCACGGATACTACCGCCTGCTTCTGCTATGTATTCAACACCACTCTTGTGAGCACGCTCAATATTGTCGCCGAATGGGAAGAAAGCATCACTACCTAATGATACACCCTTGTTCTGGGCAATCCAAGCCTTCTTCTCCTCGCGGGTCAATGGCTCAGGCTTCTCTGTAAAGAACTGCTCCCAAACGCCGTCCTGCAATACATCCTCCCATTCATCAGAGATATAGACATTGATGGTATTGTCGCGGTCGGCACGACGGATCTTCTCCTTGAAAGGCAGGTTCATCACCTTAGGACACTGGCGCAACCACCACTCATCAGCCTTAGAACCAGCCAGACGGGTACAGTGGATACGGCTCTGCTGACCGGCACCGATACCGATAGCCTGACCATCCTTTACGTAGCATACAGAGTTACTCTGAGTATACTTCAGGGTGATGAGCGAGATAATCAGATCGCGCTTAGCCTCAGGAGTGAAAGTCTTGTTCTTGGTAGGAACATCCTCGAAGAGAGCAGGATCATCGAGCTTCACCTCGTTGCGTCCCTGTTCGAAGGTAACACCGAACACCTGCTTGTGCTCGATAGGAGCTGGCACATAGTCAGGATCAATCTTGATAACGCAGTAGGTACCCTTGCGCTTTTCCTTCAGAACCTCGATAGCCTCAGGAGTATAGCCTGGAGCAATGACACCATCGCTTACCTCACGCTTGATGAGGAGGGCTGTAGCCTCGTCGCATACATCGCTCAGCGCAATAAAGTCGCCATAAGAGCACATGCGGTCAGCACCACGCGCACGAGCATAGGCACAAGCCAATGGAGAGAGCTCAAACTTGACATCATCAACGAAGTAAATCTTCTTCAATGTGTCGCTCAGAGGCAAGCCGATAGCTGCACCGGCAGGAGAAACGTGTTTGAAACTAGCGGCAGCAGGCATTCCTGTAGCAGCCTTGAGCTCCTTGACCAATTGCCAGGAATTGAAGGCATCCAGGAAGTTGATGTAGCCAGGACGGCCGTTGATCACTTCGATAGGAAGCTCCCTTCCGTCATCCATATAGATGCGAGAAGGTTTCTGATTTGGATTACATCCGTACTTAAGTGCTAATTCTTTCATCTTCTAAGAAATGTATTTTGGAATTTGGCGCAAAGTTACAAAAAATGATTGAGATATTGGACTTCTGTTTCGTAAAAAGCCCTAAAAAACAGCATTTTTATGATATAAAGCATTTTTTTTACCCCAAAACATAAAAAAGTCGGGAAAAATGTACTCTGTTTCATTCTTTTTCAGTACTTTTGCTCCCAGTTAGTAAATATGAGAGGATTGTTATGAAACAGGATTTGAAAGTCCTTGCTGAACACATAGAAAAGAAGGTTGGCAAGGCACATGTTTTCCACAAGATGTGGGATGTTTTGAAAGGGAAGGAGAAGCCTTCCCGCCAGACTTTGGACAAGCTGGCGCTGCTTGCCGGATTCCAGAGTTGGGATGATTTCCAAGGTGCTTTACACGGCACGGAGGATGGGCTCGTGAATTATGATGCGGGCGAAAAATAAAAGAATGGAGCATGGTTGGTTTAGTAGGCAGCCATGATTTATTTAATTGTAAAGATAGTTGTTTTTCGGTATAAGATTGTAGATATAAAAAAGGGAATCCGGTCGTGAGACTGGATTCCCTTTATTTTTTTCTGATTAGGTTTCCTAAGAAAAATTATTCTGCACCCTTAGTTACAGTCTTCTTCTCAGCGATACGAGCCTTCTTACCAGTAAGCTTACGCAAGTAATACAACTTAGCGCGACGAACCTTACCACGCTTGTTCACCTCGATAGAATCGATAGCTGGTGACTCGATAGGGAAGATACGCTCAACACCTACAGTACCAGACATCTTGCGAACTGTAAAACGCTTCTTGTCACCATGACCAGAGATCTTGATAACAACACCACGATAGAGCTGGATACGCTCCTTAGTACCCTCGACGATTTTGTAAGCGACTGTGATAGTATCACCTGCCTTGAACTCAGGGAACTTCTTGCCGGTTGCAAATGCTTCTTCAGCAACTTTAATCAAATCCATTTTTTTGTATAAAATTAAAAATTGTTTGTCGTTCCAACGCAACATGGACTTGGACAACACTTCTGCCCAGACAACAGCGGTTACGCCGAAAAGCGGATGCAAAGTTACTACTTTTTCTTGTATCTCGCAAATTTTCAGTCACTTTCTTTCTTTTTTCTCGCAGATTTAACTCTTTTTCTTTCTTGTCAACGTCTTTTCCCACAGATTTCACGGATTTCACAGATTTATTTTGTATCTTTGCGCTCTAAAAGTATTTAGTGTATTAAGTATGAAGAAAAAAAATAGTATCAAGATTTACCTTGCTTCGGCAGTCATGCTGCTGATGGCAAGTCCGTCTTTCGCCCAGAAATACAAGGTGGCGAAGGTGGAGAGAACCCGAATATTGGTTGATCAGAAATGGGATGCACAGCCTGATGCTGAGGCTGCCAGGTTTATCGCTCCTTATAAGAGTAAGGTAGACAGTATTATGGGTCCTGTTGTGGGTCATATTGCTCATGATATGACCCGTCACCGTCCGGAGAGCGAACTCAGTAACTTGCTCTGTGACATCCTGGTATGGGGTGGCAAGCAGTTTGAAGAACAGCCTGTTTTCGCTGTTTACAATATGGGTGGCATCCGTTCTAATCTTGCCAAGGGTAAGGTTACTATAGGCGATGTGAACGATATGGCTCCTTTCGAGAACAAAATCTGTTTCCTGACCCTGAAGGGCGATAAGGTTCTGGAACTCTTCCAGCAGATAGCTCATCGTGGCGGCGAAGGCTTGAGCCATGCTGTAAGAATGGTTATCACCAAGGATGGCAAACTGAAGAGCGTTACGCTGAACGGTGAACCTGTTGATCCGGAGAAGAGTTACCGCGTTGCAACCCTCGATTATCTTGCCGAAGGTAATGACCAGCTCGTAGCCTTCAAGAGCGGAACTGATGTTTTTTCTCCTAAGCAGAAAGAGAACAATGTGCGCTACATCATCATGAATTATTTCCGTGAGATGCAGGCACAGGGCAAGGTGGTGGAATCTAAGATTGAAGGCCGCTGCGTGGTAGAATAGTTAATAGTTTATAGTTGATAATTCTGATGAAACATACATTATTATATATAGGTCTGGCTCTGGCATCCTTCATGATGCAGCCGGCAGCCGTTCAGGCTAAAGCTAAGAAAGAGGCAAAGGTGGTAAAGCAACTCGTAGTGCTCCATACCAACGATACGCATTCATGCGTAATGCCCATCAATCCGAATCTCGCAGATACGGCAACAGCAAATCGTGGCGGTTTTCTCCGTAGGGTGGCGATGATTAAGGAAGAGCGCAAGGCGAATCCCGACTTGCTGCTCTTTGACAGTGGCGATTTCTCACAGGGTTCACCTTATTACTCTCTCTTCAAGGGAGATGTAGAAGTAGGACTGATGAACGAGATGAAATATGATGCCGCTACCATCGGCAACCACGAGTTCGATTTCGGAATAGACAACATGGTGCGCATCTTCAAGATGGCGAAGTTTCCTATCGTCTGTTCCAACTACGATTTCACTGGTACCGAACTGGCAAATATCGTAAAGCCTTACACCATTATCAAGCGCAAGGGACTGAAGATTGGCGTTTTCGGCTTGTGTCCGGAACTTGCCGGTCTGGTAACTGAAGCCAACTATGGCTGCATCAAATATCTCGATCCTATCGCCAAGGCAAAGGAAATGACAGAGATATTGAAGAAGAAAGAGAAGTGTGATGTCATCATCTGCATCTCCCACCTGGGCTGGAAGATAGATGGCATCGACGATTCTGAGGTAGCCCCAGCCACCCGTGACATCGACCTGATACTGGGCGGTCATAGCCATACCTACTTCAAGCAGTTGGAGTATCTGAATAATCTCGATGGCAAACCGGTGCCAATTGACCAGAACGGCAAGAGCGCCATCTGGGTAGGAAAAATGACATTGGATATTGTGAAGAATAAATAAAAGAAGAAGGTTGATACCTGGCAAAACGCGAGGTATCAACCTTTTCTTGAATTATCTTTTTTTAAAAAACCTTATTCTTTTCTCAAATCCTTATTCCTTGTTGGAAGAAGCATAGAGACCGATGCAGGCGCCGATGAAGCCACCGCTCTTCTGGGTGCTCAGGTTAGAGGCATCCACACCCTTGGCAAGCAGCTGCCAGTTGCCGCCTTCTTCGGCATAATAGAAATCATAATATCTGTCATGGCCTTCAACCTTCAGCTTCAGCTTGCCAGCCTTGATAGGAGCAGAAGCAATGAGGGCATTGTTCTTCTCGGCACGGGTCAGGGTAATCATCAGCTTGCCCTTCTTCATCGTCTTGCCCAGTACGAAGTTGTAATCTTCCTTCTGGAGAAGTGCCAAACCTGCGATATCCTTGTCGTTGCGAGGAGTAAAGTTGATTTCTGTCTCAGCTGTGAAGGTGCCGTGCTGCTGACGTGCCCAGATGGCAGACATCGGTTCACGCTTGTAGATGTTGCCTGGCAGGAGGTTCAGCTTCAGTTTGCCGTTTTCTACCTTGTAACAGTCAACGAAGTCGCGGAGGAACATCCAGCGTGGATTCAACTCTTTCAGACCCACCTTATTGTTATCTGCTTCGAAGTTATCCACATAAGAGAAATTGCCTGAGAACTCATTCTTTGCGGCAGGCTTCAAACCAGCCTTCTCTCCAACGGTAGAGATAGGAGTATTCTTGGCAAGAATCTCTGGCCATCCATTCTTCCAGGTTACAGGCAGGAGATAAGTATCGCGACCTGTGTTGTACATATCTTCTTCGTATGGACGGCAAGCCAGGAATACAGCCCACCAGTTACCCTTGCCATCTTCTACGATGTCGGCATGACCGGCACTTGATACAGGGTCCTTGCGGTTAGGGTCGAGACCGGTACGCTGGGTAAGAATAGGGTTGTTAGGGCATTCCACCCATGGTCCCATCGGATTCTTGGCACGCAGGATAACCTCGCTGTGCCATCCGCCTGTACCACCTTCGGCACACATCAGATAATAGAACTTGCCCTTCTTGAAGAGGTGAGGACCCTCAATCCAGATAGGACGCGCCTCTACATGGGTTCCGCCACGCAGAATCTCCTTGAAGTCGCCCTTGATGCTGTCGCCCTTCACGTCGAATTCGAAGCAGCGGATAGCACGCTGACCCTCATAGTCGGCACCACCAACTACCGGACCGTTATGCACGATATATCCCTTTCCGTTGTCATCGAAGAAGAAGCTAGGGTCGATGCCGTCAATCTTCTTCAGATAGATAGGCTCGCTCCAGCCTTTGGAAGGATCTTTTGATTTCACAAAGAAGTTGCCGGCTCCCACATTGGTGGTAATCATATAGAAGGTCTTGTTCTTCTTGTTATAGCTGATGGCTGGTGCGAAGATACCGGCTGATACTTGCTGGCCCTTCAATGGAATCTGTGATGTGCGGTCGAGAACATGACCGGCAGGCTGCCAGTTGACCAGGTCTTTACTGGTTGAGAGAGGCACACCTGGGAAGAAGGTAAACGAAGAGTTTACCAGATAGTAGGTGTCGCCTACGAGACAGAGTGATGGGTCTGGATAGAAACCGGCCAGTACCGGGTTGTAATACTGGTGAGTCTTGTCGATTTCAACATTGAAGCGAGCGTCATTTCCCGCATACTTGAAATAGTCAAACTCAGCTGTCTGCGCCTGTGCAGCAGCTGCAAGCGTCAGGGAAAGCGATAAGATTGCAATTTTCTTCATTTTATTATAGGATTTAAATTTACAGAATGAGTATCTGAACTCATGGCTGAAACATGTATTCAGAATTCTGCTGCAAAGTTACCGCTTTCCTTTTGAATATACCCCTACAGAATGTTACCAACACTTTGCGAGGCGTATCATAAATATCTCTATTTGTAACAAATACTTTATTTTTGGAAACATCTGGCCTCTTCTGCAGTGAAAAGGCTAGATTTTCCGGTGTGCCTGCATATAATCGCGAGGCGAAGAGCCATAAAAGTTCTTGAACATGGTGCTGAAGCTGGCTGGGTTGGAGAAACCGCAGGTAAACATGATGTCTGATATCGTCTTGTTAGAGTGGCTCAGCAACTTTTCGGCATATTGCAGACGGGTATTGCGGATGAAGGCATGTGGTGTCTGGTTGGTCAGTTCCTTCATTCGGCGGTGCAGATGCACACGGCTCAGTCCTACTTCGCGTGCAATCATATCCACACTCAGGTCCTCATTATCCATGTTATCATTGATAACCTTCATCACCTGTTCCATCAGCTGGTCTTTTGGCGACAGGTCTTTTTCTATCGCGAGCTGCCTGTCGCTCTGGCTCTCGTTGCCCATAAACTTGTTTTTCAAAGTACGGCGTACGTTGAGCAGGTTGATGATGGTGCGGCGCAGAATGTCCATATTGAACGGCTTCACCACATAGGCATCGGCACCCGACTGCAAACCGGTCAGCTGGTCTTCCTCTCTGCTCATCGCTGTAAGCAGAATCACTGGAATGTGGTTGGTGTTCACATTGTTCTTAATCTTGGTACAGAGCGTATTGCCGTCCATTTCTGGCATCATGATGTCTGATATTACGAGGCTTGGCTTCTGCTTGATAATCTCTGGCAGCGCTTCCTTTCCGTTGCAGAAGGTAAGGATATTGTAGGTTTCCTGTAGTTGGGTCTTCAGGAAATTACGTATTGCCTCATCGTCTTCTACCACAGCGATGGTGCTCTTTGCCTTGCTTATGAAATCTTCTTCGGCGTCATTGGCTGTATCGGCACTATTCTCCTTATTTCCTTCCACCATGTTTTCTTCCAGTTCCTTGATGTCTTCAGCGGTCTGTGGCTCCGGTGCATCTATCATTTCTTCCGGTTTCAGATGCTCGTTGCCCAGAGGCAGCGTGATGAGGAACTGGCTTCCTTCCTTCCAGTCGGCTTCATCAAGTGTCTTGTTGTTGGCGGCTGTAATGGTTCCGTAGTGCAGTTCCACGAGCGAGCGCGTCAGGTCGAGACCGATTCCCGTACCTACATTCCGGTCATTAGAAGTGGTGGCACTCTGATAGAAGCGCTGGAAAATCGTTTCGAGCTTTTCCTCCTGAATGCCCTTGCCGCTGTCCTTGATGGCGATGCGGACATGATGAGGCGAGTGGGAGAGGGTGATACGGATTCTGCCGCCTGCAGGAGTAAACTTGAAGGCGTTTGACAGGACATTCATCAATACCTTGTCAAAGTTGTCGCGGTCTATCCATACCGGGAGAGTTTCATCTTCGTGCTCAAAGGTAAATTGGATGCTCTTGGCTATCGCCTGCTGGCAGAAGAGTTTGTATTCATCGCCAATAAAGGCAACCATATCGGTTTCGCTCATGTGCATCACCATCTGTCCCTTGTCAATCTTTCTCAGGTCCATCATCTGGTTAATCAGGTGCAGGATTCGTTCCGAGTTCTTACGCATCATATCGTAGATGCCTTGTCGGTGAGCGTCTTTGTCTTCCTTAATCAGCGTGAACAGCGGAGTGAGGATAAGGGTCAATGGCGTACGGATTTCGTGGCTGATGTTCATGAAGAACTTCAGTTTTGCTTCGCCCATCTCTTCCGCATGGATATGCTGCTGCAATATGAGCTGGTCTTCCATCTTGCGTTTGCGGTGCTTGATATAGAGCAGACAGAGCCCCAGGAATGCAAGCAGATAGCAGAGTCTTGCCCAGATGCTGGCGTACCAGGCTGGATGAACGATGATGGAGAACTCCTTGACAGGGGTTTCGTATCCGTTGCAGATGGCCTTGACACGGAACTTATAGGTACCTGCTGGCATGTGTGAGAAAGAAAGTTCGTTCAGACCAGGCTGTATGGTTCGCCAATCCTCACCATTGATGCTGTAGGCATAGCTGATCTGTTCTACATTATTATATGTAAGAGTAGACAGCTGGATGGTGAAGGTGTTGTCTTCATGAGATAAGGAGAACTTGTCGCTGTTATATACCCCTTTATCTGTAATGGTATAGATGCCCGATTCCATTTCCGGGTATACAGGTTTGTTGCCCACAAGAAGTCCTGATATGGTAACTTTTGCCTGCCAAGGATGCTGTTTCACTTTGTCCGTATCAAACCAGTTGATACCGCCGGTTCCGCCCATCACCAGCATCTTTCCTCCCCAGAGCGTGCAGGCTGCAGCATCGCTGAATTCATTGCTCTGTAAGCCATTGCCCGAGAAGTACTTGTTGATAGTTCCTTTTTCTGTATCTACCTGGTTTAAGCCACAGGTAGTTCCTATCCAGATTCTGCCCTTGTAATCTTCTATGATGCTGGCTACGATGTTGTCAGAAAGTCCAAGTTCTGTGTTATAAATCTTCGGATGAGCATATCCCTTCTTCGGATCATAGCAGATTGCGCCGTCTTCAGTGCCAAACCATACGCGGTTCTTGCTGTCAGAATAAACGCAATGTGAGAAACTGCCTTTGTTCAGACAGTTGACGCCACCGAAAGTGGAAGTCCAGCTGTTTTTTTGCTGGTCATAGCAAGCCAGACCTACAGAAGTGGCAACGAAAACCCGCTTACCATCTTTTGAGATGCTAAGTTTCACGAGGTAATCATTAGGAATACTATTCTTTTTCAGGTTGTTGTCGGCACCATCTTGTGTTTTCCATTGCTTGATGCTTCCATCAGGAGAAAGGCGGAAAAGTCCTTTGCCCATGGTAGCAAGCCATACATTGCCCTGCGGGTCTTCCTGGATATCGAAGATGCCCGTCTGGTTGCCAATGCCTAGGCTGAATGGATGGAAAGACCCCCCCGCATCTATAAATCCGATGCCGTTAGTATAGGTTCCTACCCATGTTCTGTCCTTCCGGTCTTTGCAGAGTGCCAGTACCGTGGTGTTGCTTAATAAATGGCTGTTGATGCTACCGGTTTTTATGTCAAAGAGGTAAAGACCATCCTTGTCGGTGCCCACCCAGACTTGATTGCCCTGGTTGGCACACAGACTTGTGATGCTGTTTTCGCCTATCACGTTGCGGTTGCCCAAACGGTAGCCCATATAGTTGAAATCGCATTGAGCCTGCGACTGCATGAATACGCCTTTCTGGAGCATGCTCACCCAGATGTTTCCCGTAAAATCTTCTATAATGCTGGTAATCTTGCACTTGGCAAGATTTACTTCACGACTGAACAGAGGATTATTTTGCAAGAATCCTGTTACAGGATTATACACGAAGATACCCATGCCATCGCAACCGATAAACAAGCGCTGGTCGCGGCTGATATAGATGTTGTCTATAGGAAGATTGCCTATGCCGGCTATCTTGGTGAAGATGGTTGAACCTGCCTTGAGAAGGTAAATACCATCATTCTTGGTAGCAAGATAAATGTTGCCCTTGTCGTCTTGCCTGATATCTTGTGTGTTAAGTTGCTCTGTTCCCATGATGCGTGAAACAAGCTTGCCGTTCTTTTCTTTCCGATACAGCTTTCCGTTTTCCAGGATAATCCAGAGCCTTTCTTGTTTGTCTTCCAGAATCTTATGTATGAATTTCAGGTTCTCCACTTCTCCTTTCATGGCGTAACAGGCGTTTGCATCTATTTTTTTGGTCATGATGCCGTAACCGGAGGTAACGACAGCAATATCGCCATTGTGCAAACGGCTTACCTGGGTAACGTAAGTGCTTATAGGCTTGTTTCTTGAATCGAGCATAGGTACGTTGCTGAACCTTTTACCATTAAGTATAAGCAGCGACTTGTTTGTTCCCAGCACAATATGCCCCTTTTCATCCTGTGTTATACTGTTGATATAGTTGCTGTTGAGCCCGTCACTGTTGTCGTAGGTTTTTCTGATGACCATAAAGTTATAGCCATCATAGATATTCAAGCCGTTACGGGTGGCAATCCAAATGAAACCATTTGAATCCTGGAACACCT
>USSA01000018.1 GCA_900557255.1 uncultured Prevotella sp.
CAGCTTCTATCCCGTCAACACCTTACACAAAGAACGCTAAGGGTCAGGGTCCGGCATTCGACAACTCATTGTTCGAGGACTTCTGCGAGTTCGGTCTTGGTATGGTACTCGGTAACAAGAAGATGAAGGAGCGCATCTGCCACCTCCTCGAAGAGGCTAAGGCTAATGAGCACGTTCCTGCAGAGTTTGTTGCTGCTGCTGACAACTGGATGGCTAACATGAACGACTCTGAGGGTTCAAAGAAGGCTGCTGCAGAGCTGAAGCCGCTCATCGCTGCTGGTGCAGAGAAGGGTTGCCCGGTTTGCTCAGAGCTCAAGACTCTCGACCACTACCTCGTAAAGCGCAGCCAGTGGATTATCGGTGGCGACGGTGCTTCTTACGATATCGGTTACGGCGGTCTCGACCACGTATTGGCTTCTGGTGAGGACGTCAACATCCTCGTACTCGATACTGAGGTTTACTCTAACACTGGTGGTCAGTCATCTAAGTCTACTCCGCTCGGCGCTATCGCACAGTTCGCTGCTCAGGGCAAGCGCATCCGTAAGAAGGACCTCGGCTTGATGCAGACAACATACGGCTACATCTACGTAGCTCAGGTGGCTATGGGTGCTGACAACGCTCAGACTCTGAAGGCTATCCGTGAGGCAGAGGCTTATCCTGGACCGTCTCTCGTTATCGCTTACGCTCCGTGTATCAACCACGGTCTGAAGCGTAAGGGCGGTATGGGTCGCTCACAGAACGAGGAGAAGCTCGCTGTTGACTGCGGTTACTGGCACCTCTGGCGCTTCAACCCGCTGTTGGCTGACGAGGGCAAGAACCCGTTCACTCTCGACTCTAAGGCTCCGAAGTGGGAAGACTTCCGCGACTTCCTCCTTGGTGAGGTTCGTTATCTGTCAGTACAGAAGGCATTCCCGAAGGAGGCTGACGAGCTCTTCACTCAGGCTGAAAAGATGGCTAAGCTCCGTTACCAGACTTACGTTCGTAAGAGCCAGGAGGACTGGAGCGAGCAAATCTAATCTAGCGATATTTCAATAGGTTAAATATATCATCTCCGAAGACCTTGGTTGCGTTCTGCAATCAAGGTCTTTTTTGTTTAAAATGCTCCATATTCATGTAAAAATTGGGAATAAGTGATGAAACATAGGGAAAAATCGAGATTTTGAGATTGAGTTCTTTAGGGGCAATTCAGAATTATTTTGTAAAGAAAACAGAATATTCACATGTGGTATAAGACGGTCTGAAAGCCCAAAAGCTCTTAGCCCAGGGCTATGAGCTTCTGCCCTTTCAGGGCGTATTGGGTAATTTCAACCGTACAGATCGAACCATTATGGATTTTTAATCCGCTAAAAGGACCGGCGCAAGAAGCGCAATCAGACTGAGCAATGTAAATTATCCTTACCTACCCAAAACAGAAACCAAAAGAGGCAAAAATCAGTGCTTTTTAGTGATTTTTCGAATGAAAAACGCAAAATAAGAGGGTTAGAAAGGTGTTTTACCTCCTCTACAAAGGGTGAATAATGCCCATCCTCGGACTTCAAAACCCTTTCGATTTTAGATATTTTTGACCGAAACAAAAGCGAAACGAGAGGTAAATAGAGGACATTAGAGTACGAATAAGGCATAATCATATAGTGACAGATATAGATTAGGTTACACCAATGCTATTGAAGTAATTCTATATATAAATTCCGTATCGTGCTAACAATTAACACTTTAGCATATCTCACCTTTCATCATTTCACATAGTCTCAAATATTATAATCCGGTCATTTCCGGTCATGGTCATTTTCGGTCATTTTTATTTCGGGGGGAGAAAATGGTCACCTATAGTATAATATAAATAATATTTATATTTACTATAGCTCAAAATGACCAAACTCTTTTTTGAAAATGACCGAAAATGACCATGACCGAAAATGACCGCTTGCCACTCTGGTTCTCAATGCCCCCATTCACCCCCATTTCCGTTAACCTGCAATAAAGTTCAGCTAGAAAACCAATAGAAATCAGTATCTATCAATCACTTACACTACTTCTCCGAAAGAAAGTTATGGAAAAAGCTTGCATTCTGCCCAAAAATGTTGTATCTTTGCACCGGCAATCGAAAGAACAGCCTTTTGTGCCTTGCTCAGGTCTTCTCTTAAGACCAACACGGGTCATAAATGATGGCAGGCGCTGGTCATCAATGAAGACCCCGAAAACGGCAGGAACGGGGCATTCTGGGGAGTTGCTTAAAGAAACAAAAATTTGAACAAGAAGAAAATAATATGATTACAGTTGATGGATTGACCGTAGAATTTGGCGGCACCACCCTATTCAAAGACATTTCCTTCCAGATCAACGAGAAGGACCGTATAGCCCTGATGGGAAAGAATGGCGCAGGAAAGAGCACATTGCTCAAGATTATCGCCGGTGTGAGAAATGCTACTCGTGGCACCGTTTCCGCTCCCAAGGATTGCGTCATCGCCTATCTTCCTCAGCATCTGATGACCGAAGACGGCAGAACCGTATTCGAGGAAACCTGTCAGGCGTTTGCCCATCTGCACGAAATGCAGGCTGAGATTGACCGCATCAACAACGAGCTCACCACCCGTACCGATTACGACAGCGATGATTACCTACAGCTCATTGAGAAAGTATCCTCTCTCTCAGAGAAATTCTACGCCATCGACATGACTCATTTCGAGGAAGATGTAGAGAAGACGCTGCTCGGTCTCGGTTTCGAGCGCTCTGATTTCAACCGCCCTACAAGCGAGTTTTCGGGAGGATGGAGAATGAGGATTGAGCTGGCAAAACTGCTCTTGAAATCGCCAGACGTACTGCTGCTCGATGAGCCAACCAACCATCTCGACATCGAATCCATCGGCTGGCTCGAAGACTTCATCATCAACAGTTCGAAAGCAGTAGTTGTCATCAGCCACGACCGAAAATTCGTTGACGATATTACAACAAGAACCATCGAAGTAACCATGGGCCGCATCTACGACTACAAAGCCACTTACAGCCAATATCTGGAACTGCGCAAGGAACGCCGCGAACAGCAGATGAAGAAATATGAGGAACAGCAGAAGATGATTGCCGAGACCAAGGACTTTATAGAACGCTTCAAAGGCACTTATTCTAAAACCTTCCAGGTGCAGAGCCGCGTGAAGATGCTAGAGAAACTGGAACTTATCGAAGTGGATGAAGAAGATACAAGTCGCCTCCGACTCAAGTTCCCGCCGAGCCCACGAAGCGGTGCTTATCCGGTTCAGATGAGCGATGTGGCGATGTCGTTTGATGGCAAGAAGATTTTCAGCGGCGTGAATCTTACCGTAGAAAGAGGTGACAAGATTGCCTTCGTGGGAAGAAACGGAGAGGGTAAGTCAACGCTTGTGAAATGTATCATGGGTCAGCTTCAGAACGAAGGAAAGTTGGAATTGGGACATAATGTGCAGATAGGTTATTTCGCCCAGAATCAGGCTTCTCTGCTCGATGGCGAACTTACCGTATTCCAGACCATTGATGATGTTGCCAAGGGTGAAATCCGCAACAAGATACGCGATTTGCTCGGAGCCTTCATGTTTGGCGGAGAGGATTCTACCAAGAAGGTGAAAGTTTTGTCGGGAGGTGAGCGTACCCGTCTTGCCATTCTCAAACTGCTGCTGGAGCCGGTGAACCTGCTGATTCTCGATGAGCCTACCAACCACCTCGACCTGAAGACCAAGGATGTGCTGAAACAGGCGCTTCTTGATTTCGACGGAACGCTTATCGTGGTTAGTCACGACCGTGATTTCCTTGATGGTCTAGTCAGCAAGGTTTATGAGTTCGGTCATGGTCGCGTCCGAGAACATCTCTGCGGTATTTACGAATTCCTGGAATCGAAGAAGATGGAAAATCTTCAGGAACTGGAGAAGAAGCAATAACCCCCATTTTATAAAAAGCATAAAAAAAAGTCCTGATGTTTCAAACAAACGAAACATCAGGACTTTATTTTTTTCTATCTATTCAAGAAAAATATTCCCGAAAAATCCTATTCGGAAAAATTTCCTTCTGTGTATTACCAAAGCTCCAGGCGCTGGTTCTTAGGAATGAACAGCTTGTCGCCCTGCTTTACACCAAATGCCTCATACCATGCATCGATGTGAGGAAGAGCACCGTCAACACGCCACTTGCCGAGAGAATGAGGATCATCCTTTACGCGGTTGCGGATTTCCTTATCAGTAATGTTCTGTCCCCAAACACCTGCATAGGCGAGGAAGAAACGCTGCTCAGGAGTGAAACCATCCTTGTTCTTCAATGGCTTCTTGGCTGTAGCATTCTTGAAGGCATTGTATGAAACCATCAAACCACCGTGGTCGGCAAGGTTCTCGCCGAGGGTGAAACGGCCGTTGGCATTCAGGTCTGGCAAAACCTTGATGTTGCTGAAGAAATCAGCATACATATCAGCACGCTTGTTGAAACCTTCTGCATCTTCTGCAGTCCACCAGTCCTTCAGATTACCGCTAGCATCATACTGACGACCCTGATCATCGAATCCGTGAGTCATCTCATGACCGATTACTACGCCGATAGCACCATAGTTGAACGCAGCATCAGCCTTAGCATCGAAGAACGGATACTGGAGAATACCAGCTGGGAAGCAGATTTCATTGGTAGTAGGATTATAGTAAGCATTCACGGTCTGAGGAGTCATGAACCACTCATCCTTATCTACAGGCTTACCTGCCTTCTCTGCAATCTCCTTATCGTTGGCAAACTTGCGGCAAGCCAAAACGTTCTCATAATAGCTCTTAGATGGGTCGATGCTGAGCTTGCTGAAATCAGTCCACTTGTTAGGATAACCAATCTTTACATAGAACTTATCGAGCTTGTTGTGAGCAGCTTCCTTAGTAGTCTTGCTCATCCAAGTCTGAGCATCGATACGCTGACCGAGACTGATCTGAAGATTCTTCACGAGGGTCTCCATCATCTTCTTAGAGCTTTCTGGGAAATAGCGCTTGCAGTAGATGCGGCCGAGCGCCTCACCCAACTGAGCCTCTACCTGAGCAGTAGCACGCTTCCACAGAGGATAATCCTCCTTGCGACCACTCATAGTCTTGCCGAAGAATTCGAAACGGGCTTCGCGAATCTCATCGCTGAGATAAGAAGCAGAACTACAGATGATGTCCCACTCCATCAAAGCCTTCAATGTGCCTGCACACTCTGCAGCAGCCACCTTGTCATAACCGGCGAAGAAAGCAGGCTGACCTACAATCATCTCCTTGAGATATTCGCTCTTGATTCCCTCGGCGTTGGCAAGTGCCTCGAGAGGAATGTTAGGATAATTCTCCTTGAATTCTGCCAAGGTCATCTTGTTGTAGTTTGCCTGAGGATCACGAAGTTCGGTGCGGCTCTTAGAGAAAGTAGCGAGCGTTGTTTCGTGAAGGAATACGGCAGAAGCCTTCTTTGCAGCATCTTCGGCAGAGAAACCGTAGAGCTGGAACATCTTTTTGAGGTAAGTCTTATAAGCCTCACGGATGGCTACGGTTGCTGCATCGTTGTTGAGGTAATAATCCTTTGCACCGAGAGTAAGACCGCCCTGCATCAGGTTGTAGATGTTCATGGTTACGTTCTTCTCATCGGCAGCGAAACCTGCGCCATAGCTCAAGCCAAGACCCATCCAAGCATACTTAACCTGGAGTTTCTGAAGTTCGTCCTTGGTCTTGGCAGCTTCAATCTCATCCATCAGAGGCTTTACAGGAGCGATTCCAGCCTTGTTACGGCTGTCAACATCCATAGAGAGTTTGTAGAAATCAGACAATTTCTGCTCGATGGTTCCAGCCTTGTAAGTCTTCTTCTGGAGTTCAGAAAGAATGGCATTGATGCGCTTGTTGTTGTTCTCAGCAAGCTGGTCAAAACTGCCATAACGGCTGTAAGCGGCAGGAAGAGGATTGTTCTTCTGCCATCCGCCTGTAGCAAACTGATAGAAACTGTCTGCTGGCTTTACTGTCTTGTCGAGATTGCTCATGACAAGACCCGATTTATTCTGAGCATCAGCGCCTAATGGCAGAGCTGCAATCAGCATCATCGGTAAGATCATCTTCATTTTCATTTTCTTCTCTGTTTTATATATTAATGTTACTATTATTTCGAAACTTCTTCCAGTTCTTCCGAAAGGAGCATCCAGCGCTCGTTCTCCTCATCGAGACCCTTCATGAGTTCGGTGTATTCGGTAACGAGTTCCATGTTGGTTGCATTTTCCGGTTTCATCAGGAGTTCATCAATCTCCTTCTTTCTAGCTTCCAGTTTCTCTATCTTAGCCTCACATTCCTTCACGGCTTTCTCAGCCTTACGGATCTTCTTCTGCTGTTCCTTATGTTCAGCGTAGCTCTGCTTGCCGGATGTGGCAGAGGCAAGACTGTCGGCTGTAGAACCTGATGCGACAGAAGAGCCGGAAGTATTGGCAGAAGGCGAACCGGCAGAAGCCATGCTCTGGTTGGCAAGAGCCTGATTGATGTTCTCGGCATTATGGGCACGGAGATAATCGTAAATACCACCGAGATGCTCACGAACCTTGCCGCCGCCAAACTCATAGACCTTATCAACCAGACCATCGAGGAATTCACGGTCGTGGCTCACGATGATGGCTGTTCCATCGAAAGCCTTGATGGCTTCTTTCAGCACATCCTTCGACTGCATGTCGAGGTGGTTGGTAGGCTCATCGAGAATGAGGAGATTCACCGGTTCGAGCAGGAGTTTGATCATCGCCAGTCGGCTCCGTTCTCCTCCACTCAGCACCTTGACAAACTTCTCTGAAGTCTCGCCGCCAAACATGAAGGCGCCCAAGAGATCGTTCACCTTCAGACGCATTTCGCCTGTAGCCACATTGTCGATAGTCTGGAAGATGGTAAGCTTCTCATCCAAGAGCTGCGCCTGGTTCTGAGCGAAATAGCCAATCTGTACATTATGTCCAATCTTGAGTGTTCCGGTGAAAGGAATCTCACCCATGATACATTTTACCAGGGTAGACTTACCCTCGCCGTTCTTACCCACGAAAGCCACCTTCTCGCCACGCTTGATGGTAAAGGTAACATGGTCGAAGACGGTGTGTGCGCCGTAATCTTTGCGCACCTCATCGCAGATGATAGGATAATCACCACTTCTGAGGCAAGGAGGAAATTTGAGGTGCATCTGCTTGTTGTCAACCTCATCCACCTCGATAGGCACGATTTTCTCGAGCTGCTTGATTCTGCTCTGCACCTGAACCGCCTTGGTTGGCTTGTAGCGGAACCGCTCGATGAAATCCTTGATGTCGGCAATTTCCTTCTGCTGGTTTTCGTAGGCACGGAGCTGCTGCTCGCGGCGTTCAGCACGCAACACCACATACTCATCGTATTTCACCTTATAGTCTTCTACCCTTCCACAAGTAATTTCGAGGGTACGATTAGTTACATTGTTGATGAAAGCACGGTCGTGGCTCACCAGAACCACAGCCTTGGCACTCTGCGCCAGGAACTGCTCCAACCACTGGATACTTTCAATATCAAGGTGGTTGGTAGGCTCATCGAGGAGCAGGACATCAGGTTTCTGCAACAGAATCTTGGCAAGTTCGATACGCATTCGCCAACCGCCGGAAAACTCCTTGGTTGGGCGCTCAAAATCATCGCGCGTAAAGCCAAGACCGCTCAAGGTACGCTCTATCTCAGCCTCATAGTTTTCGCCACCCATCATCATGTAGCGTTCATGTTCCTGGGTAAACTTCTCTACGAGCTGAGCATAGCTTTCGCTCTCATAGTCGGTGCGGTCGGCCATTTCCTGCTGCATCTTGTCCAGACGCGCCTTCATCTCGGTATTATGGGCGAAAGCCTTGCGGGTTTCCTCTTTCACGGTCGTATCGTCCTGCAGCTTCATTACCTGTGGCAGATAGCCGATAGTGGTTTCGTTAGGAATAGCCACAACGCCGTCAGTAGGTTTCTGCAAACCGCAGAGAATCTTGAGCATAGTAGATTTTCCGGCACCATTCTTACCCACCAGGGCAATGCGGTCGCGGTCGTTGATGACGAAACTTACATCATGAAAGAGAGGCTTAACGCCAAACTCTACTTTCAGTCCTTCTACTGAAATCATCTATTTTAATTTATAATTTACAATTAATAATTTATAGTTTTCCTAACTCCTTTTACGGAATGAGCAGGGATGAATCACCATAGCTCAGGAAACGGAAATCATGCGAAAGAGCATAATCGTAAACCTTCCTCCAATCGCCCTTGAGGAAAGCACTCACCAGAAGCAGGAGTGTGCTCTGAGGCTGATGGAAATTGGTGACCAGCATCTTCACAATCTTATACTGATAGCCAGGAGCTATGATAATCTGCGTGCTGGAATGGAGAGCCTCCAAGCCGTTGCGGTCCAGATAATCGATGATTGCCTGGATAGCCTGCATCGGAGTGATTCCATCTACCAGATTGCCATCTTCAGAAAGCTCGTAAGGATCCCACTGTTTTACGTGCAGATCTTCTTCATTTGCCTCAGGATGCTTCAGCAGATGAACGCCCATGTAATAGAGGCTCTCGATGGTACGGACGCTGGTGGTTCCTACGGCAATGACCCGGCACTCGTGCTTGATGAGTTTTTCCAGACTGCGGCGATGAACAACAATATATTCCGTATGCATCTGATGGCCTTCGATTTCAAGACTCTTCACCGGTTTGAAAGTGCCGGCTCCTACATGCAGGGTTACTTCTTCGCGGTCGATTCCATGCGCATCAAGATCCTTGAGAACCGCATCGGTAAAGTGAAGTCCGGCAGTTGGAGCAGCCACACTTCCCTTGATTTTAGAATAAACCGTCTGATAGGTTGTCTTGTCGCTCTCCTCAGTCTTGCGGTTGAGATAAGGAGGAATAGGCAACTCGCCTACTGTTTCGAGAATCTCAGCGAAAGACACCTTGTCGTTGTCCCAATCAAAGTCAACCCAGTAGTTGGTTCCTCCGCCTTTGGCAACCATTTTCTGCGCCTCAGAACCGAGAGCATCTCCGCGTCGCATGGTAGCGCTGAGCGTAAGCTTGTGGCCCTTGATTTCGAAATCACGCTTCAGGCTTCCCTCTTTCCATTTCTTCAGATTACCGATCATGCAGAGCCATGAACAATGTCCGGTGGTCTGGAACATGAGTTCATAATCAGTAGGTTCTGCAGGCTCCATCAAGAAAACCTCAATAAGCGCACCTGTTTCCTTGCGGAAGTGCAGACGCGCTTGTATCACCTTGGTATTGTTGAATATCATCAAGGCTCCTTGAGGGAGATATGTAGGAAGATGATGGAAAACATCATCGCTTACCTCGCCGTGCTTATAGACCAGCAGTTTGCTGTGGTCGCGCTGGGCAATAGGGAATTTTGCGATGCGCTCATCCGGTAAATCATAGTTATAATCACTAATTTTAATGTGTTTTGTATCCATTATTTATTTTACTTTTTGAACTTTCTATTTTGAACTTTTATTTCTGTACTAAAGATAAGCCATCTGACAGGTGGCATAAAACACAACCATGATAAGGGTAAATATCACTACGGTCATGATTTTATCTACATCATCATAGTCGTAACCCGTACTCGTATACTGGTTGGAAATATACTTAATCTTTGGGGAGATGCGGTAATACATTCTGATGTAGATAAGATAAACGACAACTCCCACCACAGCGCCAATAGCCAGACCGCAAAGAATGTCGACCGGATAATGAACACCCAGGTAAAGACGGGTCCAGCAATTTACGAGCGACCATAATACCAGCGTCCACGTAACCACCTTGCTGCGAATGAGCAACGAGAAGAAGATGGCTATCGACAGCGTATTGGCAGCATGAGCCGAACAGAAGCTGAAACTCTTGAGGCGCATATTGTCAACCACCTGAACCGTATATTTGAACATCGGGTCGCTGGAAGGTCTGTATCTTTCAGCCAGCGGTTTGATGATTCCATCCACCAGTCCATCAGCCAGAAAGATACAGAGCACCGCTCCTCCAACAACGAGTGCAATCTGCCCCATCATCTCGTTGTTTCTTATCACAACAACGAAGAGGACGATATAAAGCGGAATCCATGTCCAGCCCGACGTAAGTGCCATCGCCATCTGGTCGAGCCAGACATTCTCGCTGCCGTTAAACACATGCAACAGCTGCATGTCAAAATCTTGTATCCTACTAAAATCCATTCTTTTTATTTTAATCAGATTTTATTAATCAGATTTTTATCTTAATCAGTTTTTAGAGAAAATCAGATTTCCTCTATAGCCTTGGTCTCAACCCAACCTTCTCTGCCGTCTCCAACCTTGATTTCACGCCAGCCTTTCATCGCCTTATCGGTAATGTCAACGCGGGTTCCTTCATGCAGCAGGAAGAGGTCAACGCTCGTCTTGGCTGGAGTCTTCTTTACATTGACAGAAGGAGCGATGATGATGGCTCCCGTACGGTTGATGAGCATCTGCCGCTGCTGGTAAGCAAAGAGATTGCTCAGCAGGAAGACAGCCACGAAGAAGATTCCACCGAAGAAACCAATCTTGCGCAAAACGATATGCGAACCGAAAAGATAAACCAAGACCAGAACCAGCGCCATGATGATGGCTATGATGCCTGTCTTAGCCCAACAGTCAACACTCGTAAAGTTGACCAGCGCCTTCCACCAGGTTACGAAGAACATCTCGCTTTCCGGAGTAATCTTATCGATGGTCTTGCTACGTGCAAACTGCAGGTTGAAGCTGATGTCTTCATCACCTGGCGAGAGCAGATGGGCACGCTCATAATTGAGCACAGCCTTGGTAATATTGTCTGTGCGGTAATAAGCATTGCCTAAGTTGTAGTAAACTTCGGCAGAAACACCATAGTTGTTCAATATTTCCTCATAGTCGCGTATGGCTTGCTGATAGTTACCTTTCTGATATTCCGTATCAGCATTGTTCTTGGTTACAGCACCTGCAGAAACCGAGCAGCCCAACATCACCATGATCATCATGACGAACGAATATCCGGTTGCACTCTTCTTGCGCTGCTTACGCGTTGCATTGATAGCATTTTCTATATTCATAATAGCAGTCATTGCTGAGTCGAATGTACGATTCATATTGCCCGCAGGGTCGCCCGGCGCATAGCGTTCAAATTCACATTCATCGAGCGCAGTTGTAAACTTCTCGATAGTTCTCTCATCTACACAATGTTTTTCGAGCATAGTCTGAATGTTTTCACGTGAGAGCTTTTCGGCTGGCATGTTGAGCTTGTAGCTTACATAGCCCCACAAAGCACGGAGCACCTCATCATAGAATTCTTCCTGCTTGCCTCCGAGCATCAGCAGATGAGCCTTCTTCAGACGCTTGGTTGCTATCTTGTTTGCCTTGTTGGAACGAACCTTTACAAGGTCGGCATTCTCGAGAGCACGGCGGCGGAAGACGATGAGCAGGGCAAAGAAGGCTGCCAATGGAACCAGCAGACTGGTCCAGTAGCCGAAGCTTCCGTAGAACATATCATCAATATCGTGGAGCTTTGACTTGCCCAGTTTCAGCGCATGAATGTCTTTATCCTTGTTGCTGAAATCAGAAGTCTCATTATCCGAATTTCCATCGCCCTTCTCTACGTTCAGCGTAAATGGCTGGGTCTTGATAGTCTTATACTTATTAGCCGAAGTATCATAATAGGTGAATTCTACCGCAGGAATGGTATAATTTCCCTGATTACGAGGCACAGCCAGGAAGTCATAAATCATATTGCCTTCTACGCCATTGGCTGTAAGGCGGGTCTTGTCTGTCACCTTCGCATCGTACTTGTCAAAATCCTTAGGGAAGGTAATGACAGGCTGCTTGAGCAACTTCAGGTTTCCGATTCCTCCTACCACTACACGAATGGTGATTGGTTCGCCAGCCTTCACTTCCTTCTTGTCGATGGAAGCAGTAATATTGAATTTACCTACACCGCCCGAGAAGTTGGCAGGGCGCTGAGGCAATGGATCAACCTGAATTTTCACACTAGGAGCTATAATATCTTTCTTTACTTCAACATAGCCGGAGCCACCATTGAAGAAAGCTTCCATCGGGTCAACGTTTCTGTTCTGCTGAACCACGATTCCCTTGAAGGTAATGGCTGGAATAGTGAGGTTTCCCGTCATCTGCGGATACATGACATACTGGCTCCATGTAACGCATCGGTAAGGACGGCCGTTTACGGTTTCAGTATGGAAAGTCTTCTGCTGAGGCAGCGGAACTTCCTGGTTGTGGAATCCTTTCAGATCAGGCATCTTGCCTTCCAGCTGGGTAAGGTCTACCTGCGTGTAAACCTTATAGGTAAGGAGCACCGGTTCCTGTTCGTGAACGCGTCGCTTGTTGGCTGTAACCTTGATGAAAAGGTCGCTGCCTGATATTCTTGAACCGGCTGTTCGCATGCGTGGTTCATCATAATCATTCTGTCCGTGCATGGAAGGTGCACCGTTGTTGCGTGCAGCATGGCCAGAAACCGTAATCTTAACCGGATGGGAAGAGAGTTTCTTTCCGTTTACGATGGCATGAGAGGCACCAATGCCAAAGGTTCCGTTCTTAGCTGCGTAGAGCGTATAGGTAATGGTTACAGACGATGAAGAGGAAGTATGGCCGTTAATCATCTGATAACTGGACTGCGATGAGGTATAAGGACCTGCGATTACCTCAAGTCCTTCTCCTACTCCGCCCAGGCGGAATTCCTCTACATCACGTGTATTGATAGTATAGGCCACACGGAAGTTTTCTCCCGCCGCCACGTGTGTTGGTGCCGACACACTGATATGCTGGGCTTTCAGCTGCACACTGAAGCCCAGAAGCATTGCCCATATAATAATAAACCAACCTATATGTTTCATGTTCTAAATTTATTATACTCGTTGTGTTATTTTTTATATTACTACCAGTTTTTCTCATATTGCTTGCGGCGAGGCTGGCTCATCGCTTTCTGCATCTTGCGCTTCGTATCCTTTTCCTGTTGGATGGCAGCGTTCAAGAGTTGTTCAGCATTATCTTTGCTCATCTTGTCCTGATTGTTCTGATTCTGCTGATTGTTCTTATTCTGGTTGTTCTTATTTTTGTCGTTCTTGTTCTTGTCTTTATTCTGATCTTTGTTCTGATCCTTATTCTGCTTGTCTTTGTTCTTGTCCTTGTTTTTATCCTTGTTGTTCTTATTCTTATCGTTCTGCTTGTTCTGCTTCTGGTTTTTAAGCAGTTTCTTGCAGAGGGCAAGATTATATCGGGTTGCATTGTCCTGCGGATTGCAGCGCAGGGCGTTCTCATAACATCCGATTGCCTGCGCATATTGCTGATGCTGCTGCATGACCACACCCATGTTGTGGTAACTTCTGGCGCGCCGAATCTTGTTCGTTTCCAGTTTCGAAGCATTCTCAAACTGTATCATCGCCATCGAATCCTTCTGCTGCATCATCAGGGCGCACCCCAGATTATAGACAGCCTGCGCATTCTTCTGATTCTTGGAGATAGCCTTGCGATATTGCGTTTCGGCTGCAGCCCACTTCTGTTTATGATAGGCACGGTTTCCCTGGCGGATGAAGTTACGGTCGTTCTGCGCTCCCACCTTCGCCAAGCCCAGCACCATCAGGGCAAAAACCAATATATATCTTAAATATCTCATTCTTATTATATAATAATGTATAAACGTTTATCAGAAAGGCTTCTTGATGTCTTTCTTAAAAAACTTGATGTTTCTGAGCAGAGGATTCTTTACCTCAAGCAGACAGATTTCGATGATAAGCAACAGGATGACGAGAATACCTACAGCCTGGAACTGTTCATCATAGGCGCTGTAAACCACACTCGTTACATCGCCTTTCTGCAATTTGGCAATATCATCATTCAATGCTCTTTCCGCATCGCTGGTATTATCTACATGTATGTACTGACCCTTGCCTGCCTGGGCAAGTTCCTTACACATCTGCTCATTCAGGGCGGTCATTACGGTGTTGCCCGCATTGTCCTTCAGATAAGAGCCGTCGCCCATAGGGATTGGCGCTCCCTTGGTGTTTCCTATGCCCAGGATAAAGACATTGATTCCTTTCTTGTTGGCAGCAGCCGCTGCCTCCTGTGCACCAGGCTCATGGTTTTCGCCATCGGTAATAACGATGATGGCTCTGCCCACATTCTCCTGCTGGGTGAAACTCTTGGAAGCCAAATCGATGGCTGCTCCGATATTGGTTCCCTGTGTCTGGATAAGACCAGGGGTTATGTTCTGGAGAAACATCTTTGCCGAAACATAATCGGTGGTGATTGGCAACTGCACGAACGCATCGCCGGCAAAGACGATGAGTCCTATCTTGTCGTTGTTAAAGTTGTCGACCAGATTTTCGATAAGCATCTTACTCTTGTCCAAACGGGATGGAACCACGTCCTGACAGAGCATGGAATTGGAAATATCGAGGCAGATGATGGTTTCAATACCATGTCGCTTATCGTGAGAAATCTTGCTGCCCATCTGCGGACGAGCTACCATCACGATGAGAAGCGCCAAGGCTGCGAGCATCAGCACAAACTTAACTGTAGGGCGATATTTGGAGATGTTGGGCATGAGCTGTTTCAGAAGCTCCGGATCGCCGAGCTTCTTCAGTTTAGCCTTTCTTCTTCTCCATCCTATCAGTCTGATAAGAATCAGTACTGGTATTATCCACAACAGCCAGAGAAATATAGGATCTTCAAATCTTAACATTTTCTATTCTAATTATATCTTCTATTCGATTATCCGATAATCAGTAAAATATCTCCGATAACTGGTAAAATATCTCCGAAAGATAGCAGAATATCTCCGAAAGATAGCGAAATATCTCCGATAATCAGTAATGGCTCAGTATCCGGATTACGGAATTCTTCTGAACCAGGTGATGCGGAGCAGGATTTCTACCAGCAATACCAGGAGAGCTGCCAGGGCGAATGGCTGATAAGCTTCATAGCGCTTAGCGAAATGCTTGACATTAAACTTGGTTTTCTCCAGTTTATCAATGTCCCTGTAAATCTTCTTCAGCTCGTTATTGTTCGTTGCGCGATAGAAATTACCATCGGTTGTCTGAGCAATATCACCCAGCGTCTTCGTATCTATCTCTACCGGAATATTGACGTACTGTACTCCTCCTGCCACAGGCATTGGATAAGGAGCCACCTTGTTGGTTCCTACTCCGATGGTGTAAACGCGGATTCCGAAACTCTTGGCAATCTCTGCTGCGGTCATAGGCGAGATTTCACCCATGTTGTTACTGCCGTCGGTAAGAAGAATCACGACCTTCGATTTTGACTTAGAATCCTTCAGTCGGCTTACGGCATTAGCCAGTCCCATTCCCACTGCGGTTCCATCGTCAATCAGTCCTCGGGCAGCAATATCCGTACGGGTTGCCTGCAAGAGGCGCAACAGACTGGCATGATCGGTTGTCATAGGGCACTGGGTGAAGGCTTCACCGGCGAAGATAGTCAGACCGATGTTGTCGTTCGGTCTTCCCGAGATGAATTCTGTTGCCACATCCTTAGCCGCTTCCATACGGTTTGGTCTCAAATCTTCGGCAAGCATAGAGGTAGAAACGTCCATCGCCAACATAATGTCAATGCCTTCTACCGTCTTGTTGTCCCAAGCCGTATGCGTTTGCGGACGAGCCATTGCACAAACGATGAGCACGAAACAGATGCATCTCAGCACCATTGGCAGATGGATGAGACGCACACGCAGGCTCTTCGGAGCATATTGATACTTTTTCGTGTCGCTCATGCGCATGGTTGGCGCATTCTTCTTCCTGTAGAGGAAATACCATAATATATAAGGTATCAGCAACAGGAGCAACAGAAAATAGCCTTTACTTGCAAATTCCATTTCTTTATTTTTCTATTTATAGCCAGGCAAAGAGTTTCGGAATAAACCGCTTTGCCCGGCGAAACGTTTCATAAGAACACCCTGCTTTACATCAGCAGCATGGCTGACTGATAAATGATGTAACCCAACAGAGCCAGACCTACGATGGCTCCAATCCAGAGGAGCGACTTGATGAGGCGGCGCTGAGATTGCGTCTTCTGCTCTTCATTGGTCAGTTGTGGAACCAACTTTTCTTCTGTAGGTTTCTCATCTGTCTTGGTCTGGTCGATGAAGTTGATGGCATTCACCAGGTTTGCATCATTCTCATTCACCAGGGTTTCATATTTGGCAAACTTCACGAGATCGGCTGTCTGGAAGAGTTCCTTCAGTTCATCAATCATCTTCTGGTCGCCTGCTTCACGCAAACGTTCGATGATTTCCATACTGGTCATCTCCATGGCATTGAATCCGAAACGGCTCACGATATATTCTCTCAGCGTATTGGTAAGCTGGGTGTAGTAAGCCTTCTGTGTTTCCTGATTCTCTACATGTTGCTGCTTGATGACGTTGATTTGATTCAGTGCCTTTTCATGAGCCGGAACACGTTTTACGATGCGGATATGGGTGATGATTGGCTTGTTGTTCTTCAGCCTGTTGCGCAGATAAAGCCATGCGCCACAGAGGATTAACAGCAATAGGCTCAACCAGAACTGCGCGCTCCATTCGCTCCAGGAGAAAGGATTGTCCTGAACATCCTTAGGCGGATAGAACTGGTTGGGATGAACCGTATCTACAGGCACGGTGAGCACCTTCAGCGCAAGCTGGTTGCCATGAAAGTTCTTGCCGTTTACCTTCACATTGAGCGCAGGAATCGCATACACCTTTTCGTCAAATGAAGTCAGCGTATAGTCGCGGCTCACCACCATGCGGTCGTCGCCTATGTGCGAAGTGTCGCCTTTACTCTGCTCTACCACTTCCACTCCCGGTGTAATTTGCTGCTGCGGCTTGAAAGATGGCAGTTGCACCTTATCGCCCTGCTTTACCGAAGCCTTCAGATGCAGCACGGTCTGCTGTCCTATCAGTATCTGCAGCGAGTCGATGCGTTGCTCTACCTGCTGGGCTTGAGCTAAGCCTGAGCACCCCAGGAGAGCGAGCGACAATATGATATTCTTTACTTTAAACATAGTTTCTTTACTTTGAGCTTTCGGTTTATCAGCCCCTCTGCTTGAAAAGCATCAGGAGCGCCTTCGAGAAGTCCTCGTTAGTGGCAATCGAAGTCCAGTCGACCTTGCTTTTGGCAAAGTCGGTTTTCAGATTTTCCTGCTGCATCAGCCATTGCTGTGTATGGGCCATTCGCAGTTTCTTCGAACTTGTATCAATATACATTTCATGTCCGGTTTCTGCGTCCATCACCTTGAGCAGTCCTACATCAGGCAGCACCTTGGCACGCGGGTCGTAAACCTGGATGGCTACTACATCATGTTTCTGGTTGGCAATCTGCAGCTGATGCTGGAAATCCTTATGATCGTAGAAGTCACTGATTACGAAAGCTGTGCAGTGGCGTTTCATCACGCGGGTGAAATATTCCAGGGCGCAACCGATGTCAGTACGCTGGCTCTGCGGCTGGAAGTTGAGCATTTCTCTGATAATATAGAGAATATGTTTTCTTCCTTTCTTAGGCGGAATGTACTTCTCGATACGGTCAGAGAAGAAGATGACACCTATCTTGTCATTGTTCTGAATGGCGCTGAAGGCGAGTGTGGCAGCAATCTCAGTAGCCAGATCGCGCTTCATCTGCTTCATCGTACCGAAATCGAGCGACCCGCTGACGTCTACGAGCAGCATCACCGTCAGTTCCCTTTCCTCTTCAAACACCTTGACGTAAGGCTTATGAAAGCGGGCGGTCACATTCCAGTCGATGTCTCTCACATCATCGCCATACTGATATTCGCGCACCTCGGCAAAGGCCATTCCCCTGCCCTTGAAGGCAGAATGATACTGACCTGCGAAGATGTTCTGACTCAGTCCGCGAGTCTTGATTTCTATCTTCCGAACCTTTTTTAAGATATCTTGTGTATCCAACTTATTACTTTGAACTTTGAATTTTGAACATTGAACTTTATGATTAGTGAAGCAAGCAAATTTTTCACTCTTCGTTCTTCACTCTTCACTTACCGAATCAAGGCACTTCCACCTTATTAATGATGCGGCTCACGATTTCCTCGCTTGTTACATTGCTTGCCTCAGCCTCGTAAGAAAGGCCGATACGATGGCGCATTACGTCATGGGCTACAGCTCTTACATCCTCAGGAATTACATAGCCGCGATGCTTGATAAACGCATAGGCTCTGGCTGCCTTGGCAAGAGAGATGCTGGCACGAGGACTGCCGCCGAAGGTAATCATGTCTTTCAGTTCGCCCAGTCCGTAGCGCTCAGGATAACGTGAAGCAAAGACGATATCGGCAATATACTGCTCAATCTTCTCATCGAGATAAACCTCGTTTACAATCTTGCGAGCCTTCAGAATCTCCTCGGCTGATGTTACAGGAGTAACCTCAGGAAGTCCGCCCTGAATATTCTCACGGATGATGAGCTTTTCCTCTTCCAGTGTAGGATAATCGATGATTACCTTCAGCAGGAAACGGTCTACCTGTGCTTCAGGCAACTGATAGGTTCCTTCCTGCTCGATAGGGTTCTGTGTAGCCATTACCAGGAACGGACTAGGCAGTTTGAAGGTTTCATCGCCAATGGTAACCTGGTGTTCCTGCATTGCTTCGAGCAGTGCACTCTGCACCTTGGCTGGGGCACGGTTAATCTCATCTGCCAAGACGAAATTGGCAAAGACAGGACCGCGCTTTACATGGAAAGCCTCGTCTTTCTGTGAATAAATCTGAGTACCCACCACATCGGCAGGCAACAGATCAGGAGTAAACTGAATGCGGCTATAGTCGGAGCTGATAAGCTGTGACAATGTCTTGATTGCAAGTGTCTTCGCCAGACCAGGCACACCCTCAAGCAGGATATGACCATCAGAGAGAAGACCGATAAGAAGGCAATCTACGAGGTGTTTCTGACCTACGATTACCTTATTCATGCCCATTACCAGATTGGTAACAAACTGACTTTGTTGTTCTATCCGGATATTCAATTCGCGGATATCAATAGCTTCTGCCATAATTCTATATTTTTACGTTTAATTTCTTAATTCAAACAATATATTTCCAAAACTAAACGCAAAAGTACTCAAATTAAGCCACAAAAGCGAAAAAACCAATCTAAATAATATTAAAAATGTTTCATAAAAGCTATTTTTAGGTTCTTTTAAAGAATAGCTTTTATGAAACAAACGAGATTTCAAAAATTTTATCTGTTTTTATGCTTCATGTACCAAGGATGAACCAAGAAATTGTACACCAGCAACGATACGATTGTAAAAAGAAGTGCATAGTGCAACATACCCGATTCAACCATATTATATACAGGATGATCTACGTCAAAATGCGCTCTCGCGGGAAGATTATGGAACAGGAATCCGAGACCGAATCCCAAACTCAATCCCAATTCCCAAGCCAGGAAGAACGAATTCACGCTCGTGCCGCGCTGGCAATGTTTGGCAAGCTTGATATAGAAGAGCAGAAAACGGCTTCCGATGATTCCCAAGCTGAAACCCAGCAAGGTTGGAACCACGATTTCTACAGCAAGCTCCTGAGTTCCGAACGAAATCAGCTGAGCTGCTCCCAGCAGTACCAGACCTACTATTATCTGACTCTTCAGATCTGCATCAGCAAAGACAAACTTTTCTGCCAGGAACGCCAAGACCAATCCTCCGAAAATCATCAGAAAAATGCCAGAGGAATGAGGCAAAGAAAAGTATAATCCCGCAGAAAAAGTAATCAGGATGATGTTGACAAACAGTGGAGTTCCCTGTGGCAGATAGAAACGGTCGAGGCTGAAAACCTTGATTCCTTCGGCTGGTGCCTTAAAAGGAAACTTGGCGCGAGAAACCAGCACGAAGGCTCCCAAAGCCAGCAACGAAGCCGTAGGGAAAACATAGCCCATGCCGAAATAGTTGTAAACAAAACATGCCACCAAGGGTCCTACGGCTACCGAAAAGCGGGCAAACCAGGAGGTAATGTAATTAGCCTCGGTGCGCTGGAACGACTCGCTGGAATCAATAACCAGCGTACTGGCTAGCGACATCTGAGCCAGCCCCAGAAATGCTCCCAACAGGAAACGGACCGCCAGGAGAACCTCAAAAGAAAACCTGATGTTCCAGAACGTATCCAGATAGTAAAGAACCGAAAGGCAAACAACCACACCTAAAATGGAAAGCTGGCAAACCATATTCCTGCGGTAGCGCTGCACCAGATAAGAGCAGAAGCCACCAAACAGAAACAGTCCAAAGCCGTATGCAAGAAGTACACTCCCTATCTGCCACATCTGATACTTCTCCTGAATCAGGAAATAAGGAATGGCAAAAACGAGCATATACACACTCGACATCAGCAGGAGATTGGCAAAGCATAATCGCCAAAAGTCCTTGTGCCACAGCTTAATATGTACAGGTGTATTTTGTGTATCCATTATTCTAAACTCTTTTATGAATCTATCGTATTTATACTCTCTTACACTTCACTAAAAAGAGAGTTAATGTTAGTAACTCTCTTCAGTGCTAGGATAATCTACGGTCTTCACCGCATCAATATAAGCCTTCACACCCTTAGTCATTTCCTCGCCTACCTGAGCAAAGTGGCGCAGGAACTTAGGCTTGAAGCCCTGTGTCATTCCGAGTGCATCAGCATAAACCAGAACCTGTCCGTCGCAGCCGTTACCTGCACCGATTCCGATTGTTACAGCCTTCACTTTCTTGCTTACTTCAGCAGCGAGCTTAGCAGGAACCTTCTCCAGCACGATGGCAAAGCAGCCTGCTTCGTCCAGCGCAATGGCGTCGCTGATAAGTTTCTGTGCCTCAGCCTCTTCCTTGGCACGAATGCCATAACCGCCAAACTTATTAACGCTCTGAGGGGTAAGTCCGAGATGACCATGAACAGGAATACCTGCATTAACCAGCGCCTTAACCGTGTCGCAGATTTCTACGCCGCCTTCCAGTTTCAGAGCGTCTACACCCGTTTCCTTCATCATGCGGCAAGCATTGCGAAGCGCCTCTTCCTTGCTGATCTGATAGCTGCCGAAAGGCATGTCGCAAACCACGAAAGCATGCTGGCAGGCACGTGCCACGCTGTGGGCGTGATAAATCATCTGGTCTACGGTAATCGGCAATGTGTCCGCATTTCCTGCCATCACATTGCTGGCCGAATCACCTATTAATATCGAGTCAATTCCTGCAGCATCTATAATTCCGGCTGTTGTAAAGTCGTATGCTGTCAGCATGGTTACTTTCTCGCCAGCCTTCTTCATTTCTGCGAAGGTCTTGGTGGTAATTTTCTTCTTGTCAGTAGATAAATATCCCATTTTTTATTTTGATTTATTTATTGTTCTGCGTTGAATCTATTTCGCATCCTCCACGATGCGCTGCAAGTCAGCAAAGCTGAAACCTCTGTAATCATCTATCACATAGTCGGATAGCGGCTGGATGGCTTCTCTGCTGTTCGTTGTGGCGAGACCTAGGGTAAAGGCTCCTGAGGCTCTCACCGCCTTCAGTCCGTTAAAGCTGTCTTCCAGTCCTACACAGTCCTCCGGTTCCACACCGAAATAGGCTGCACCTTTCAGATAACAGTCTGGATGAGGCTTGCTCTCGGCGAAATCCTCGCTGGTCAGCACGCGGTCGAAATAAGCCTTGAATTCCGGGTGACGTTCATAGACATTCAGCATCTTCTGAATGTTGCTGCTCGTTACCACAGCGCATTTTACGCCATGCTGCTTCAAGTCGCTGATGAAGTCTTCGAACCCTGCAATATATTCATACTGCATGCTCTTTTCAAACTCATTCAGTCGGGCTGTAATCTTAGCCTGTTCCTCCTTTGCGCCTGTAAAACCTTCGATGTGGGCGAAGACGGCTTCATCGGTGAAATACTTGTCGTAAATCTGAACCAGAGTCTGTCCTTTGATGCGATATTCGAAATCGGGCATTTCCGGATGATACTCCCTGCCTATCATTCCCCAGAAGATGGAGTACTGCGATTCTGTGTCGAATACCACACCATCCAGATCGAAGAGTGCTGCTTTTATCATATTTCCTTGTCTGTTTTTATCAATTTTTGCTTAAATTATATTGAAAACGGGTGCAAAGTTACGCAAAAAACTTAATATACGAGCATAATCTTACAGATTTTGATGTTTTTATTACGTGTTTTCCGATTTTTTACACTACCTTTGCAGAAAAATCAGTAGAAAATAAAGAAGAATACATATAATTATATGATAGAAATAATAGAGAAATACTTCCCGAACCTCACGGAAGAGCAGAAAAAGCAGTTCGAGGCACTTGATGCATTATACCGCGACTGGAACAGCAAGATCAATGTCATCAGCCGCAAGGACATCGATAATCTGTACGAGCACCACGTGCTCCATTCTCTGGCAATAGCCAAGGCAATCCATTTCCGTCCGGGCACGGAGATTCTCGATTTCGGCTGCGGCGGAGGTTTCCCGGGCATTCCGCTCGCCATCCTCTTCCCTGAATGCAAGTTCAAGCTGATAGATGGAACGGGCAAGAAAATCAGAGTCTGCAATGAGGTGGCTACGGCTATCAATCTGCAGAATCTCAAGGCAGAACACCTGCGCGGAGAGGACGAAAAAGGCAAGTACGATTTCGTGGTAAGCCGTGCGGTAATGCAGCTTCCTGACCTGATGAAGATTATCAAGAAAAACTTTAAGCAGAAGGGACAAAACGCTCTGCCTAACGGACTTCTGTGTCTGAAAGGCGGTAATCTGAAAGAAGAGCTGAAGCAATACTTCAAGATTTCAGAAATCACTCCGCTCAGCACTTTCTTCGATGAAGAATGGTTCAGCCAAGACAAGCAGCTGGTTTACGTTCCGGCGTAATAGAAGTGAAGAGTGAAGAGTGAAGAACGAAGAGTGAAGAATTCATTTGCTTTGCTAATCATAAAGTTCAAAGCTCAAAGTTCAAAGTTCAAAGTAATCATAAAGTTCAAAGTAAGAAATGTTACATATAGAAAGATTTCAAGTAAACATGTTGCAGGAAAACTGCTACGTGGTGAGCGATGAGACCAAGGAATGCGTCATCATCGATTGCGGCGCCTTCTATCCGGAAGAGCGCACGGCTATTACACAATATATTAAGGAGAACCAGCTCAAGCCAGTTCACCTGCTCGTAACCCATGGCCATCTTGACCATAACTTCGGCA
This sequence comes from uncultured Prevotella sp., assembly GCA_900557255.1. The sequence goes on from USSA01000018.1 coordinate 23,132, forward strand.
ACAACACCATCTATCAGGAGTTCGGATTGAAGCCGGAAGTATCGGCAGCAGACGAAAAACTGATGAAGGGACTCGCCAAGCAGGCAGAAACCTTCTATCAGATGCAGCTCGATTATGAGTTTCCGTCTATTGGCAGATTCTTCGAAGATGAAGAAGTCATCAAGTTCGGCAACCACGAGTTCCAGGTTATCGCCACTCCAGGCCACAGCAGCGGTTCCGTCACCTTCTATTGCGAGGCAGAGCACGTAGCCTTCACCGGCGACACCCTCTTCCACAACTCTATCGGCAGAACCGATTTCCCTGGAGGCAGCATGTTCCGCATCATCAACAGTCTGCGCCATCTCGGTCAGTTGCCTGACGAAACCCAGGTTCTCCCGGGTCATGGCGAATACACCAGCATAGGCGAAGAGCTCGCTCACAATCCATATATGGACCGTTAAAACAGCATTTTTAAAAGTCAGGAGATTTATCAGCGATGATCAAGAAATCGAATACAGAGAAGATCATTCTCGGCATTGACCCCGGAACCAACGTGATGGGCTATGGCGTAATCCGCATCATCGGCAACAAGGCCGAACTGGTGGTGATGGGCGTCATCGACATGCGCAAAGAGAGCGATCCCTATCTACGGCTGGGCAAGATCTTCGACCGCGTAACCGGCATTATCGACAGCTATCTGCCCGATGAGATGGCCATCGAAGCCCCCTTCTTCGGCAAGAACGTGCAGTCGATGCTCAAGCTGGGCAGGGCGCAGGGCGTAGCCATCGCAGCCGCCATTCATCACAGCGTTCCTATCCACGAATATGCGCCGCTCAAAATCAAGATGGCCATTACAGGACAGGGACAGGCTTCGAAGGAACAGGTGGCGGGAATGCTGCAGCGACTGCTCCATATTCAGCAGGACGAAATGCCGAAGTTCATGGACGCTACCGATGCGCTGGGGGCAGCCTACTGCCACTTTCTGCAGATGAACCGCCCGGAGACCGACGCCAGGCACTACAGCAGCTGGAAAGACTTTGCAACAAAGAATCAGAGTAGAATAAAAAAATAAGAGAGATGCAAAAGATTATTAGCATTAAAAATGGTGTTACCCGCATGCCTGAATGGCGTATGGCAGAACCCGTAAACTTCGAGGCGTGCGATGGTGAACACATCGCTATCGTAGGTCCGAACGGTGGAGGAAAATCAATGTTTGTCGACATCATCGTAGGTCGCCACCCACTCCTGATGCACGACCCTGATTACGATTTCTCACCAAGCCAGAAAACAATGGTGAGCGACAACATCAAGTATATTACCTTCCGCGACACCTACGGAGGCGATAACGACCGCACTTATTTCCTACAGCAGCGCTGGAACCAGCTCGAGATAGACGAGAACACGCCTATCGTAAAGGACAAGCTGGAAGAAGCCTACCAGATGGCTGGCGAAGACACTCCGGAGCGCAGAGCCCTGCAGCAGCACATCTACGAACTCTTCCACATGCAGCACCTGATGGACAAATACACCATCCTGCTTTCAAGTGGCGAGCTCCGCAAGTTCAAACTTGCCTCTACCCTCTTCTCAGAGCCTCGCGTGCTCATCATGGACAATCCGTTTATCGGACTCGATGCTGAAACCCGCGACCAGCTCAAGGAGCTGCTCAAGACCCTCTCTTCAGAGCGAGCCCTGCAGATTATCCTCGTACTGAGCAAGAGCGATGATATTCCTGACTTCATTACCCACGTGGTAGAAGTGAAGGATATGAAGGTTCTGCCTAAGGTAACCCTCGCCGAATATCTTGCCGGCAGAGAATCCGTGCCTGCCCATGTGCTGAGCCCGGAGATGGAACAGGCCATCGTAGACCAGCCTTACAGCGACCGCGAATATCACACCCAGGAAGTGGTGAAGATGAACAAGGTGCGCATACAGTATGGCGAGCGAATCATCCTCAATGACCTCGACTGGACCGTGATGAACGGTGAGCGATGGGCTTTGAGCGGACAGAACGGAGCCGGAAAGAGTACGCTTCTCAGTCTGGTTTGTGCCGACAATCCGCAGAGCTACGCCTGCGACATTACCCTCTTCGACAATCCTCGAGGCAGCGGCGAAAGCATCTGGGACATCAAGAAACACATCGGCTACGTATCGCCTGAGCTTCACCGCTCTTACCAGCGCGACCTACCAGCCATCCGCATCGTAGCAAGCGGCCTGATGGATTCCGTAGGTCTCTATGTAAAGCCGAAGGAAGAAGACATGGACAAGTGCCGCTTCTGGATGAAAGTCTTCGGACTGGAAGGTCTTGAAGAGCGTGGTTTTCTGAAGCTCTCCAGCGGCGAACAGCGCCTCGTTCTCCTGGCACGAGCCTTTGTCAAGGATCCGGAACTGCTGATTCTCGATGAACCGCTCCACGGACTCGACAACCGCAACCGCCGTCTTGTAAAAGACGTCATTGAAGCCTTCTGTCGCCGCCAGAACAAAACCATGATCATGGTAACGCATTATAAGGAAGAATTGCCAGCGTGCATCGACCACAGCATCTTCCTCTTGCGCCACACCAACGATTAAAAAGAATTGATAATCAATAATTTCAGAAAGATGAGATATATAATATTATTATTTGCGCTCACCCTCAGCATAGCTAAGGCAAGCGCCCAGGATGTATTAAACGAGGTGCTCCGCACTTCTGATGCAATCATCAACGACACCACGAAGAGCATGGACGAGCGCCGTACAGCCCTCTTCAAGTTTGACGCAATGACCTACATGCGCAGCAAGATTCTGCCACCGTATGTAATGCTCGACAAGAATCTGAGCAAGGACACCTTGAACGTAAAGGTTCGCTATCTCAACGAGCAGGCCTACGCCATGAGCGTTTATATTACACTCTATCAGAGGCGACTGAAGGAGGCTTCAAACAAGAACAAGCCGCTCGTAACCCAGTTTTTCAAGCAGGCAACCATCGACCACAAGGCATTTAAGGATGCAGATACAGAGTTTACCCTGGCTTATTACAACACCCCGGATGTTCCTACTCCATTCTGCCTCGACTGCGATTGGGTTTCAACCTTGGCTTTTATCCGCAGCATCGACTGGTCAAAGCTTTAAGAACGTTTTCAGTCAGAAAATATATAAAAACAGATTAGCAGCATCCCTTATGCAGGGATGCTGTTTGTCTATAGGATGGTTATCCAGATACTTTCGTCTCGGTCGCGCGCCGCTGTCATGGCGTTGATAAGCCGCTGCAGCCAGATACGGGAGTTCACCACCATGCCCTCGAACTTGTTCTCTCCAACAAGGATGCAGCCTTGTGTGTCGTCAGGATAATTGCCTGCATGGATGCGGATGCCCTCGAAATTCGGCACACCAAACACCAATGGCAGCCAACGCTTGAATCTTGGCGAATACGATATGACCACGGGATATGATCCCTCAGGAATGGCCGTATGACCAGGTATCTTACGAGCCTTCACGCCGCTCTTGCGGCTATAGCGGGCATCCACTTCCTCTGGCTTTAGCTTGATGCCCAACAGATTTCGCCATGTAGGCTCCATGGTATCACAGAGATATGTATCTTTGGACAACAGCTGGCTGTCAAAGGTATGAACCAATTTGCACTTGTCGTCTTTCTTCTTGCCGGGCAACGAGTTACGAATTACACTTGCATCGGTCAGCAGATAGAGTCTGCCGATGGTATAAGTTCCCTTTTTAGCTATACGCTTTAATACTATTTCCATTTTGTTTGAATGTTAAGTGTTAAACTATTTTGCGTTGAAACATCTCAGGTCGAGTCCGTCAGAACGGAATAATAGCTTCTTAAAACTGAATAACTGAATACTGAACACCTTTCCGCCCTGCTTTCCGTCAGCTCCGTCGGCATTTACTCCCTTCGGAGGAATTTTCTCGATATAATGGCGGTTCACCCAGTTTCTCAGCATCGTCACCGTACCCTTCTTTCCGAAGTCGTTATGCAGACGTACCATTTCAGCCTGTGCATAAGTGAAGGTGTCAGGCAATTGCTGCAGCAGGTTGGCTGGTCCTCGCTTGCTCGATTTCTCTCCTATCTCATTAGCCTTGGCTATGCCTGCACCAAAGAAAATCATCTTGCACCACAGGTCGTAGCTCTCGCTCCATCTGATGAACTCTTCTATTTCGGGTTCCCATTTGCAGCCGTTTGCCACGTATAGCACGCAAGCCTTGAGAAAGGCAATTACGTTGCCACGGAAGGAGAGATTCTCAAACACCCTGTTTTGCGACATGCGCGAAAAGTCGGCGTTCTCATCCTTCAACTTTTCTGCCAGGGCGAAAGCCTCAGCACAGTCTATCCTACCCGACGCCTTGCACAGATTCTCTATGTACGGTCTGAGCGCCTCCCTGAAGGCATCGTCATATTCGCCGTATACTGGCATTTCGGCACCGATTTCCCGCTCTGGGATGGTACAGAAGTTGATGCGGCTGATAGGTCCGTCGGTGAGCACCTTGGAGAAATATCGCTGCCCCAGTTGGACGGTGGTCGATGCATTCCAGTTGAACCGGATGGTGATGCGCTCGGTGATACTCGATGTGCCCACGCGGGTCTGGCCGTATGAGTTCCCAGGATCAAAGGCAAGGCACATGATCTTGAACTGCTGGTTGCCTTGCCCCTTGAGGGCGTCGAACTGATTTATCTCGTTGAGCGTTGTATAGAGGAAATGCTCCTGAGCCTCAGCCGTGCGCATCACGAATGCCGGGTTGGTCATATCGGCGTCAATCTCCTGGATGATGAGGTTTTCCGGACGCTTGCGCTTATCCTTGTTGGCACCCTTACGTGTCACCTCCTCTTTCCATTCCTTCTCCCGTTGCAGGTTCTCATGGTCGCGCTGTCTGATGTCCTCCATAATCATGTTGATAGGCATCTGCACACAGTTCTTGCCTGCGCCCGTACCCGCCAGCAGACAGCACATCAGGGTAGCCTCGTGCTCCACATTGTCGATATACTTGAAGGTGGTCTTGCAGAGGTGTGTAGCAAGTGGCGGGAAGATGGCGTGTGCCACGGCTGGCTTGTATACGTCCGGGGTCTTTGATAGCAGCAGCTCCACGAGTTTTGGGAGATGTTCGGGCATCGGAGGCGGAGTTAATTTATCATCTTCCGCATTGGAATCCGTGCCACCTTCGGAACCCACGGAACTTACGGATTTGAATGCCACGGCATCCTTCTGGGAGGACTTCTCTGCCTGGGCATTGATGCGGATTACGGCTTGCGACATCGGCTTCGAACTGTCACCATATTTCGCATAAAAATCGTGGATGAGCTGCTGGCAGTCACGTTCCTGCGAGAAGGCAGGCATCTTCTGCGCCACCACCGCCTTCAGTTCGTCTTCAGGCATCACTCTCGATGCGCCTGCGCTCATAATCGCCAGGAGCGATGAGTGGCGCGAGCCTGGGGTGTTGATGTCTACGTCCTTCAGACCTGCCGCATTGCGGAAGAGGTCGAAGGCTGCTAGGTTCTTGCCGGTTGCCTCTGCCCCAGCATCCTGATGAGCTCCAGCAGGGCTGAGATGAGCAGCATGAGCAGCATTGCTATCACAAGGTTGGGCAGGCTGAACAGCAGAGCCAGCAGAAACAGCGTGATGGCTGTCAGAGCCCGAAAGTCGATGGTCTTGAACATTTTGTTGAGTGTTGAATGTTGAGTGTTGAATGTTGAATGGTTGGGGCTGAGTGCCCTGTTGCTGTCTTCCGTCGATAGTGAGCCCACGGTCCAGGTAGGCTTGTCTGCGCTTCTTCAGCTCTTCCTGTGGCAGCACCTCGTACCAGTGGGGCGAGCGATAGATTTCTGACGCCTTGTCGGTGATGAAGAGCATGCGTTCTGGCGTGATACAGCTCTCGTCGTAGGGCACGCCCAGCGCCTCGCAATAGGCTCGCTGCGTCTCCTCGATAGTCATACCGATGGGCATGCGGATGTCGATGTGCAACTTCTTGCGGGCTGAGTACTCCAGGTGCAGCAGGGCTCCGTTCCAGATGGTGTCGCTACAGTTCAGCTCTCGTGCCTTCTCTATCGCCATGTCCACATATTCCTTGTCGTCCACGTCGATGGTGGTTTGGAAGAGGAAGCTTTCGGGCATGGCATTTTTTTGCGAGCGCCTGTTGTCTCGGAACTGGTAGTAGTGAGCGCAGCGGAAGGGAAGCTGCTTTTTCAGTTCATCGTTTCCCCCACGGATGGCAGCTACCAGGTCTGCCATCCAGGGATAAGCGATGGTCTTGTCGTAGACCGAGAGTGGCTGGGAGCTTACGCTCCCCTTATTGCCATTCTTGTACGGATTATATGCTATAATATGTTCCATCGTTCTTGAATGTTGAATGGTGAATTTAATGTTGAATGTTGAGTGTTGAATGTTGAATTTTATGTTGAATGTTGAATTGCCTAACGGTCGCAAGGGCGCTAGCCTAATTCAACATTCAACATTTAACATTCAACATTCAATATTCTCCTTGAATCCGGCAATCAGTTCCTTGTGCTCTACCTTGAGGTAGCGCAGCATGTCCTGCTTGTCCAGGTCACGGCTGAAGGTATAGTTCACCTGCACCGTGCGCTTGGTGGTGCGCACCACGGCATGCTTGGTCTTGAAGATTTCCTCGAAAAGCTTCTCGCCCGTACGCTCGTAAGGCTTGAAGTCGAACTCATCGCCTCCCCTCTCGCCAGAGCATACCATTCTGCCCGGTATCACCTTAGGCTGTTCGCAGATAACCTCGGTATCGTTCCATGGTGCCTTGCGGAAGGCGATGGTACCGTTTTCCTCACTGATGATGGCTCCGTCCACCTTCTGGGCGTTGAGGAGCTACTTCTTTGTTGCTTGTTTCATAATCGTAACAACTTGTTTAAAAGATGAATAATGTCAGTTGATTCTCATATCGTTGATATACAGACCGTCGGCAGCATATCGGATGTCCATCGGTTTTTCCAAAGGGTCATAACAGACTCTTTTCATCATGACACACTCATAATGCCAACATCTGTCCTCGTCCTCCATCACATGCTGGATAAAATCCTTGACCCACTTGTAAAACAACTTACGCTCAGGATCTTTCGAACAGCCTATGGTCATATCTCTCACCACCTGAGAATCTACGAATATCATACTTCTCCAAGCTATTCTACAATTTCGTTCCACCTTGTCAGCATTGTCAAAGAATTCACCGAAAAACAAACGTTTTTTATATTTCTTCGGAACCTTTTTGGTTTCCGCTTCCACATATATTTCGACTACTTTCCCCTCCGTGTCGGCTAATACTGGGAACAATTTATCTCTGCCAATATCAGTGATGGCAACCAGGTCATCGATGCAAAAGAACAATCCTTCGCCGTTGTTCACCACTCTCAATCCGCCATACTGCGGATGATAAAATACATAAGCATTTTCTGCCATATCAATATATCATATTAAAGGGTTGGACTGCGAGTTATTCGCCAGATTTCAGTTTCAGGAACGGTACCGGATTCCTATAAACAAAAAACGCCCGCAACCAGACTTTACTTGTCTGATTACGGGTGCAAAGATAAGGCAAAAACACCTTTGGGAAAAATAGGAAAAATAGGATTAATATTTATCCCATAAAAAAAATCATCTATGGGCAAAGAAATCAGCCACTTTATCATCCATTTCTTGATTTTTTATGTCCTCACAATGATTGAAGACATTGTTGAACGATTTTATCGTAACTTCTTTTCGTATATGGCAATCCTCAGTAAGAAATCTATAAATGGCATTGGCACTGACGATGTGCTGCGGTGCCAAGATCCCCCTTCTTCTCCAATATCTGATAAACGCAAATATTGCGATATTCATTGGTGAAGACTTGCTAGCACTGGTAGACATAGAATTTAGGCCATTTAGGGTGAGAAATTCTATAAATAAAGAGGCTTGCTCGGCGGTCGTCTCTTCATCTTTTAAAGAAGATGCTTCATCAGACACAAAAAGGTATTCTTTTTTTCGGCCGATTCTGATACCATTATCCAATGGTTTTCTATTCCTTTGCTCCAGGTATTCATAATAGCCATCCAGAGTGGCGATATAAGCATCAAGCCTAGGAAGTTCAGCTTCAACCAAATGATTGTCTATTCTGTTAAAGGTCTCCAAGTATCGACGTAATACGAGTACATCATGATAATCTCTTTCCTGCATGGCAACATCTACCAGTATGTGTACGTGTATGCTCATATCCATAGGAGGGAACGCCTCAAATTGTAAGTATACTCAATATACTTGCTGTTGCCATCCAATTGAATGACCACGCAAAAAAGGCCGAATCGGCCATACTTCAGTATCAAGCGCAAGAGCTTGATTATAAATCTCCCCATAATTCGAAATTTATAATAGTTAGTAAAAAAGTTCTTTGTCGCTCGTTCCTTAGTAGAGGACGTTAGAATTTGTTTGTGCTAACAATTTTGCTGGTACAAGCAAATGCCAGGAGAGCTATAAGGGAATACACCCTTAGGGGACAGTTGGTCTCCGATTTCATCATATTTTACTTTTTTTTTTAGGTATTTATTTATAGATTAGAATTAGCCCCAAAATGAGTTCGCTAACACATAGTGAGGCGGAAAAACTCACTTATATTTACTTCATAAAAGCCAGCAAGTCCTTTCCCTTATGCATAAGGTTGAGAACCACTGCGGCTTGCATTCCGTAAATTTTCTTATATACCACATAGGCATGGAGGTGGGCATTGAAGGGTCTTTGGTTATCTGTTGCGCCATTGCCCTTGCACTTATCTATGATACGACGATGGTGGTCCCAAGGAATAAGAAAAAGCAATTTGAAATCGTCCGCAGTTTGCGGACAATTTGCCTGTAATGGTGCATAGAGCTCATATAAGTAGCCATTGGTGGCACATGACGCTTTGAGGCGATGGCTGTAGAACCGGTCGCAATTTGCGACCAGTTCTCCTTTATCTTGATGTTCTATATTATCT
>USSA01000019.1 GCA_900557255.1 uncultured Prevotella sp.
GAAACTCGGAGCCGAACTCATCGTGGGCAGCGTGCAGGAAAGCATCGACAAGGGACGAGTGAAGGAAGAAACGGGTTATTATGCATCCCGAAACAAGTTGCAGACCACTACCCTGCTCGATACCCTGGAGGAATATAAATTCGATGCAGCCATCGGTGGCGCCCGAAGAGATGAGGAGAAGGCGCGTGCCAAGGAACGCTTCTTCAGTCATCGTGACGAATTCGGACAATGGAACCCGAAGAACCAGCGTCCTGAGCTCTGGAACATCTTCAACGGCAGAAAGAATATGGGCGAGCACTTCCGTGTGTTCCCAATCTCCAACTGGACCGAGATGGATGTATGGCAGTATATCTTCCTGGAAAACATCCCGATGCCTTCGCTCTACTTCACCCACGAAAGAGAGGTATTCAACCGCGACGGACAATGGCTCGCAGCCCTGCCTTGCATCAAGCGCAAGCCTACAGAGGAAGTGGTAAAGAAGCTGGTTCGCTGCCGCACCATCGGTGACATTACCTGCACCGGACTCACGGAATCGAAGGCGACAACCGTAGCGGATATCATTGACGAGATTGCTTCTACACGCGTGACAGAACGTGGAGGAAGAGCCGATGACAAGCGAAGCGAAACGGCAATGGAAGACCGCAAGAAGGCGGGATACTTCTAATTTTCAATGTTGAATATTAAATGTTGAATGTTGAATTAGCATAGCAGTCATATACAGCAAACAACTTAACACTTAACATTTAACACTTAACATTTAAATCAAGGTGAAGGTGAGGGCGCTAGCCCATTTAACATTTAACACTTAACATTAAAAGAAACATGGATAGAGGTTATTTAGATATGGAGCTGCTCCGCTTCTCTACTGCGGGCAGCGTGGACGATGGAAAGAGTACTTTGATAGGAAGACTGCTTTATGATAGCAAGTCGATTTTCGAAGACCAGTTGGAGGCGGTGGAGGCTGCTAGCAAGAGCCGCGGTAATGAAGAAGTGAACCTGGCTTTGCTCACGGATGGACTCCGTGCAGAGCGCGAACAGGGCATCACCATCGATGTGGCTTACCGCTATTTTGCTACACCGAAACGCAAGTTTATCATCGCCGATACTCCGGGACATATTCAGTATACCCGCAACATGGTAACGGGTGCTAGTACTGCCGACCTGAGCATCATTCTGATTGATGCACGTCATGGCGTACTGGAGCAGACCGTGCGCCACAGCTATATTTCTTCGCTGCTCGGTATACCACATATCCTGGTGGCTATCAACAAGATGGACTTGGTTGATTTCAGTAAAGATGTATACGACAAGATTGTTGCCGACTACAAGAAGATGTCGGAGGCATTGGATATCAAGAACGTGGTGTTTATCCCTATCAGCGCCAAGGATGGCGACAACGTGGTGAACAAGAGCGATAAGACTCCTTGGTATGAGGGACCTACCTTGTTGAACTATCTGGAGACGGTTCCGGTAGGTCATAAGACGGTGAGCGATTTCGTCCGTTTCCCTGTACAGTATGTGATTCGTCCTATCAGCAGCCAGTTCCCTGACTACCGAGGTTATGCGGGCAGAGTAAGCGGCGGCATCATCCGTCCGGGCGATAAGATCAGAGTGTTGCCATCGGGCACGGAGAGCACCGTAAAGAGCATCGACTTCGTAGAGGAACACCTGGAGGAAGCGTATGCCCCAATGAGCGTTACCCTGACTCTGAATGATGATATCGACATATCACGTGGCGATACCCTCGTGAAGGCAGATGAGAAGCAGCCTAGCATCGAACAGGACATCACGCTGGATGTATGCTGGTTCAATGAGCGCCCTGCTGCCGTAAGAAACAAATACGTAATCCGTCAGGCAACCTTCGAAACCCAGGGTTTGATTCGAAGCATCAACTATCGCCGCAATATCAACACCTTGGAGAAGGAAGAAGGAGTATCGGAATTGAAGATGAACGATATTGCCGAGATCACCATTCACACCGCCAACCCATTGGTATTCGATAAATATACGGAGAATAAGGTAACAGGCAGCCTCATCTTCATCGACCCGGATACGAACGAAACCGTGGGAGCAGGACTGATTAAGTAATGTTGAATGTTGAATGTTAAATGTTGAATGTTAAATGATAAGTATTCAAAGTAATATAAAGGATTTGGTTCCGGAACTCAATAAGAAATTCAGCGATGCGCCTGCCGAGGATATTGTCGGTTATTTCCTTCAGGCATTCAAAGGGCGCATCGCTCTTTCTTCTTCCCTCAGCATCGAGGACCAGACGCTTACCGACATCATCGTGAAGATAGATAAATCTGCTCGCATCTTCACACTCGATACAGGCAGACTCTTCCCGGAGACCTACCAGTTGATCGACAAGACAAACATGACCTACGGCATCAACCTGGAAGTATTCTTCCCTAACTATGAGGCGGTGCAGCAGATGGTGAAGGAAGAGGGCATCAACCTCTTCTATAATTCGATAGAAAGCCGTCACCGCTGCTGCCAGGTCAGAAAACTGGAACCGCTGAAGCGTGCGATGCAGGGACTCGACGTATGGATCTGCGGATTGAGAAAGCAGCAGAGCGTAACCCGCAAGGATATGCAGGTGGTGGAATGGGACGACATCCATAACCTAATCAAGGTGAACCCGCTCATCAACTGGAGCGAAGAGGATGTGGAGCAATATGTAAAGAAGCACCATGTGCCTTATAACAAACTGCAGGACAAGGGTTATCCGAGCATCGGTTGCCAACCTTGTACAAGAGCCATCAAGCCAGGCGAGGATATCCGAGCCGGAAGATGGTGGTGGGAATCGCCGGAACATCGCGAATGCGGACTGCATCAGAGAAGCTAGGTTTTAAGTGAAGAACGAAGAGTGAAGAGTGAAGAAACAACGTTCGACGGACGAAGTGAAAGTCAATTCAAATGTTTTAGGAAGGGAATGAGCATGAAGAATTTAATCATCAATATCTTGGAGGCAGCGGCATTCCTGCTGTTGGGATTGGGCGTTAGCCTGCTTGGATAATAAAATACGAGTATGGATTATAGAATAGCAAAGGATAAGATAGCAGGACAGGTGATGTTTCTCTTGACCATCGCCTCCATATTCCTGGTAATCATCATGGCGGTGGGACTGTTTATCAAGTCGGAGCCGATATTGAGCCAATATAACCTGTGGGAACTCCTCACAGAGAGCAACTGGCGACCGATGGAAGGCAAGTTCGGATTCCTACCTTTCCTCGCCGGCACCTTCTGGTGTACGGCACTCGCCATCCTCATCGCCCTGCCCATCTCCCTGTTCATGGCCATCTATCTCACGGAATACGCCCACCGCAACATCCGGAAATACGTTTATCCCCTGCTCGATATTCTAGCCGGACTTCCCTCCGTCATCTATGGCGTGTGGGGCACCCTGCTCATCGTGCCTTGGGTTTCGAAGCATGTTGCTCCCCTTTTCGTAGAGTTCTCTTCGGGATATACGGTTCTGGCGGGCGGCATCGTATTGAGCGTGATGATCATCCCGCTCCTGGTGAGCCTGTTTATGGAGATATTCGATAACATATCAACAGATTTGAGAGAAGCTTCGCTCTCGCTGGGTGCCACGCAATGGCAAACCATCAAGCATGTTGTGCTGAGGAAGGCACGACCGGGAATGATTGCCGCTGTAGTCTTGGCGCTGAGCCGAACGCTGGGAGAAACGATAGCTGTACTGATGGTGTGCGGAAACCTCGCCATCGTTCCGGGCAGCGTGCTCGATGCCTGCTATCCGATACCGGCACTCATCGCTAACAATTATGGTGAAATGCTCTCGGTTCCGCTTTATGACAGCGCCCTGATGTTTGCCGCCTTCCTTCTGTTTTTCGTGGTAGTGATATTGAATCTCGGCTCGAGAATCGTGCTTTTAAAGGTAAAAGAGTAAAAAGAGTAAAAAAAGGCTTATGAAATACTTGGAAGAAAGAATCGTGAAATTACTGATGCTCGGCTCGATAGGCATTGTGGGCTTCTTCGTGTTGAGCGTTCTCTGGACTATCTTCAAACGAGGACTGCCGGTGCTCTCCTGGGAGATGGTGAGCCAGTTGCCTAGCGGTGGCTTCTATCTGGGCGGCAAGGGCGGCTTCCTCAATGCCATCGTGGGCAGCCTTTATATCGTAGGCGGCTCTACCTTGCTCGGTCTGCTTATCTCGCTGCCCGTAGTGTTCTATATGAATGTATATCTCAAACCCAACTCAAAATTCGGATATATCGCCCGTCTGGCTTATGATACCCTCTTCGGAATTCCGAGCATCGTTTATGGCTCCTTTGCCTTTACGGTGATGGTTTGGCTGGGCATCAGGGCATCGCTGGGCGGAGGTATTCTCGTCACCACCCTGCTCATCGTTCCGATACTCATCCGTTCGATGGACGAAGTGGCAAAGACGATTCCGCAAGAGATACTCGATTCTTCCTACAGTCTGGGAGCCACGAGGATAGAAACCATCGGCGTGGTACTGAGACAGATAGCCCCAGCCATCGCTACCGCCACCTTATTAAGTATAGGTAGAGCCATCGGCGATTGTGCCGGAGTGATGTTTACGGCAGGATTCTCCGATCATATCCCTCATGGACTGAACCAGCAGGCAGCTACCCTCCCATTGAGCGTGTTCTTCCAGTTAAGCGCGCCGCAGGAGGAGGTTCAGAACAGAGCCTACGCTGCAGCCGTGGTACTCACCATCATCGTTTTGGTGTTGAGCTTCGGAGGCAGATACATGATGGCCCATTTCTCTAAAAACAAGGTATAAACAAATATGCGTTCCTACGGATTCATCTATCCACAGGAACGCATATTCTTTATGATTATCATACGAGATTATCATTCTTTATACAATTCTATATCATCATACGATATTTAAACCTTATTTCCCTCTTTTGGGAAAACCACGGTTGGTTGGAAGGTCTTAGCCTCCTCAAAGTCCATCAGGGCATAAGCGATGATGATGACGGTATCGCCCACCTGCACCTTGCGGGCTGCAGCACCGTTCAGGCAGATACAACCGCTGCCACGCTCACCCTTGATAATATAGGTCTCCAAGCGCTCACCATTGTTGTTATCTACAATCTGAACCTTCTCGCCTGCTATCAGATTAGCAGCGTCCATCAAGTCCTCATCGATGGTGATGCTACCCATATAATTCAGGTTAGCCTCAGTTACGGTCACACAATGGAGCTTACTCTTCAATACTTCTATCTGCATTGTTCTGTTATTACTTGATCTGTTACGGATTAAACTTAATAAAGAATATCTATCGAGGAATTATCCCTTATACTTGATATGGTCGATGAGACGGATAGGAGTCTTACCGCAATAAACGGTGATGCAACCTACCACGTATGCACTATCCTCCCATGAAGAAACATCCTGCAGGCTGTCGCCATCCACAATCTGGAAATACTCTACCTCCAGACCCTCTACAGCATTGATGTCGGCAACTACCTTATCGTGAGTTTCCTGTACGGTATGAGTCTTGGCATACTCCACACTCTCCTTCAGGGCCTTATAGATGTTTGGCGCAATGGCACGCTCATCAGGAGCCAGCAAAGTATTACGGCTGCTCTTAGCCAAACCGTCCTCATCACGGACAATAGGGCACTCAACAATCTGCACATCGCTGTTGATGTACTTCACGAGCTGCTTGATGACAGCAATCTGCTGCCAATCCTTCTCACCGAAATAAGCACGAGTTGGTCGAACGATATAGAAAAGACGGCTCACTACCTGACATACACCATTGAAATGACCCGGGCGCTTGGCACCCTCCATCACAGTAGAAACAGGTGGAAACTCGAAGTGGCGTGTATCAGGTGTAGGATACATCTCCTTCACCGATGGTGCAAACACATAGTCAGCACCACAAGCCTCCAAGAGCTTGCAGTCAGCATCGAGGGTACGAGGATAGCGATCCAAGTCACCCTGATCATTAAACTGTGTAGGATTCAGGAACACAGAAACCACAGTCACGCCATTTTCCTTCACACTGCGCTTAACAAGAGAGGCGTGACCCTCATGCAGCGCACCCATAGTTGGCACAAGGCCGATTTCCTTTCCCTCCTTACGACACATGAAGAGTTCGTTCTGGAGGTCAACAATCTTATTGAATACTTTCATCGTCATAATCTGTTTTCGGGTGCAAAATAACAACTTTTTTCTCAAATGAGAAAGAAAAAACTTAAAAATATGCGAATTATTGCCGAAAATAATGAATTTCGGAGAAAAAATGCCCCTATTTGAAGTTTTTTTTGTACCTTTGCACGTAATTCGTAAGAATAAAATTTAAATTTTATGGCAAAAAAAGTATTATTTATCAATCAGGAGATCGACCCATACGTAGCCGAGTCTCACATGTCAATCATGGGACGCGAACTGCCCCAGAAGATGCAGGAAGCAGGTTTTGAGATCCGCACCTTCATGCCTAAGTGGGGCACCATCAACGAGCGTCGCGGACAATTGCACGAGGTCATTCGCCTGTCTGGTATGAACCTTATTATAGATGATACAGACCATCCGCTGATCATCAAGGTTGCATCTATACCAACAACACGACAGCAGATTTATTTCATCGATAATGACGACTATTTCAAGAGCCGCCAGATGGGTACCGATGAAAACGGAAAGGAATATGCCGATAACGGAGAAAGAGCTATCTTCTTTGCACGTGGCGTATTGGAAACCGTGAAGAAGCTCCGCTGGCAGCCTGACGTAATCGTCTGCCAGGGTTGGGCTAGCGCAGTAGTACCTTTCTATGTAAAGACAGCCTACAGCGAAGAGCCTTCATTTGCAGAATCAAAGGTGATTACCGCTCTCTATACCAACGAACTCAAGGGTGAACTGGGTACCAACTTCAAACGTTGCGTTGCCTTCCGCGATGCCAAGTCTGAACTGCTTGACAGTTATCAGGACGACTTCGACTTCATTGAGCTCGGCAAACTCGCCATCGACTACAGCGACGGTGTGGTAGAAGGTGAAGAAGAAGCTAACCAGATTCTCGTTGATTATGCGAAGGAGAAGAACAAGCCTGTATTGGCTTATCCGGGAGAAGATATCCAGGAGCCATACGCAGACTTCATCAACAAGGTTTGTCCTGACGCTGAATAAAATTCCGACAACAGAGACACATACATTAAAGGATAATGAAAATTTTAAGACTCTTAACAGTATTAGCAATAGCAGCGCTTACTTTCGCTGCATGTGATGACACCACCGAGGGAATCGGTGGTAGCATCACTAATAAGATAGACAACATTAACATTTCTGACTCAGCGTTCAATGTTACCACAAAGTCTATAGTAGCAGATTCCGTATTGAGCCGCAACAACACGGGCCTTATCGGTAATATGAAAGACCCGGAAACCGGCAATTATGTAAAGGGCGACTACATGACCCAGTTGAGCGTATTGCCTACTTTCTCTGTAGATACACTCGATTACATCAAGAAGGCAAACAATGGAAAACTAGAAGCAGACTCATGCTATCTCCTCATTTCATACAATGCCAGCTATGGAGACACCATCGCCCCAATGAAGGTGACAGCCTATGAGATGACCAAGCCGATGGCAGAGGATAAGGAGTATTACTCTAATTATGATGCCTTCCAGAACGGCTGGGTAAGCGAAGACAGCCAGCATTGGAGCAGTAATTACAACTTGAGCAATACATCAGACGTCAAGAACTTCAAGATTTACTTGAATAAGGAGTACAAGAAAGATGGTAAGACTTATAAGAACTACGGATCTTACATCCTGCAGACATACGAAAAGCATCCAGAGTACTTCAAGACCAACTTCAAGTTCCTGCACAATGTCTGCCCTGGCTTCTACATCAAGAATGTAGGTGGTACGGGTAACATGGCTAAGATCTGGAATACAGAGCTTATCTTCTACTGGACCCGTCACAAGACCATCAATAAAGACAGTACTGCTGTAGGAATCGGATACAACCGTTTTGATGGTACAGAAGAGGTATTGCAGCTCAACAAGATTGAGAATGATACCGAGAACTTGGAGCAGTTGGCAAGTCGTCAGGATAGCTGTACTTATCTCAAGTCGCCTGCCGGTATCTTCACCGAGGTTACCCTCCCTATCGAAGACATCATGAAGGGCCATGAGAAGGATACGCTCAACACAGCTACCATCTCCTTCCCACGACTCAACAATGCAGACGAAGACAACCCATACAACTTTGCTACACCAAGCACCATCCTGATGGTTCAGAAAGACAGTTTGCAGTCGTTCTTCGAAAAGAGCAAGTTGGCAGATAGCCGTACTTCTTATACCACAAGCTACAGCAGTACAGGTACTTATAAGAATGCCTATACATTCCAGAATATCGCCAACCTGGTTTCTGCCATGTATAAGAACAAGGGCAAGGGAGAAAACTGGAATAAAGTAGTACTGGTTCCTGTAAACGTTATCACAACCACACAGGGCCATACTACCGTCATCTCCAAGATTAATCACGATATGTCACTCGCTTCTACCCGACTGAAACGAGGTATAATAACCACCGACAGCAACGGCAAGGAGACAAGTCCTATACAGATAAAGGTGATTTACAGTAAGTTTAAAGAAGAATAAGCATTCATAACGCAAAGTAAAAAAGGAAACGAAACATGGCTGATAATTTTTTGGAGCGTCATCGCGAAGAATACGAAATACGCAAGGCTGCATGGCTCAAGAAGAAGAAACTATTCATGAAGTCAGGCAAGAAACAGAAGCCCCAGACACAGATGCCACGTCCTGAAGACGAAGCGTTATAAACACGAAAATATTCAGAATCCTGAGAAAGAGGGTGTATCATAAAGCATTTGAATGTTTATGATACACCCTTTTTACTTTGCCGGTTAATCCTTAAAAACCGCCGCATAAGTACGATAAAAGCCATTTAATACAAAATAAAGCAAAATTAATTTGGAATTTACCCATTTTTTTTATATCTTTGCATTGTAAATTAAAAGTATTTTATATTAAACAGACAAAAAGCAATAAAATAAAAATAATCAAGATATTAGTAGAGATACTGATCTATGGGTTTAACTTTTCTAAGAACTTGCATTTAAGGATACAAGATATTTGCAGGATACAAGTTACTTGCAATATATGAGATACTTGGTTTATGTTTATAGATAATGGAGAAATTACTCTCATAAAGAATTTGTTTTTAAGTTTAAACAAAAATGCTAAAGTTAGATGTTAGTAATTATAAGTCCCCGTAGTGACCGTGAGGCTACTGCGGGGACGCTTTTTCAATTTATACTATATAGAAACAAAAAGGGCAAGACCAGAGATGGCCTTGCCCAATCTATTTTTATAACTCTTTATCAATATTATAAGATTCTACCTGTAAGAGAGAACTTCAAAACAGGATAAACCTTCAAGTCTTTTACGAACTTAGAGAGATCATCCTCGCCAGCATCTTCCAATGCCTTATTGATATCTATCTCGTTACCATTCTGGTAAACCTTGAGCTTGCCCATGAACTGGCAACCCAACTCAAAGCGGCAACCGATACGGTTCTTAGGAACCAGACGACCGAAACCTAAACCAAGGTATGGACGAACATTCTTGCAACGGATATCGCCCTGAAGGTTATAGTTCTCATCGAGCTCCAAGTTGTAACCACCCAGGTTAGCTGATAAAGCCTTACGGAACTGACTCTCCAAGTTTGGATTATCTTTCAAGTGTCTATTAGAGAAGTCACGAAGTTCATCGCAAGAACCAGTAACCTCGGCTATCTTCTCACCCCCAATAGACAAACCAGCAGCGATAAAGAACTTGCTGCCACCACCGAATGGATAGAGATTAGCCTTTACATTAAAGGTTGTACGATCGAAAGCACCTTCTGCATGAATAGTTGCACTGGGTGGATAATTAACTCCAGATACTTGTGGCAAAGACCTAGTATCAACATCTACATCCAAATCACCAGACAGTTTGAAAGAAGGCATGATGTTCACACCTGCTTCAACCTCAAGGAAGTTAGTAACAGGAGCAGCCACACCAACACTAATACCCTCGGTACCTGCACCCACGTTAAGACCTACATGGTTAAAGATACCACGCTTGTAATCGCTCTGTGCCATTACGCTTCCAACACCAGCAAGCAGAAGAACTGCCATCATCATTAATTTCTTCATAATCGTTCTGTTTATAAGTTAAATATTAAACTCTTTTTTGCATATCGTTCGTAAATATGCTACAAATATAAACAAAAGTTACAAGAAGAACAAATAATTACATAAAAAATTAAGACTCTTTAGTACTTTAGCATACTAAAGAGCCCTAATATATTATTAAAAACGCAAAATCAGACTACTAAACTTAATCTACTACCGTAAACTTGGCATATTTCAGCAGAAGCTGTTTGGTGCCAGAATGAACGAACTCCACCGTAGCCTTCGTATTCTCACCAGTACCTTCAATCTTCAATACCGTTCCCCGTCCAAAACGCTGATGTTCAATCTTCATTCCCTCCTGCAAACCGCAAGAAGAACTGCCTGAAGCTGTAGAAGAAGAAACTGATGCTGCAGAAGATCCAGTACCGCGAGAAGCAGGATGAGAAGAATGCGTCTCCATGTAACGCTTAGCTGCATTCAGCGCTCTAACAGACTTGAAATTGCCTTCAGAGAGAGATGAGCGTCCGGAAACAGACGAGCGTCCGGAAGTATGTGAAGTCTCCGGTTCATCATCAAAGAGAGAAGGCTTAGGATCTGCTACAAACTGCGATGCTACCGGTTTAGAATTCTGATACCTGCTACTGTATCTAGGCTGCTCAGCATCCTCCCACGGTCTGCGAGGACGTTGCGCTCTCGCCCACTCCGGCTGGTCAGACATCAAATCAGCTCTGGAGCCAAACATCGAACCAGACCTTGAACCAAGCCTTGATTCAGACATAGAGCCAAACAAGCTTCCACCAGCCTCATCCAGGCAATCAATCAACTTGCCGTCAATCTCATCGATAAACCGACTCGGATTATCAAACTCCATCTTGCCATATCGCCAGCGGTTCTTGGCGTTCGTCAGGATACAATGTTTCTCAGCTCGAGTAATGGCAACGTAAAGCAATCTCCGTTCCTCCTCCAGTTCTCGGAGCGAAGCAGCAGAAAGAGGACTTGGGAAGATATTCTCTTCCAAACCAACCACGAAGACCGTAGGAAACTCCAGACCCTTGGCAGCATGAACCGTCATCAGAGAAACACGAGGTTCATCCTTATCACCATCGCTGTCAGCATCGGTAAGCAGCGCCACATCCTGCAGATAATCCTTCAGGAAGAGTTGATCGAACCTACCCTCTTCACGGCATTCCTCCACAAAAGCAGACATACCGCTCAAGAATTCCTCCAGGTTCTCCTGACGTGCCAGATCATCGGCATCCTTGCCCGACATGATATCCTGACTGATACCACTCTCCTTGATAATGGCATCACCCAATTCATAGACATCCGTAGTTTGAGCCCGTTCGATAAACGAAGAAATCAGCAATCTGAAGGTTTCCAGCTTGTTCATCGCACCCTTGTTTACAGCCAGTCCATACTGCTCAGGGGCACCGATTACCTCCCAGAAACTCACCTGGTTCTGATGGGCACAGTCAGCAATCTTCAGCACCGTAGTAGCCCCTATTCCTCGTGCCGGATAGTTGATGATACGCTTGATAGCCTCTTCATCATCCGGATTCGCCACCAGACGGAAATAAGCTATGATGTCCTTGATTTCCTTGCGCTGGTAGAAACTCAGTCCGCCATAAATGCGATAAGGAATCCCCTGCTTTCTGAACTCCTCCTCGAAGCTGCGGCTCTGGGCATTGGTGCGGTAGAGAATGGCAAAATCACTATACTGGCAGCCATCCTCGCGCCGGATACGCTTCACGTCCTTCGCCACAATCGCCGCCTCTTCCTTGTCGCTGTAAGCAGGCTTATACTGAATCTTCTCGCCCTTCGCATTCTCGCTGAACACATCCTTAGGAATCTGGTTGCGGTTATGCTTGATCAGACTGTTAGCCGCCTCAACGATGGTCTGGGTAGAGCGGTAGTTCTGTTCCAGTTTGAAGAGACGCGTGCCCTGAAACTGGCGCTGATAGTTGAGAATATTATCGATATTGGCACCACGGAAACTATAGATACTCTGCGAGTCATCACCCACGGCACAAACACGCTGCTTCTCCTGACAGAGTTGCATGACGATAGACATCTGAACGTGGTTGGTATCCTGATACTCATCCACCAGGACATAATCGAAGCGGGCGGCATATTTGTGGCGAATATCCTCATGCTCCCTGAAGAGCTGATAGGTAAGCGTCAGCAAATCATCGAAATCCATGGCATTAGCCTGCTTGCAGCGCTGCACGTAAGCCACGAAAATCTTACCAACCTCAGGCATCTGCGCACGCTTGTTCTGCTCGAAGATAGCCGCATCACTCTCATAAGCCGCAGCACTCATCAGGTTGTTCTTCGCCATCGAAATCTTGGCATGAACGGCAGCAGGCTTATACTTCTTATCATCCAGCCCCATCTCCTTCACTATCGCCTTGATCAGCGAGCGCGAGTCACTTTCGTCATAAATGGTAAAGTTGTTGTTGAAGCCGATATGCTCAGCCTCCGCTCTCAGGATTCGGGAGAAGATGCTATGGAAGGTACCCATATAGAGATGCTGGGCGAGATCATTTCCCACCAGTTTTCCGATACGTTCCTTCATCTCTCTTGCCGCCTTGTTGGTAAAGGTGAGCGCCATGATGCTCCAGGGTTTCATGCCCTGGCTCAGGAGATAAGCTATTTTATAAGTAAGCACACGCGTTTTACCCGAACCTGCACCGGCTATCACCAGTGAAGGTCCGTCAATATATTCTACCGCAGCACGCTGCGCTTCGTTCAAGTCTTTCAGTAAATCCATGAATCAATATTTGAGGCAAAAAACTATTTTAAGGTCACCCCTATCAACTATAAACTATAAACTATAAACTATCAACTAAGTATTACTTCCCCCTATATCCTCCCACAGCAGTGCCTGGGTCGAAATCTTCGCCCTCACGAGGGAAGGTAGGGATAAATCTCATCTGATGTTCTATCTGTCGCTGGCGCTTCTTCATATAAGCGCTAGGATGCAGCGAACTGAATTTGCGCGGATTAGGAAGCGTAGCTGCTATCAGCGCACACTCGCCACGAAACAGATCTTTCGCTTTCTTGTCGAAATGATATTCTGCAACCGCATCCACACCATAGATACCCGGTCCCATCTCAATGCTGTTGAGATAAACCTCCATGATACGCTGCTTGCTCCACATCATTTCGATGAGGAAGGTAAAGTAGACTTCAAATCCCTTGCGGGTCCATGAACGGCCAGGCCACAGGAAGACATTCTTAGCAGTCTGCTGACTGATGGTACTGGCTCCATGCACCTTTCCACCACGTGCATTATTCTTCGCCGCACTCTCGATGGCATTGAAGTCGAAACCGTGATGCTTCAGGAATCTCGCATCTTCGCTCGCCATCACTGCCACTGGCATGTGAGGCGAAATCTTATCCATCGAAACCCAATGATGATGCATGGTAATACTCTCACCATCAGCTACTTGCTGAAAGCATCTGATTATCATCAGAGGAGTGACATATACAGGAATGAACCTATATGCCACTACAGCAAGAATGGTGGTACTGAAAAACAGCACCACCACCCATTTTACTATATTCTTGATTTTCTTCAAAATCATATATTTAGTTTTTTCCCTTCCGGGAGCATGAAAGTTATTACTTCAATGTACCATTGTTGGCTGCGTTAACCATAGCCTGGCTAGCATACATATAGACCTCTACACGACGGTTCTGGGCACAAGCAGCAGTAGTATTAACAACAGGGTTAGCAGAACCAAAACCCTGAACATTCTTTACCTGACGGCTGGTAACACCGCAAGAAGCGAGATAGTTGTAAACAGCCTCTGCACGCTTCTGGCTCAATGGCAGGTTGATGCCATCATTACCTGTAGCATCGGTATAACCCTGGATAGAAACCTCGCAGTCGGTATTGTTCTTCAATACACCGGCAAACTGAGCCAAATCAGTCTTTGCGCTGCTGCTGAGAGTAGAACCATTAGTTGGGAAGAGGATACCAGAAGCAAATGTTACCTTAACGGCAGACAAGCCATTGGCATCTTTTACAGTCTCAACCTGTGCATTCTTCACCTGTTCAGCCTCAGCCTTCACCTTATCCATGTGCTTTCCGATGAGGTTACCAGCACCGCCACCAACAGCTGCACCGATAGCAGCACCTACGAGAGCACCTGTACCACGATGGCTATTGTTGAGCAATCCACCAACGAGAGCACCCAGAGCTGCACCTGAACCGGCACCTACAGCTGTACCAGTCTTCTGATTGGTTCCACAACTTGAGAAAAGCAAGCACAAAGAGAGGCCTGCAACTGCAAAATTAGTCTTTTCCATTTTAAAATCTCCTATATTTATGTTATTTAATTGCAAAGATAACTCTTTTTTCTCCATAATGGAGAGTTTTCTAATATTTTTTTGTATTTTTGCATGCAAATTTAAGGGTATTTGTCGAAATAGAGCTAGGAAATCACCTATTTGGGGGTGGAAAATCCCTAAAAGTAGAATTTCAGACACCTGCAGACATGTGAACTGTCGGCTGCAGATGATGAAGGGGCTCATGCTTATACCTTAATATATAAACAACAGAAGAAATAAAAAACAAAATAAATAGAAAAAAGCAATATGGCTAAAGAACTCAAGAATTTAACCAAGCGCGCTGACAACTACAGTCAGTGGTACAATGATTTGGTAGTAAAGGCTGATCTCGCTGAGTTGTCACCAGTTCGTGGTTGTATGATTATCAAACCATACGGTTACGCTATCTGGGAGAAGATGCAGCAGCAGCTCGACAAGATGTTTAAGCAGACAGGTGTACAGAACGCATACTTCCCTCTCCTCATCCCGAAGAGTTTCTTCTCTCGTGAGGCTGAGCACGTGGCAGGTTTCGCCAAGGAGTGTGCCGTAGTTACCCACTACCGTCTCCGTTCTACAGAGGATGGCAAAGAGGTTGAGGTTGATCCTAACGCAAAGCTCGATGAGGAGCTTATCATCCGTCCTACTTCTGAGACCATCATCTGGAACACCTATAAGAACTGGATCCATTCATGGCGTGATCTTCCTATCCTCTGCAACCAGTGGTGTAACGTAATGCGTTGGGAGATGCGTACCCGTCCATTCCTCCGTACCTCTGAGTTCCTCTGGCAGGAGGGTCATACAGCTCATGCTACCAAGGAAGAGGCTGAAGCAAAGGCTCAGGAGATGCTCAAGGTTTACGCTGATTTTGCAGAGAACTACATGGGCGTTCCTGTATTGCAGGGTGTGAAGAGTGAGACTGAGCGTTTCGCCGGTGCCCTGAACACTTATACCATCGAGGCAATGATGCAGGATGGCAAGGCTCTCCAGAGCGGTACTTCTCACTTCCTGGGTCAGAACTTCGCCAAGAGTTTCGACGTAACATACTTGAACAAGGAGAACAAGCCTGAGTATGTATGGGCTACTTCATGGGGTGTTTCTACCCGATTGATGGGTGCCCTCATCATGGTTCACAGCGATGACAACGGTCTCGTATTGCCTCCAAAGCTGGCTCCTATCCAGGTGGTTATCATCCCTATCAACAAGGGCGACGAGCAGTTGGCTCAGATTACAGCCAAGTTGCAGCCAGTCATCGACCAGTTCCGTGAGCTCGGCATCACTGTGAAATATGATGACAATACAGCTAAACGTCCTGGCTTCAAGTTTGCTGACTACGAGTTGAAGGGTGTTCCTGTTCGTCTGGCTATGGGTGGACGTGACTTGGAGAACAACACCATCGAAATCATGCGTCGTGATACATTGGAGAAGGAGAACGTAAGCTTCGACGGCATCGTAGAGCGCGTAAAGAATATGTTGGAAGACATCCAGAAGAATATCTTCGAGAAGGCTCGTGCTTACCGTGATGCTCACGTTTACGAGTGCGACAACTACGAGGAGTTCAAGGAGCGTGTGAAGGACGGTGGTTTCTTCCTCTGCCATTGGGACGGTACAGCCGAGACCGAGGCTAAGATCAAGGAAGAGACTCAGGCTACCATCCGCTGCGTGCCTTTCGCTTACGAGCAGACTTCAGGTGTAGATATGGTAAGCGGCAAGCCAGCCGTAGCCCGTGTCATCATCGCAAGAAGCTATTAATCATCTCCGGTGTCGGGAGTTCATCCTGACACCATTATATATTTAATATGAGGCAGTTGATACTTTACATCATTTTTCTGATGTCCATGGTCTTCGCAGGCTATGGAGAGGTATCTGCTGCCTCTGTTTCTTATACCTCCGACGCTCTTCCAAAGAAGGATAAGCTGACTAAGGTAGAGTACGACCAGTGCCAAAGTGATGCCCAGCTGGAGAATGCTTCCGAGCTCGCCTATCGCATTTGCAGCAGTCGTCCGCAGCGCTTATTGCCTAGTGGTAATATGCAGGGAAATCAATCGGCAAGTAGATTGCTTTCTTATAAATTTCATTTATTATTCACCCTTTTATCCGCTATAGATGGTGCGATGGAGCCTTTCCGTCAGGAGACCGCCCCTATCCACTTTGATGTCGCCAGCAAATATTATGTCATTTGCCTGCGGCGTCTCCTCTGTTAGCGCTTGTTTTTCTCTTATATACATAATATATCATATCGTTTGTCGCATCATCTCTTCAAGATGCGATAAGGATTATCACACCCCTATCATAACAAAAAAACAGTACAATATATATATTCATTTAAGATAAAAACAAGCAATAAGATTATGGCAAAGATCAATCATATAGAAATGGGTGAAGACGTAATGGCACTCAATGACGTACAGGTAAAGAAGGGTTTCATGGGTTGGAGCGTCAAGCTCACCTACAAGCCAACACAGAGCAAGATCCAGATCATGGAGAAGGAATATACTGCTGAGGACGGAAAGAAGCTTCAGAACATCCTCACTGCAGCTCCTACAGAAGTGGAAAATGCCATCAGCAAGTTCCCGGTTTCAGCCATCAGCATGGGCAACTTCAAGTTGCAGGCATGTCTTTCTGACGATTCTCAGTTTGCTGCCCTCCAACTCCTCGCCTACAAGGATTTCGGCTACAAGCCTGTTACCGACATGAAGGTTTATACCGGTAGAACTGCCGAAGTATTCTCCAGACTGTTCGCATAGTAACGATAGATAACTATCAGATAGGTTCACCCTCTTCACAGATGGAAGAGGACTTTATTTCATGTGCTCCACTTTGCTCCCCGCAAGTGGAGCATTTTAGATTCATGGGTGAATACTTGCCCCAAGCATTCACCTTTTCGGCTCCGGGGTGAACCCTAGTAAAAAGAACTTTGTATATACAGCGCATGCTAGAAATATAAGAGTCTATATTACAATGGGTTATAGGGTATATTTAACACATTATTAACGCTAAAGATTGGCATCGGGGTTCACCCTTCACCGACTTCATCGCTAAGTGTTCACCCTAACTCTTACTCAGAGAACGTTGCAAACAACAGATTAATATATTAACAACAGACAATTTTAATCAAATGGAAAAAGAACAAAACAACAACTGCATGAATGGGACTGCCACGATGCCATCGTACTTCCCTTGTATAAAATCTTCTGAGAGCCATCCTCTCGTCGACTGGTTGTATCTCAAGAGCGTGATTACCTCTAGCTCTGAGCTACGAATGATGACCGAGACTTACCGCAAGCGCCTCGCCATCAGCAAGCAGTTTGCCGACCAGTACAAGCCTGAGATGCCTGCCATCACGGTTTCGGCACTCATGGACGGCTACGGCAGACAACTTGCCGACTTCCTCAAACCTACCTACATGCTCCAACTCGACTTCGACCATGTGAAGAAGGAAGATATGGAGCAGCTTATCCTACTGGTGAGAGGCGACAGTCATACGATGGTTGAGTATATCACCGTGAGCGGCAGGGGATTCAGAGTGTTCTGCGCCTACCATCCTGTAGATGACGACGACATCAGTGTGCTCGAACTCTTCGATGCCGTGCTGCAGAAGGCTATGGCTTACTACACTCAGCTCCTGGGGATAGCTCCCGACAAGCAGTGTGTCGACATCACCCGATGCGCCGGTCTTGCCTACGACCCGGATGCCTATTTCCGTTAGGATGCCGAGCCTTTTGCCTTGGGACCGAAAGATCTGAAGCCCCTCTACACGAAGAAGGCATTGCAGGCGAAGTATTCTGCCAGGCGAAACGCCAAGGGAGGAAAGCGAAGCAGCAAGGTGAAAGAGAAGACGAAGTCAAGCGACAAGGGTGTGCCTACCATCGAGGAGGCAGCTTCCCATATCAAGGAACTGCTCGACCTGTGGGGCTATCGGTTCGAGCCTGAGCATCACAACGAGTATGTATGGCACTTTGCCGACATCTGCATCTACTATGGCATCCCGCAGGAAGAAGTTCTGCCCTACGCCGACCGTGAGTTTGGCACCAGCTACCAAGATACGGCTTCTGTCATCAAGTCTCGCTACAAACATCTGCACAAGTTTGGCATCTGGCATTTCTATCGCCAAGGCGAGGCCCGCAGCGGCAAGCCATCGGTAAGGGGCATCAAGCAGTGGCTACTCTGCCACTATCTGTTCCGCCGGAACGTGCTGACGGGATTTTACGAGGTGGAGAGCCGCTTCGTTTTAAACGGCAAGTATCCTGACTGGGTACGCATCGACGACAATATCGAGAACTCCATCTGGAGCGAGATGGATGAGTCGGGGCTGCATCTCTCGGAGAAGACCTTGCACAACATCATCAACAGCGACTTCAGCGAGCCGTTCGACCCCTTGGACGATTACCTGCGCAGTCTGCCGAAATGGAAGAAGGGGGAGGATCCCGACTATATCGACCAGCTCGCCGACCGCATCGAGGTGGAAAACCTGCCCTGCAACGAACATACGCAGAGCCTCTTCCGCTATTTCTTCAAGAAGTGGCTGGTGGCGATGGTAGTGGCATGGGTAACGCTGAAGGTGGTGAACCAGATGATACTCATCTTCGTGGGCAAGGGCGGCATCTTCAAGACCACGTTCTTCCACATGCTGTTGCCCCCACAGTTGCGCCAGTACTTCCTCAACGACTCGACGGGCACCTATACCGACAAGGACTTCATGGAGGCTTTCAGCAGCAAGGCTCTGCTCTGTCTCGACGAGTTTGAGATGGTATTCGGCAAGAACCTGAGCGCCTTCAAGAGCAACATGACCAAGGTGACATTCTCCATACGCCGACCTTACGACAAGTACCGTTCGGAGATGCCCCACCGCGGATCACTCTGCGGCACCACCAACAGCCAGCAGTTCATCACCGATGAGGAGAACCGCCGCTACTGTCCTTGGCTGGTAAAGAGCATCGAGAGTCCGATAGAGCACCCGATAGACTACGACCACGTGTTTGCCGAGGCAGTGGCACTGGGTCAGGAGGTGATGAGCCATCCTAAGGGCGAGCCCCTGGAGTGGACATACTGGTTGACGAGGGATGACATCGAACTGATGCGCAGTCACAACCGCCTCTTCATGGTAGCCAACTATGCCGAGGAGCAGATACTCCGTTACTACCGGGTGCCGGAGCCAGATACGCCGCTACAGTTTATCAAGTTCCGCTACAGTGCCGAGATACTGGAGAGGATAGGTGTGAACCCTGCCCTTCGCCAGAACCTGAACAACCAGAACATCGGTAACGTGATGAAGCGTCTTGGATTCAAGAAGATTCACAAGAAGAACGGCAACGGCTGGGCTGTGATAGAGAAGGAAGGTAGCGAAATCAACAACGATGCCTTCATCGATCCTAACGATACCGTGGAGGATTAAGTATCTTGGTTACGACCACTAAGTATCATAGTTACGATGGCTAAGTATCATATTTATGAATCATAACCCTAATAGATATTTCTCTGCACGCGAATTACGTACTGTTTTTACTGAACATGAATATCTTATTGTTTTTTCGGAACACGAATTACCTATTGGGTTTACTGAACACGAATTGCACGAATTAAACGAATAAGTGGCTTCAGAATGAAAGATTCGTGAGATTCGAGAGATTCGTGTTCAACACTTAACATTCAACATTATAATTACCGTCAATGGATTTACGAAGTTACACCAAGCAGGAGTTAGCCCTGCTCTATTTTCCGGATTCCGACCCAGACGTGGCAAGAGCCCATCTGATGAGATGGATAGTAAGATGCACCCAGCTCTACGAGCAGTTGCAGAAGAGTGGATACAACAAGAGCTGCAAGGAGTTCAATCCCCTGCAAGTATCCTATATTTTCTTCCATTTGGGAGAACCCTGATATTTATCAGTGATAATCGGTGAGTATCGGTGAGCAACAATGAGCATCGGTGAGTTGGGAAAATGAAATGTTGTATCTTTGCAATGTGATTCAGAAAGAAGAACATTAACCATTTAAACACTTAAAAACTTATGTTGCTTTACGTACTAAAACTAAATCAGAACGCCAAGATGCCAGAGGCATACGGCAAGTATTACGCCTATCCAGTCATCACTCAGACGGTAGACATCGACGGCCTGGCCGAACACATGGCTAGCCACAACACTCCTTTCTCTAAGGGAGCCATCAAGGGCATGATTACCGATATGGTATCGTGCATCAAGGAACTCACCTTGCAGGGTTTCGCTGTGAAGATTGACGACCTCGCCATCTTCTCCATCGGCATCCGCAACAAGGAGGGAGCCGCCTCAGAGAAGGAGTTCACCATCGCCAAGAACATCGACGGTTTCCGTCTCCGTGCTCGTGGCACCGGTGAGTTCAGCGCCAAGACCATCAACCTCGAAGCTACGCTGAAGAAGGCCTCTGCTCTGTTAGGTGATGGCACCACCCCGGATACCACCCCGGATACCGGGAAGGATACCGGAAAGGATACCCCTGGTGGTGACAACACCGACCAGGGCGGTAGCGGAACCACTGGAGAAGGAGGAGGCGACGGCTTAGAGTAGCCCTACCCGCCTCGCATCTGAAACAAGAGAAAGCGCATCGGCAGGATGCAGTCCGGAGTAATCCGAGGGCCTATCAGGAATGAGTTTCATCACTCACCATTCAACATTGTCAAATCATCGCCCTGAACGGATACTTGCTCATCCTGCCCGCTTCCTTCTTGTCTTCCCACACTAATCACTAAACATTAATCACTAATTACACTAATCACTAACAAAAATGAAAAAGGAAACAATCCAGAAAGTCATCAACTTCGTCATCACCGTCCTCACTGCCGTCCTCAGCTCCTTCTGTGTGCAGAGCTGCAAGTGATAGCGTCTGAACACGAATTACACGAATCGAACGAATCAATCTATTCAAAGGCCATATTCGTGCTATTCGAGAAATTCGTGTTCAATTAAATATCTGTTCAAGCACGGAAAATTCGCGTCATTCGAGATATTCGTGTTCAGTTAAATCAAAACACTTTGCGTTCGTATTCCAATCCGTCAGAGTGGCCAAAATTATAGAGAATACCGAGTTTAAAACCTGTAGCTTTGAGATAATTATATACTTGACTTCGATGGGAATCATTGAGTTCTGAAACAGCTTTCAGTTCAATAATAATGTCACCATAACAGACAAAATCAGCTCGATAAGTCTGCTTTAGTTCATGTCCATCATAGAAGACTTTAAGTTCTTTCTCACGTTCAAAGGGGATGCCTCGCTTAGCAAATTCAATAGCCAAGGCTTCCTGATAAACGGCTTCAAGGAATCCTGAGCCCAATACATTATATACATGCATTGCAGCCCCAGTGATGTTATATGATTCTTTACTACGGTATATCATAATCTCTATATATTTTTTTGAACACGAATTACACGAATCGAACGAATACATCCTGTTCAAGCACGGAAAATTCGTGCTATTCGAGATATTCGTGTTCAATTAAATATCTGTTCAAGACGGAAAATTCGTGTCATTCGAGAAATTCGTGTTCAGTTAAATATCTATTCAAGCACGGAAAATTCGTGTCATTCGAGGAATTCGTGTTCAGTTAAACCCTTTAAAATCCATAGAATCCAATGAAGAATCAAAGAAAAATCGATTTGATCGTGGTACATTGCAGTGCCACACGTATTAACCAGGACTTCCCGGTAGAAGCCTTAGAAGTCTGCCACAAGGCCCGTGGTTTCCACTCCATCGGTTACCACTATTACATTACGAAGGATGGCGTGGTCTATCCCTGCCGTCCAGAAAGCGAGGAGGGTGCTCACGCCCGCCACTACAACGCCCATAGCATCGGAATCTGCTACGAGGGTGGTCTCGACGAGAAAGGCAAGCCTGCCGACACTCGCACTCCAGCCCAGAAAGCATCTCTGGAAGACCTCCTCTACAGTCTCGTCCTCGACTATCCCGATGCCGAGATCCTAGGTCATCGCGACCTTCCCTGGGTTCGCAAGAGCTGTCCTTGCTTCGATGTCAAGGAATGGCTGAAGGAAATCGACTTCCATCTCTAGAAAGCCCGGACAGTTCCCAAAAATTCGTGCTATTCGAGTTATTCGTGTTCAAAATCATCCCAGCTTATAAGTCCTAAAAAGCTTATGGGTTGGGATTTTTTCGTTCTCAAAAATGAGAATACCCATTGCTTGCAACGAAAAAGATCCGTGAGATCCATGTGCGAAAATTCAAGTTTCTGCTTATCGTAAATCAATCCTCGCTGAGGAGTTTCTTGATTTCCTCATCGGTCTTGGTGAGTTTGTCTTTACAGAGTTTCACCAAGGTTTTGGCACGTTTCAACTGCTCGGAGAGCTGATCAATATCGAGTTCATCATTCTCCATTCTTTCTACGATTTCTTCAAGCTCTCTTACGGCTTGTTCGTATTTCATTTCTTCTTTTTCCATAATCCTATTTTAGTTAAGAGTTAATAGTTTATAGCGGCTTCTCCGTTTAGCCAGATTGCTATAAACTATTAACTATAAATTATAAACTATTATTCAACTTTTGCCTTCACGCTGCCCTCAGCCAACCTCGTTTCGATGATGTCGCCAGACTTCAGTTGCGAGGCAGAGCGGATGCTTTTACCATCTTTCAGCGTAATGCTGTAACCACGTTTCAGCAACAATTCGGGGTCTTGTGCCTGGATACGTTGGGAAAGAAGCTGCAGACGATGACTCTCGTTGAGCATCTTCCTTTCCAATATCGGCTGAATATTCTGAGAAAGAATCTCGAAATGGCGCTGGGCCTCCGATAGTTTCGACTGGACATTTGTGCTTAAACGGCTCATCAGACGGTCGAGATAGGCTCCCTGCTTCGTCTTCACCAGCGAAAACTGGACAGGAATCGTGTTGCTCAGTCTGTCGAGCCTCATCTTCTCCACCTGCAGACGGTGCTTCACATTCTGCACGATAGCCTCTTGCGCATTCATTACACGGGCATAAACCTCGGTAAGATGGTTGACGAGGAAGGCGGCAGCGGCTGTCGGTGTCTTTACACGCTGGAAAGAAATCATATCCAGCACACTCTCGTCCCTTTCATGTCCTATTCCCGTGATGATAGGCAGCGGGAAGTTTGCCACATTCTCGGCAAGCGCCAGGGTGTCGAAACCCGAGAGATCGCTCGTAGCGCCACCGCCTCGGATGATGACTACGCAGTCAAACTGTTCCCATTCGGCATTGATACTATCGAGGGCAGCTATCACACTCTGCTCTACCCCCTCGCCCTGCATCGTAGCCGGAAAGAGGCGGGTTTGAAACTGCAGACCATAATCGTTATCGGCAAGCTGGTTGCAGAAATCACCATAACCTGCTGCCGTAGCACTGGAAATGACGGCGATGCGCTGGCAGAACATCGGGAGTGCCAACTCCTTCTGCAGTTCGAATACGCCCTCTGCTTTCAGCGTATTGATGATTTCCAGCCGCTTGCGCGCCATATCGCCCATCGTATAGTTAGGATCAATATCATCTACTATCCAGGAGAAGCCATAGTTTTCATGAAACTGCGCGTGTACCTTGAGTAGCACTTTCATACCGGCATGAATGCGCTGTCCGGTGATGCGCTCGAAATTCGGTTTGATGAACATCCATCGGTTTCGCCAGCAGGAGGCATGTGCCTTGGCAATGGGCGTATTAGACCGCTCATCCTTCTCGATGAGTTCCAGATAGCAGTGCCCGCCGTAGCCCTCGCGAGCCTCGGAGAGTTCCGCTTCCACCCAATAGCTATCGGGCAAGGACATCGAAATGACCTCACGGACTATGGAGTTTAATTCATAGAGAGATAACCTTTGCTTCATATATTGCTCTTCACTCTAAATTCTTCACTCTTCGTTCTTCACTTTTCACTTACTTAATCGCTTTCCCCGTCTGATAAGCCTTCCAGAAATCAGGCACACCATATCCGAATACATTATCGGGATGATGCTGATTATTACCAGCCAATCTCACGAGTTTCATAATCTGCTTAGCCGTCTTCTGAGGCAAAGCCTGCCAGAGACACGCTACCATTCCGGCGATGAGCGGAGATGAGAAAGACGTTCCGTTATCATTGATGATATTTCCACGGCCCGTAATCACACAGGTAGGACTTCCGTAAGCCATCACATCAGGCTTGATTCTGCCGTCAGCAGTAGGTCCCACGGCACTGAAAGCCGCATTCTCGCCCATTTCGTTTACGCTGCCCACGGTAAGGATATTGCGTGCATCGGCAGGGAAATTGATTTTCTTCCAACTTCCCATTCCGTCGTTTCCTGCAGAATTGACACAGATGATTCCCTTGTCAGCACACATCGAAGCGGTGCGGGAGATGAGGGTAGAATTACCGTCCTGCTCATAATAATGATGGTTGGTAGACGCATCATCGAAGCCATGATAGCCTAACGAAGAGTTGATGACATCCACGCCACAACTGTCAGCATATTCAGCCGCAAAAGCCCAGTAATCCTCTTCTGCCAGACTCTCTGTGCGCTCATCTTCACAGCGCACCAGCAGATATTGAGCCTCAGGCGCCACCCCCACGAATCTTTCGGGTTCGTTGGCAGCCATCGTAGAAAGCACCATCGTTCCATGCTCCATCTCGGCGAAAATATTCTTGGATTGAGGAACCACAAAGTCCTTAACGCCCGCCAATCTGATATTATGCAGCGCCGGAATCTTATCCACATTCATGAATCCGCCGTCGAAGACAGCAATCATCATTCCTTTGCCCAAATGTCCGGTTCCATGCAGCCGCTTGCCGTTGAGCGACTTGATCTGCGCATCGGCAGCACCATATTCGCCTACTCCACCAGTCCAATCGTTCAATTCCCTGCGAACGCTACTTCTGATGCGCTGACTGACAGAATCGGGAGCAGAGAAGACCTTCATCTTCCGGGTGATGAAATCGAGATCATCCAGTTTCCGTAGTTCCTTCTCCTTATGAATGCGGACCAGCAGGGTATTGTTCCACTTGCTCTTGCCCACAATCTCGATGCCTGCCTCGCTTACAGCCTGCTCATAAGCAGGAGCTATAGGCAGATCAGTAACATCGATGGGCAGATTCTGCCTCTTTCTGCGCTCAATGGAACGGGGAGAGAGAAAATCTGCCGGGCGACTTACCGAAAAGGGAGTGTGACTGAGGTCTTTGTCTCTGAGATAAAGACGATACATCATACACTTGCCTCCCGGATACGACACCATATCGGTTTCGGCGATGCGGGGCAACCGCATCAGTTGCTCAAAATTGCTAACCCTGTCTTCGCGAGCAAACAAAGAGAGAGCAGTCATTAAGAATGCATAAAGCATCAAAAATTTTTTCATCATTATATCGGTAGTCCGGTTTGT
This sequence comes from uncultured Prevotella sp., assembly GCA_900557255.1. The sequence goes on from USSA01000019.1 coordinate 25,813, forward strand.
TATTGTTGTTGCTGCAATATTTTTGTATTGCATTTGTTAATGAGTTGAATTGTTTATTCTGAAGTGCAAAAGTACAGAAATTGTACGAAAACACCAAAGGAAAAGGGAAGTTTTTTATCATGAAATGCAAGTTTTTCTCATATATATAATAAGGTATCAGATATTTTTTGTACTTTTGCAGACAAGTAGCCGCTGCAATAGCATTCTGAAAGAAGCTGGGCGAGCGGCTATGAGGAAAAAACAGATATAAATGGAAAATAAACAAGCGACATTAGAATTAGGAACCAAGCCGGTGGGCAAGCTGCTCGTTCAGTATGCCTTGCCAGCTATGATTGCGATGACCGCCGCCTCACTCTACAACATCGTTGACCGAGTATTCATCGGTCAGGGTGTGGGAGCCATGGCCATCTCAGGTCTCGCCATCACCTTCCCCTTCATGAACCTCACCGCAGCCTTCGGAGCCGGTGTGGGCGTAGGAGCGTCTACTGCCATCAGCGTGAAGCTGGGACAAAAAGATTATGCCACAGCGCAAAACATTCTGGGTAATACGATTTCTCTGAATCTCATCATCGGTATCGGACTAAGCATCATCTGCCTGCTCTTCCTCGACCCTATCCTGAGATTCTTCGGAGCCAGCGACCAGACGCTCATCTATGCACATGAGTATATGGTCATCATCCTGCTGGGCAATGTGGTGAGCCACATGTATTTCGGTATGAATGCCCTGCTCCGAGCCGCGAGCAAACCCAAGCAGGCGATGTTTGCCACCATCTTTACGGTGGTGATGAACGTGATACTCGATGCCCTCTTCATCCTCGTTTTCAAATGGGGAATACAGGGTGCCGCCATCGCCACCATCCTTTCGCAGCTGATGGCGCTGATGTGGCAAATCAAGCTCTTCAGAAACAAGAATGAGCTGCTCCACTTCAAGAAAGGCATCTACAAACTGAAGAGGAAACTCGTGGATAATATCCTTGCCATCGGCATTTCGCCGTTCCTGATGAACGTGTGCGCCTGCATCATCGTCATCTTCATCAACAACCAGCTGGTACGGTTCGGAGGCGACCTCTCCGTGGGAGCCTACGGAATAGCCAATGGTATTGCGATGGTGTTCGTGATGTTCGTATTCGGCGTAAACCAGGGAATGCAGCCTATAGCCGGATACAACTATGGAGCCCAGAAACTGGACCGACTGATTCGCGTACTGAACCTGAGCATCATTGCCGCCACCGCCATTATGGTAACGGGCTGGCTGATAGCGATGTTCCTGTCTTACTACTGCGCGAGAATGTTTACTACCGATAAGCAACTGATAGACTTAGGCATCAAGGCGATCAGAGTGGTGATGTTCTGCTTCCCGGTCATCGGGTTCCAGATGGTTATCACCAACTTCTTCCAGTGCATCGGAAAGGTGAAGATCAGTATCTTCCTCTCCTTGTCGAGACAGTTGCTCATCCTTCTGCCGCTCCTGGCTTTTCTGCCGATGATATGGGACATTGATGGTGTATGGTACAGTATGCCTATCTCCGACTTCTCAGCCGCAGTCATCGCTGCCATCGTAATGTCATGGTACATGAACAAGTTGAAAAGACAACATAAAGAAAATATGAAAGTTAACGGTTAATGGTTAACAGTTAACAGCTAATTTTTTAAGCTTATGAATAAGATTATCATAAACGTAGGTCGCCAGATAGGTAGCGGCGGCCATATCATCGCCGAGAAGCTGGCGGAGGATTTCGGTTGCAAATGTTACGACCGTGAGCTGCTGAATCTTGCCGCCAAGGAGAGTGGATTCTCTGAGAAATTCTTCGAGCAGAACGATGAGCAGAAGGGATTCTTCAAGTCTCTCTTCCATACCCATCTGCCCTTCCTGAGCGATAACAATTTCTATCACAACGACTTCTCGCAGGAAGGTCTGTACAAGTTCCAGAGCGACGCCATCAGAAAGGCTGCCGATGAGGGCAACTGCGTGTTTGTGGGCAGAACCGCCGACTATGTGCTGCGTGATTACAAGAATGTGATAAATATCTTCATCACCGCCAACATCGACGACCGCATCAAGGCAGTTTGCAAGCGAAAGGACATCGACAGAGCTAGCGCCCGCAAGTTCATCGAAAGCCATGAGGAGCAGCGCGCATCTTACTACGATTACTATACAGGCAAGAAGTGGGGACACAGCGAGAGCTACGACCTCTGCATCAACAGCAGCCATCTGGGAATCGAAGAAACAGAGAAGTTTATCGCAGAATTTATCAGAAAGAAGTTCGGACTTAGTGATTAATTATTAGTGATTAGTGATTAATTTTAGGGACATAAAATATTAAACATCATATAAATGAAGAAGATTATGCTTTTGGGCTCAGGCGAACTGGGCAAAGAATTTACCATCGCCGCAAAGCGAGCAGGACAGTACGTCATCGCTTGCGACAAGTATGACAATGCACCAGCCATGCAGGTAGCCGACGAGCGGGAAGTTTTCTCGATGCTCGATGGCGACGCATTGACCGCAGTGGTAGAGAAACATCACCCAGACATCATCGTGCCTGAGATTGAAGCTATCCGCACCGAGCGACTCTTCGACTTCGAGAAGGAGGGCATCCAGGTTGTGCCTTCTGCACGTGCCGTAAACTACACCATGAACCGCCGTGCCATCCGCGACCTTGCCGCCAAGAAACTGGGTCTGCGCACCGCCAAGTATTTCTATGCCAAGACCTTCGAGGAGTTTAAGAACGCTGCCGACGAAATCGGTTTCCCATGCGTAGTGAAACCTCTGATGAGTTCAAGCGGTCATGGTCAGAGCTATGTTCACAACGATGATGAACTGAAGGAGGCTTACAAGGAAGCAATGGAAGAAGGTCGTGGCGACGTGAAGGAAGTAATCATCGAGGAATTCATCGACTTCGATTCAGAATTCACCCTGCTCACCATCACCCAGAAGGATGGTCCTACCCTCTTCTGTCCACCTATCGGCCACGTACAGAAGGGCGGCGACTACCGCGAGAGCTGGCAGCCATTCCAGATTCCAGAAGAGGCTTTGAAGAAGGCTGAGCACATTGCAGGTGAAGTAACCAAGGCATTGACAGGTGTCGGTCTCTGGGGCGTAGAGTTCTTCCTGAGCAAGCAGGGCGAGGTTATCTTCTCAGAGTTGAGTCCTCGTCCACACGATACAGGTATGGTAACCCTCGGTCACACCACCAACCTGAGCGAGTTTGAGCTCCACTTCCGTGCCGTAATGGGCTTGCCTATCGCAGGAATCCATCTGGAGCACATCGGCTGTTCTGCCGTCATCCTCTCGCCAGAGGAAAGCACCGAGCCATTAAACTACAATATGCTCGATGCCCTGAAGGAAGACCACACCCGCATCCGTATCTTCGGCAAGCCAGAGGCTCACGTAGGCCGCCGCATGGGCGTTGTTCTCTGCTACGGTGAAAAGGGTGATGACCTCAATCAGCTCCGCGACAAGGCAAAGCGTCTGGCAAAGACTGTATTGGGAACCGACCCATACATGAAGAAATAGACATGAAAGAATTAGGAAGAATTATCACATTACCCAAGATATTCGACCCTAGAGGCAACCTGACAGTGGCAGAGGGAGAGACGCATATTCCCTTTACCATTGCCCGTACCTACTGGACCTATGATGTTCCGGGCGGAGAAAGTCGCGGTGGCCATGCTCACAAGGAATGCCAGGAATTCATCATAGCAGCCAGCGGTTCCTTTTCGGTAACACTGGATAATGGAAAACAGAAGAAGACCTATCATCTCAACCACCCTTGGGAGGGACTGTTCGTGGATGTCAATATCTGGCGAACACTGGATGATTTCTCTTCCGGCTCATTGTGTCTGGTTCTGGCTTCCCACAAGTTTGAGGAAGAAGACTACATACGCGAATATGACGAATATCTCAGATTCATCAGTTCATCCAAAAAGTCCTAATCTCTCAAAGACCGAGAATCAATAACGCAAAATATCATGTTTGAGATCAGAAAATACAACGATGCAGACAAGGAAGTCTGGAATGCTTATGTAGAACATGCACGCAACGCCACCTTCCTCTTCAATCGCAACTACATGGATTATCATTCCGACCGGTTCAAGGACTATTCCCTGATGTTCTACAAGAACGGGAAGCTCCATTCCCTATTGCCGGCCCATGAGAGAGAGGAAATATTCTGCTCTCACTTTGGCCTTACTTATGGAGGACTGATAATGAATAAGGATGTGACAGCAGCTGACGTTGTCCAGCTTTTCAAAGAATTGAACGAATACCTCAGGCAACAGGGTTTCAAAAAGGTACTATACAAACCTGTGCCTTGGGTTTACCACCAGATGCCATCCGAAGAAGATCTTTATGCCATCTATTGGGTATGTAAGGCACGTATCGTGAAACGCGACATCGGCTCAGTTCTTTTCCTACAAGAGAAGCCCAGATGGAGAAGACTTCGCCGCCGCTCCCTGAAGAAAGCACAGGAGGCAGGAATTATTGTAAAGAAAGAGAACAATTTCGAAGATTTCTGGAAAGTTCTTGACGCTAATCTTGAAGAACGATATCAGGTGCATCCTGTTCATACTCTGCAAGAAATAGAACTTTTACATAGCCGTTTTCCTGACAACATCATTCAATACAATGCCTACCTGAAAGATGAAATTGTAGCAGGATTCACCTTCTACATCACACCACAGACGGTACATGGACAATACTGTTCATCAAACGACAAAGGTAAGGAACTTGGAGGCATTGACGCCATTTACGACCAGGTTCTAAATCATGATTATGCCGATTATAAATTCTTTGACTTTGGTCGTTCTACAGAAGGCGATGGTGATTATCTGAACGAAGGTCTCATCAGCCAGAAAGAAGGGTTTGGAGGAAGAGGCGTTGTTTACGACACCTATGAATGGAGCTTATAATATTGATAGTTAAAAGTTGATAGTTTATAGCAATCTTGCGAACGGCTAAGCCCTATAAACTATCAACTTTTAACTATAAACTAAATCAGTATAACCGTCACACCACGAGCAGCCTGCGCACCCATTACCAGTGCCTGCTCAATATCGGCAGTCTTGGAAGGACCACTGATAAAAGTACCGAAATTATACTTCGGATCCATCTCAATTCGGGCATAAGCCTCATGCATATTGTTCACAATCTTCTCTTTTTCGAGGAAAATCACGAGATATTCTGAGATGAAAAGCACAGCTTTCTCCTTCATGGTCTGAGGAATCCAGATGCAGCCATTCTCGGCTACACCCACTTCGCCACGAACAATACCCACATCAGTACCGTTCAGGTCGTTAGCCTCAGCCACCGTATCAGGGTTCTTCTGGGCAATCGTGATTTCTGGCAGATGAGAAGCAAAGACCTTGGCTTCAGGATAAGCCTTCTTCACCAGCTCATCCAGACTCTCACCCTCCTTCGCCTCTATCA
>USSA01000020.1 GCA_900557255.1 uncultured Prevotella sp.
TATATAAAAACATTATAAAGCATTTAGATAGAGCTCGTTATCCCGAACTGAGGTAAAATCTATAATTTCACTAACTCCTTCATATAACAAAAATGAGCGTGGTGCAATTATTGGTAAGAACCTTAGACATAAGAGTCATCCTTACTATACGGAATACCAGCCCCTGCAATGCCTTTGCTTACAAATTCTAAGAATGGAAGAAGTAAAGTACGGAGAAACTGATGAGGAGATTTGTGGTATTCTGTTTGATGGAGCCTGGCTTTGGGAAGAGTATCTGAATACCATTCTACAAAAAGAGGGCTTCAAGCATCCAGAAAACAAGAAACATAAAGGTGGCATCTATTTGTTTGAAGATCATAGTGGAATCCGTTATCCAGATTTCTATAAAGATGATATTGTTCTCGATGCAAAATACAAGAAGCTTGAAAGTTATGAAAAGGTTTCAAAAGTTAATCGTGATGACCTTCATCAGTTAATCACATACATCACTAACTTACAGGCCTCGAAAGGAGTTTTTATAGCTCCTTTGTCTGAGAGACTGCAGAAAATTCCAAAATCACGATTGAAGGACTCATCTGCATCACTATATATATTAGGTATTGAGATTTGTCATACGTCCACATCTTATGCAGACTTCTGTGAAAAGATGAAAGCAAAAGAAGCATACTTTGTAGATACATTAAGGCAATTATAATTGGTCAAATAACATATTAAAGCAGGAAGAAATAGTTCTTTCTGCTTTTTTTTCTATCATTTTTGCACATTCTTTTGATTGTGCAGATAGACTGCACAATCAATTCATACCTTTGCAGCAGAAGTTAAACATTAATAGGAAAAGGTATGGGACTATTCGATTTCTTATTTTCAAGCGGCGTTTCAAACAGCCAAAAGAAAGCGCATCGCAACGCTGGTAATAATACCTCAGACCATGAAAATTATGCTCGTGGCTATGAAGATGGTTATGATGACTGTTGCTGCGACCATGATTGTTCTTACGAAGACTATCATGATAGTAGTTATTGCGATCGTGATGAGTATGAAGGCATCGAGAATGATGAGTGCTATGACGATAATTGCGGTTGGTAGTTACCTTCTGAAAATGGATTTTTCACATTATTATATTATAAGGTTATGAAGAAAATAGCAATTCTTTTAGCTGCTACTATGGCTTTCGCCATCAATAGCAATGCGCAAAGTATGCAATCTGGCTATAAAGGCCACGTTGAAGCAGGTTATTCTGTTGGTATTGGTGACTATGACTTTGGTCGTTTTGAAGTCAACACAACACATGGCTATCAAGTGAATCCTTATATATTCCTTGGTGCTGGTACTGGCTTGCATTTTATGTCTTCTTACAAAACTGGTGATATGGAAATACCACTTGATGTAAGAGATAGCAAAGTAGATATTCCGGTTTTCGCAAACTTCCGCAGCAATTTCACGAAAGGCAAGATTTCGCCTTTCTTTGACATCAAAGGAGGAACGTTTGTTACCAATAACGGTGCTCTTTACGTGGTGGCATCAGTAGGTGTAAGATATGCTTTGAATAGCAAACAGGGACTTAGCTTGTCTGTAGGATATGCTGCAGAGAAACTTGAATTTGAAACATTTGAACATTTCAATGGCAGATATGATATGAGTTATACTCGCAAGCCTGCTACATATGATACTGAGTCAGTTAGCGTCAAGCTTGGATTTGATTTTTAAAAGAATAATGTCTATCAAAACAATATAGAAAAATGAAAAAGTTTATTTTAGTTGCACTTGCTGCATTATTTGTATGCAGTGCGGTAGATGCTCAAATTCTGCGAGCAGAAGAGTTGGAAAAGTATGCAAAAGAAAAGTATGGAGAGAAATGGGTTGATGCAGCAACCAATCTCGGTACCCAGTTGACATTGGATAAGAACAATGCCATCACCTATACTCAGGTAATCCCTGCTGAAGGCAAGACCAAAGATCAGCTTTATGTGTTGCTTAACTATTGGTTCACCGCAACTTTCAATGATGCGAACTCCGTCATCAAATTGAATGACAAGGAGTTGGGAACCATCATCGCACAGGGTTTTGTAGAGAGTATTGCACAACATGCAGGTGGAACTAACGCTTACAACGTTAATTTACGCCCTGTTATCAAATGTGATATAAAGGACAATAAGGTTCGTGTTACATACACAGTACCATTCTATTCTGTCAATGTTGCCGTTGGTGGCGGTTGGATGGGTGCAATGGGAGGCACTATCCCTACCCGGTCTGATCAGAATTGGCCACTGGATAAATGTTATCCTTTTGCCAAGAAGGACTCTCACAAGAAGACTTCCTGCAAAGCGCTTGTCATGGCACATGCCTACTCTAATGTTGTAATGGACAAGATTGAGGAGTGCATCAAGAATGGCTTATCTGGAAATGAAAACGACAATTGGTAAATTAAAAATAACAAGAACATTATGAAAAAGTATTTGTTTTTCCTTCTTACCCTTGTGGTAGCATCTTTTGCATTCATATCATGCAGCAGTGACGATGATGATAATGGAGACTATGACAAGTCTATGATTGTTGGAACCTGGGAGATGACAGCAGTAAAGACATCGGAGTCTGGTACGTATGTTGACTGGCCTTTCAGAAAGACTTACGCTACATTCAATGCTGACGGTTCTTATTACGGCTCAGGATATTTCGGAACTGGTCGTGGAACATGGTCTTTGAAAGGAAACACACTAAACACATATGTTGAGGGTGAACTATTTGCTTCTTACACCATCATTACTGCGACATCTACAGTTTCAGAGATGAAAATGTCTATAGGCGACGAAGCTATTTGGGTAAAATGCAAGAAGCAATGATGCTAATCAAGCACTACTTTGTAATGCTTTGAACATACTTTAGAAGGATGACAGGGTCAAACACCTTGCCATCCTTTTTTGTTGTCAGGTGCAGATGAGGACCAGTTGACATTCCGGAACTTCCAGATACCCCAAGCACCTCTCCTGCATTGACAAACATCCCCTTTGATACCCAGGAAGAAGAAAGATGGCAATAGCTGATGGTATAGCCAGCAGTTCTGACTGTGACATACTTACCTGAGCGATTGTCATGGCCAACGCCAGTCACTTCTCCAGGAAACATGGAAAACACTTTCTCGTAATGAGCTGCCAGATCCACGCCATTGTGCATGATGGTCTTGTGCTTCACCGGGTGATTACGCATTCCAAACCTTGAATTGATCTGAATGCTTTTCAACGGAAACGAAGCCCGAAGATAAGGAAGAACATCTCGGGAAGAATCTGGAGGCAGAGAATCAGCCTTCATCACAGAGTCCACAGTGGCAACATGAGTTGTTTCTTGTGGACTCTTCTTTTTAGATATACTATGCTTCTTCACATACCCAATCGTATTGAATTGGGCATGTGAATGAGTCTTTGTAAGCATCATTGTCAGTATCAATATGAGTGTCTTTATTGCTTTCATGTTGCAAAGGTAATCAGACTCAACTCAACAACACGAAAGAAGTTACCTCTTCCCTATTATATCTAACTTTATTTATGTTTATAGTATGATAATTGAAGAATAATCATACTATTTTCATAACTATCTATAAAACTTTGATGATACTAACGTACATGTTTAACTTCTTCTATATCTACAATGTAACTTTGTTGTCGGTTTGGCTTTAAGCGCAGTCTGAATAAGACTTGTCATAGGTCAGCCACCAAATAAAAAACGAATAAAACAGAAGCAAATGAATTACAATTTCGATGAGAACGAGATGCCTTATGGCATCCTTGAACGTTTCGGACTCACCCAGACAATGATTGACGACTTGCCGACCGATGTCCTCCAGAACATCTACAATGGCCGCAAGTCGCCAGTCCTGCCAGTTCATATCACAGCCGATGATGGTGAGGAAGTCAAGGCACGAACCAGATTCAGCCTTGTTCGAACAGCCGAAGGTGGCGTTGATGTGCTCTTCTATCCACAGCTCGATGAGTTAGACTTGAAACTCTTCAACGAGCAGCAGGAGAAGAACCTTGTTGCAGGAAAGCCTATCGTTGGCCATTTGGAGAGCAACGAGGTTGGCAAGGAACTCGGCAGTAAGTGTTTCTTCCAGCTTGATCCAGAAAGCAAGCAGGTGCTCAGTGTTCCAACCCCGATCATCGGCAGAAACATCCAGTATGTAGCAGACCGCTACCACCTTACTGGTGCAGAGATGCAGAAGTTGCAGAATGGAGACATCCTTACCATCGTAGAGGATGACGAGGAACAGGCCATTGGTATCGACCTCAACTCTAACACCGGCATCCGTTTCGCAGCAGGCAACGAACTTGTCTGGAAAAGAGAAGCCAAGCGTGACTGGGATAAGTTCAACTTTGGCATCTTCGGCTGTTGGACTATGGATGAAGATGGCAATCTCGACTACATCCCAGAAGAGAACTATACCGAAGAGATGTGGAACGAACAGAAGAAACTGGGTATGCGCATGATGCAGCGATAACCCAAAGTATTAACCCATAAAACAAGATTTCATGGCAAATGTAAAGTACTATCCAGAAGACGTGCTCGTGGAGAAAGTCCAGAGCGGAGAATATGGCTGGCTTGACTACATCAACCACCACTCCCCTGAATGGCAGGAGGAATACACTGCCTTCTGCAAAGAGAAGGATCTCATTGTCAATGAGGAATCGGCAGAGGAATTTGTCGATTGGAAGGGCGAGCAGATTGAAGCTGGCGAATAATCACACAGTACAGAATCAATAAACAGCATTAGAATATGTCAATCAGATCAAATGCATTACCAGTAGGCAGAGACCTGGCACCAGAGCTTCAGGAGATTCTCAGAAAGAATGGTATGCAAGCACATATCATCAGACAAGGAGAAGGTTATCAGTTGGCCGTTCAAGGTCACGATTCCCCTCTGCTGACCTACGCCATCACCGCACAACAGCACAGAGCCTTGGTTGACTGGGGAGCAAACTCAGCCAATAAGCAAGCCTACAACACCGTGGCAGAACTCGTGAAGAATGATTTCTACATGCCACGTGACTTCGTTCATGCCAGAAATGCCAATGGCCGTGTCGCCATGGGACTCCACGGCTACCGCATAGGCGTTGGCGAATACGGCAGACTTCCCTGGAACAAACGACATGCCCACATGATGATGGATCCATATCACGGAAGATTCCTCGGTTGGACTCCACGATGCCAGGAAGGATTCCATATGCGCAGAGTTGGAGGAGCCATGTTCATGCGGGGTGCTCCAATCGTACCAGAACGTCCTGACGGCAGAATGAAGCCGGGCGAATTGCAAAATGGCGGTTATGGCTTCTATTATAAAGGTGGTCAGCAAAACATGGTACAGCAACCTTCGCAGGATGTGTTGGCAGACCTGCAATCAGTCATTACCCCTGTAGTGGTTCGTCCACGTCCCCAGGAACCTGCCAAGCCATACAAAGAACTCATCACCTCCAAGGTCTATTTCAGCAATGACAAATGGCAGGAGTGTCTTTCGTCTCATGGCATTATCGTAGATGCAGCCAACAAGACACTAACCATCCAGTCCACAGCTGCCAAGCAGGACTTTGTCTATGATCTCACTGAGGATGAGGTGAAGAAGTTGACCAACAATTCCATCAAGCAGGTACCAGTCCAGAACCGCATCGACATCATCAACAATGCCATCAGAAACGATTTTCAGGACAAACTGACGATGGATATGCTCAATTCCAAAGAGCAGATCAGCTTGAAGCTCAGACCAGAGATAGAGGCAGAACTCAACAACCGCCAGCAGATGGTGATTGACCAGTCGCTCCCATCTAATGGCGATCAGATTACTATCGAGCCAGAAGACCGCAGTGTTGCCCATGTAGATGGCAATAGCCTGTATGAGCAGAACGAAAGCAAGGGATGGTTCCGTGAAGGCAAGCATGGCAGAGAGGTTCAGGTTGATGACATTAAGGTTGAACCAGTGCGTAATGAGCAGGGAAAAATCCAGAAAGATGAAAAAGGCAACGCCAAGTTTCGCATGACAGCCGTCATCAACGGAGAGAGCATCAGCCATGAGATTACCCAAAAGCAGTATGACAAGTTCATGGCTATCGATGACTACCACCGCATGAAACTCTTCTCCCACATCTTCAAGGAGGTGGATATGAAAACCATCCCTGGAGAAGGTAAGAACATCGGGGCTCAGATTGGAGGAGCTCTCCTTGCAGGACTTGCCGTGATGAGCGAACTGGGCAGAGACCGTCCAGCACCGGCAGTATTCGTAGAACACCATCATGACCATGCTCATGGACCACATGTCTATTTCAAAGGCAGCGTGGATTCACCGCAAGACCTTGCTTCACGAGCCTTCGATGCAGGACTCAATGCAGGAGAACACGGTGTAGGCTTAGGTCATGGCAGATAAACAACAATTCACATTCAAGAGATGACAGACGAACAGACATTTGCAGACTACAGAAGCCGTCTTAACATCAAGGACGTATTGGAGGACGCAGGCTACACGTTTTACAAGCGTGATGGCTTGCGCTATCCTGCGTATGTACGCCTGGGCAGCGACGGAAAAAGAATCAGTGGAGACAAGTACATTGTCATGCCCAACAAGAACTGCTGTTTCCAGCCGCCAACCATCAAGCTCTACTCTGTTACCTCCTTCATCTGGGAACATCCAGACCTTTTCAAGGAGTACAAGTATGGCATGAAGGAATCAGCCCTTGTCCATAAGGTCTGCCAACGCCTGCTTAACATCCCGGTAGAACATCGGAGTCAGGACGTGCATAATCCAACTGTCAGCAGCAAGCCATTTGATATCAATGACTACAAGATAGACCGTTTCAATCCCAAAGACTTCGAGTCACAGAAGCCGTTCTACGCCTTCTTCAAGTCAAGAGGAATTGATTTCGCCACCCGTTGTGCCTTCCATCACAGCTTCTTCCTCGCATCGAAAACAGCAAAAGATGGCAGCACCTATAAGAATCTCTCCTTTCCCATGTACATCCCTGGGCAACCAGACAAATGTATAGGCTTAGAGGAAAGAGGCTATCCACGAAAGGACGGTTCTGCCCGAAAAGGCATGGCTACCGGCACCAACGCCAGCGAAGGATTATGGATGGCAAGTCCCAAGAATACGGCACTCCAGGATGCCCGTATCGTACTTGTCTTTGAAAGCGCATACGATGCCATGGCATTTTACCAGCTGCAGATGCGCAAGGAATCAGGATTGGACCAGCGTGGACGGCAGGATCTGAAAGCCGGAGTCTATGTCTCTACTGGAGGTAACCCAAGCTATGGGCAGATACAGGGATTGCTGAAAGCTGCACCACAAGCCACCTTCCACCTCGGCTTTGACAAGGATGTGGCAGGAAAGCAGTTTGTGGCAAACTTCGAGGATATTGCAAGCAAACAGAGTCCTGTTGCACCGGGAAATGTACCTGCTGACATGAGAGAGTTCATGGAAAGCTTCGACAAACAGCCGAAGACCATCAAGGAACTGTTAAGTTTCAACGATGAGAACTACAGCCTACTTCCTCATGAGCTCAAACAGCTCTACCTGGTTTACGATTCAGCAAAAGAAGAGGCATTGGAGTATCACTACTCTCCCTTTTTGTGTAAAGAAGACAAGCAGGAAGCTGCTGACAAGATGAACAAAGCGTTCAAGGACTTTAAGGATGCACTGCTACAGAAGCTCAACCTGCACGAAGACCAAGGCCTCACTCCCGTGAAGATTATTCGGGAAGAGCCATCGGAAGGCTACAAGGACTTCAACGATGAGCTACTTGATAAGAAACAGTTCTCTATGATCGACGTAGTAGAGACCGCATTTGACGAGAACGGTGTGGACTTAACCATTGAACGGCAAGAAGAGAACGAGGAAACCAAACATCATGGATTTAAACGATAATGAATATGGCAGACCCAATCAGACGATACAACATCATCACCCTACGCCCTCATTGGGCGCAGTATGTCATCTCGCAAGGGATGTCGTTCATCATCAGCTGTGCCCTGTTCCTTGTTGCCGGTCACGACAGCATCACCTACAAGATGCCTTTCGTGGTACTTGGAGGTGTGATGACCTGCATCATGCTCTATAGATGCTTATATCTCTACAAACTAAGATATATCATCACCTCTGAACAGCTCATCATCCAGCATGGAGTACTGACCAGAACCAGTGATTACATAGAGCTGTACCGAGTGGTGGATTTCAGCGAGAACCGTGACATCCTGGAACAGTTGTTCGGCTTGAAGACAGTATGGATATTCAGCGGAGACCGCTCCAATCCCAAACTGGACATCTACGGTGTGAAAGAAAGGTTGGACGTGGTGAGAATCATCCGTGAACGTGTAGAATACAACAAAAAGAGAAAGGGCATATATGAAATTACCAACAGATAACAGAAGAAGCAAGGTTGTTGCAGCCATTACCTTGGCGTTAATGCTGCTGCCTACTATAGCTCATGCTCAGGTTGCCTCCAGCAATCCATTGGAGTATGTTGCCTTGGCTGAGGGAAACGAACTTATCAACGGTCAAATCAAGAACCAGATAGAAGACCAGCAGAAGACTGCATTCCTTCAGAACACCATCGCAGCTGAGTTCTCGCAGATTCACAAATGGGAAAAGAAGTACAACAGCTATCTGAAAACGGCATCGGGTTATGCTTCCACGTTGAAAGCCTGCACCTCGCTCTATGACGATGGTGTGAGGATCTTCATCAACTTGTGCAATCTGAAGAAGGCCATAGCAAGCAACCCACAGGGCATTGTGGCGACAGCAAGCATGAACAATCTCTATATCGAGACGGCCACAGAGCTCGTAACGGTATATACCACTTTAAAGGATGCCATAGCCAAAGGTGGCAATGAGAATATGCTCACTGGTGCAGAACGAAGCAAAACCCTCTGGGAACTGAACGACCGTCTGGCACAGTTCAACAAGAAGCTGTCAAGGCTATGTCTAAGCATCAGATACTACACCATGGCCGATGTCTGGAACAATGTCACGGCAGGAATGCTCGACCGGAGCAATGCCGAAATAGCCAGTCAAGCCCTTGGCAGATGGCGCAGATGCGCCAGAGTTGTAACACCATAAGAAATATTATTTGAGGATAACATTTATGAAACGTCTCTATGCTCTCATATTACTTCTCTTTTCTCTCATCCTTCCCTTTGATGGGGAGGATGGGAGTTTTCTCCGTGCACAGGGCAATGACCCTGTCCTGGCAGGTATGATATTCCAATATACCGACAAGGCCAAGAAAGAGTTGAAGCAGCAGGAACAGATGATGCAACTTGTATCTACAGGCCATATATGGATCAAGGAAGAGGTAGAAGGTACAACAAACCTGCAGAAGGAGTTCAACAACTATCTTGACCGGTTCAACAGCATCATCAGCTATGCAGCGCAGATTTATGGTTTCTATCATGAGATAGACCGACTCGTCGGACAGCTCGGCACTTACAGCCACCAGCTCAGCCATCAGACGACCAATGCTCTTGCCGTGGCTCTATCGGCAAATAGAAATAAGCTCTATCGGGAACTTGTCATAAGCAGTGTCGAGATAGTCAATGACATTAGGCAAGTATGTCTCTCTAATAACAAGATGACAGAGAAGCAGCGACTGGAGATAGTCTTTGGCATACGACCGAAACTCAAACTGATGAACCAGAAACTCAAACGGTTGATACGGGCAGTGAAGTACACCAGACTGTCAGACGTTTGGGCAGAGATAGACTATGGAGCCAGGAGTGAAGTTGATAAACCTACCATTGTACAGCGATGTAAAGAACGATGGCGAAGGAACGCAAGACCTTAAAGTAAAGGTTCAATATAATCAGATAACAAATAACATTACAATAATTTAGCAATAAAGCATTATGGGTTGGGGTTCATTTTTAAAATCAACTCTCCGGTTGGGAGGAAGGATGACCAGTGCAACTGCACACACAGTGGGCAGTGCTGTGCTTCATCCTCAGCAGACCTTGAAAGGCGTAGGTTCTGCCACTAAAAGCGCAGTGGTTGGAGGAAGCCTTGGTTACATTGGTTGGGAGAAACTCACCACGGACAAAAGCGTTGTAGGCATTGTCAGCGATGCTGTCATAGGAGAAGACACCACCAAGAAGATCGGCGACACCGTATCAGGGATTGGCGATGGCGTGAAAGACTTGAAAGACTCTGTTACAGGACTCTCTGACAATGTTAATGGGGCTATCAGCAGCGTGGATTCCAAGTGGAGCGGTATGTCTGGCTTCCTTAGAGCCATGTTCTCTGGTCATGGCGGTGACATGTTCGGAAACTTCTTCAGCAACATAGGCAAAGGCAACGTTTCAGGTCTCAGCCTTATAGGACTTGTAGTCTCTGCCCTCCTCGTCTTCGGTCGCTTCGGATGGTTAGGCAAGATAGCTGGAGCCGTTCTCGGAATGATGATGATAGGCAATAATGCCAATCTAAGCAGCCTACTTGGTGGCAACAGTGACCGTAAGGCAAGCAACCACAAGGAAGAAGAAAAGCAGCAAGAAACAGAGCAAACCAATACTGTAAGCAGACGAAGATAACAAACACTACAACAAAGTATTATACAATGCACTATACACAAGAAATGATACTACATTCCGACAGTGGCTATTGCATGCCATTCGAGGAAAGAAACGGAGAAGTGACCATGTCCCTGGGCTACGGCAAACAGAAACATCCGCACACTGGAGAGTCATTTTTCCATCATGGAGTTGACTTCAAGGTCAAGAACTACCTGCTGTCTGCCGTAGCTACCGGCAAGGTGACAGGTCTGGGCAACGATGCTATTCACGGCATCTACCAGATTACCCGATATGGTGACTATGAAGTGACCTATGCCCATCTGAGCAACGTGTTTGCCAACTACGGCAAAGAGGTAAAGGCAGGGCAAGTCATCGCTGTCAGTGCCGACTCCCTCCATGTAGAAGTCAAATACAAGGGTGAAGAACTCAACCCACTGGAGTTCCTCACCATGATCTATAGCAATCTGAAAGTGATGGAACAGAACGGCAAGCCAGGTGGTGCACCTCAGTTCGTCACTCTTGATATGGATGTTCATACCATGTATGACAAAGACCAGAAGGAGATCGAAGACCTCATGATGCGCTTCTTCCCCGACTACATGAGCGACATGAGCCAAGGCATCTATGCCCTACCAGAGCATACAGAACTTGCACTTCGCAATATCTTCACCATGTCGGCCATGAAGAACTACTTCTATGAGACTCTGCCATCCATGGCAAACCCATTGGGCATGGGCGCAAGAAGTATTCCAATAGCCGAGCGAGTACAGAACCTCCTTATTGGAGATTTCCTCAACTATCTCGCCTTGCGCCATCAGATTTTTCTGTCGAGCATGAGCGCCATCGAAAAAAAAAAGCACAAGACTGGGCAATAGCGACAAGCGGAATAGTTGACCCACTGGCAGAACTGGACATCGATGTGCAAAGCTTCGACATTCCACGTCTGGTGAGCGTCTATCCCGATAAATCGGGAATCAGATGGTGGACTAAGGCTTGGTTCAACAACAGCGAGAAAGGCGAAGCTGCCATTGAGATAGAAAGAAATCTGGCCATCAAGTTCATCAACGACAACATCGAGAAGGACGAATGGCTGGAGGAATATTCCCCGAAACAGATGGAAGTCTATCACAACGCCATCGAACAGACCAGGGAGCAAATTCTCAACCAATTAAACTTGTAAACATAAAGCTATGGTAGAGTCAAAACAGGATAAGATATTCAATACTAAGGTCATACCGATAATGAATAAAGTTCGGAATGACCTACAGAACAAGCTTGCAGACGAGTTGCGGTCTAACTCCAATTCGTTTGCAGGTCTGATGGCATCAGCAGCTGGACCAGACGGAGGTATGGCATCCATGCAGGCGCAAAATGACACCCTCAAATACACAGGCAAATGGACATCCAAGACCACGGAAGACTATATCGCGATGGTCAAGAAAGAGTTGAAGCAACAGCATATCACGGTCAATGCCGCCATGGAACAGAAGATGATAGACAAGATGATAAAGGACAAAATACCGAAATCATCCATCGACTACATCATGCGAAAGGCTGCCACCAGTACCATCTTCTACCTACCGCAGGAAGTCGCAAAATCGCCATTGGAGCAAAAAATAGACTCGGAGGCAGAGAAGCGGTATAAGCCATCGGTCTGGGAAAAGAACGCTGGTATAGCCCTTGGCTCTGTAACCGACCTTGCCTGTATGGGAGGATTGGGAGGTGGCTTAAAGACTGCCGCCACCTGGATAGGAAGCGACATGCTCGTCACCCATGTTGGTGATAAACTCAATGACCGTTCCGATGTTCCCATGATCATTGCACCGGGAAAGGAGGATGAATACAGACGAACGCAGCAGGAAAAGAAGAAACAAGCGGAGCAGAAACCGCAGAACAAGCCACAATCTGAGGAAGCACAGCAGGCAGAACCAATAGAGAAGTGAACCAATCTGAAGGTGAAGCCAGCAACACGCAGCCCGAACAGACTAACATGAACGGTTGGCAAGGACTTCTCACGTCATTCGGCCTCAACGGTATCAGCGATATAGGCCATAATCTTGGCTATGTATTGGCCATGCTTCCTGATATGCTCGTCGGCATGTTCACAGGTAAGACCAAGTCCATCAATATCAAGGACAACATGATGCCTATTGCAAGCATTGTCGCAGGTATGTTCGTCAAGAACCCGATTCTCAAAATGGTGCTCATAGGAATGGGAGGCATGAATCTTCTCAATAAAGCTGGACATGAAGCCTTGGACAACTTCAAGGCACAGGATCATCCGCAACAGGCTGGTGGCAGAATCAACTATCGCATCTATCCCGAAGAACCTCTGAATGCACGCATCCAGAATCCGGAGATAAGAGCCAACTGCCTGATTGCAACCATTGACAGAGTGCCCTGTGCCATAGCCCTTCCAGAAAGAGTTGTGGATGCCTACCGTCAAGGAGCGCTGCCTCTCAACACCCTTGCTAATGCGGTGCTGGCCAAGAACGACCAGATGCGACAGATAGCATCCGAAAAGTACGAGGCTGGCGAACGACAGACAGTCATCGAGAGACCACTTGCTCAAAGATAACATAGAACAAAGATGAAAAGATACTGGTATAAATTCCGTGTCAAATACGGTAAAGCCTTTGACACAGGAAAGAATAAGAAAGTCAGTGAAGAATACCTGGTAGATGCCGAGAGCTTCACCGAGACAGAGAAACGTGCCACCAAAGCTGCTACAGAGCTTATCGGTACCAGAGACTTCGACATCACAGCCATCTCACGTGAACCTATCACTGAGATTCTGAAAGAAGACGAGAATGAAGGCAACCACTGGTACAAGACCGTTGTCTCCTTTGTCACTGAGGATGAAGACACTGGCGTAAAGAAGTTCTCACCACAGACCATCTACGTCAATGCTCCTTCGACAAAGGAAGCAGACCGCATGCTACGTCAGCACATGAGCAGCAGTGTGACAGAGTGGGAAATCAAATCCATAGCCGAGACCAAGGTTCTTGGAGTTCTTGGCTATAAGCAATGATCACAAAAACATCATATCCATGACAGAAAAGAATCAGCAAGAAAAGATGGCTGCAGAACGTCAGGTGGAACTGTTCACTAAGGCGTTCGGGAAAGCCAAGGAAGATAATGGCATTTGGCTGGACAACAACGGTCGCAAGGCTCCTGGACTCTACCAGAAGCATTTGCAGGTATCAGCCTTCAATGCCATCATCTTAGGAATGCACGCCGCTCAAAACGGCTACAAGACCAACCAATATACGCTTTTTTCAGAAGCGAAGAAACGTGGTGAGTCTGTTCAAGCAAAAGAGAAAGGAGTACCGTTCCTCTGGTACAACTGGAACGAGTATGTCAACAAGCACAACCCTGAGGACAAAATCAGCCGTGCAGACTACCAGGCTCTCCCTTCAGACAAACAAGCAGACTATAAAGGTATCAGAAGCCGTGAAGTAAGAGCCTTGTTCAATATCGAGCAGACTACCCTACCCATGGTTGACAAGACCGCCTTTGAAGCAACAGTCCAGGAATATGGCAGGTTGAACGACCGAAAGGATGTAGAGTCAGCCTCCACTGGCATTCGCCAAGGTGTAGAAAAGCTTCTGGAAAAAGCACGTGAGAACATGGTCGAAATCCGCAGTGACTCTACCGGTGTAGCACATTACGACAGTAAGAGAGACATTGTCTTCCTGCCCAAAGCATCTTCCTACGAACACTATGAGGATTATGCCCGTGATGCAGTATCGCTACTTGTTACAGCCACTGGCCATGGGCAGCGACTTGCTCGTGAAGGTATGGTAACGAAGAACGGAAAGGTCTCTGCAGAGGATGCCATGAAGCAGGAGCGTCTGGTCACAGAGGTTGCCACCGCCGTAAAACTCCAGGAATTGGGAATCTCAGCCAAGCTTTCCCCGGAAAGCATGGCGATGACCGACTATTGGGCAAGAGAACTGAAAGAGAATCCTTGTCTCATTGATATACTGGAGAGGGATGTCAACAATGCCGTCGATATGCTCCACAAGGCAGAACGTGGCGAAAAGGTTGAATTGAACAGCAAGACTGCCAGAAACCAGGCAGATGCCATCAAGAGCATCCTTCCAAAGCACTACTATGTGGCTGACGAAATCAAGACCCTTCCCAACAAGGCCACCAAGGAGTTTGTCCTCGTGAAGGACGCAGAGGGTAAGATGGCTGACGTAGTTCTTCCGGAAGGTGCTTCCTTAGGTATGGATAACGACATCCCTGGCATGAAGAAAGGTCGTATCGAACATGCCCTGCAGAAGGAAGGCTATGAAACTGTCACCTTCTACAATGTTGATGGCTCCATGGGCTACCGCCCTGACGACAGTTTCTTTGACGGCAAGGCTGTCTCTGTTGCCAGACTCAACAACTGGAGCCTGGAGACCATCACACTGCTTGATGTCTCAGATGCAGTGAAACGCTCCGGAGCCGTGGACTTCGACAAGATCCTTATGCTGCGTGACGATGAAGGAAAGTGGGCACTCTATCTGAAGCCTGAGAATGAAAAGGCTTTCAGCGTATATCCAGACAAGGCCGATGTAAACCTGTTCTTCACCACAGTAAAGCAAGGCGACGAGGAGCTTTCAGACACTATGCGTCAGGACATGGCACAGAAATACTACATGGAAGCTTCCAATAAGCCGGAAATGAAGGTTGACCTCTTCAAAAGCAACGTTCCTACCGAAGAGGTGGACAAAATCCAACGTGTCAACAGCTTCAAGACCAAAGAGACGGACAATCAGCCAAGTGTCATCCTCTGTATGCCTACAGTGAATGGAGAAAAGCTCAAACCTCGTGAGATCTCACCATCCCAGTGGCAACGTATGTGGCTTGCCGAGAACATGCAGGATTACAAGAAACACCTTGCTGCCAGTCTTTTTGCCGATGTACTGCGCAAAGACCGGACCGATGCGGTAGCTGTAGGCACTGAAAAATCGGAGCAGGAAGCTCAGAGCAATGAGGTGAAGCAGAACACCGCTCAGCAAGAGGAAGACAAGGCTACGGAGGAACAGAAAGAGGAAACTCCAGAAAAGAAAGAGCAGAAGCAGAAGGAAGAAAAGGCAAAGGAAGAGAAGACGAAGGCAGAGACAAAGGCTGCCGTTGTAGCAATGACTCCGATGTTAAAGCAATTCTACGAGCTAAAAGGCAAACATCCTGATGCAGTGTTACTTTTCCGTTGTGGAGATTTCTACGAGACCTATTGTCAAGATGCCGAGAAAGCTTCAAAAATCCTGGGCATCACGCTTACCAAGAGTTCCCATACCAAGGATGCAGACGGCAAGTCTCTGACCATGGCTGGGTTCCCATACCACGCTCTCGACACCTATCTGCCAAAGCTCATCCGTGCAGGAGAACGGGTTGCCATCTGCGACCAGTTGGAAGCCCCCAAACGTGCCACAGAGGAAATTTCCCCCTCCAAGGTAGAGAACCCTCAACAGGAACAGAATAATTCATCAGGAATACACAGATAACATGTAATCATCATGTCAAGGAATCAAGAATATGTAGAACAATATGCAGAGTATGCCATGGAGCAGATGCGCCGATATGGCATACCTGCTTCTGTCACCCTTGCACAAGGCATCTGCGAGAGTGCAAGCGGACAGAGCGAGTTATCCCGAAAGGGAAATAATCATTTCGGCATCAAGGCTACTTCCGGTTGGGTTCAGAACGGAGGCAAGTACCTCGTATATACCGATGACCGTCCCAACGAGAAGTTCTGTCAATACGCTTCTGTTGGCGACTCATATGAGCATCATTCCCAGTTTCTGAAGGGAAACAAGAGATACAGCTCACTCTTCAAGCTATCCCCCGATGACTACAAGGGATGGACAAACGGACTTCAGAACTCCGGCTATGCATCCAACAAGAAGTACGCTTCAAGTCTTCAAAGCATCATCGAGAAGAACAACCTGCAGAAGTATGACCAGATGGTCATGAAGGAGATGAAATCGCAAGGAAAATCCTTCGGTACCGAAGCCAATCCTCGTCAGCAAGGAGAACAAACCAGCCAGAAGACGAGTTCTTCAAAGCCTGCGGAGAACGAAAAGTATTCCTATCCCTTGAAGAGAAACGAGTTTATGCTCGTCACCTCACCTTTCGGTATGAGAAAAGATCCGCTCAATCCGACCAACACGCAAATGCACAAGGGCATCGACATTCAAGCCAAGCATGACAATGTACTGGCAACGGAAGACAAGGGTAAGATCACTCAGGTCAACAACAATCCGAATACTGCAGGTGGTCTGTCAGTCACTGTAGAATACAACAGAAATGACGGCAGCAAGTATCAATGTACCTACATGCACCTGAGCAGCATTGCCGTCAAGACTGGCGATAATGTAAATGCCGGTCAGCGATTAGGCGTGACTGGCAATACGGGAACCAGAACCACTGGTGAGCATCTGCATTTTGGGGTGAAAAGTATCTCTTCGGATGGTAAGGCACGGGATATAGACCCAGCAGCATATCTTGCAGAAATCTCTCAAAAGGGAAACATCCAGTTGCAGACTCTCCACAACGGCAAGGACATCACCGCTCAGTACAAGGTTAGCAATCCTGCCTCACAAGGCGAAGTGACAGACACGGCACAAAGTCCTGAAGACTGGATGAAGAAGCTTCTGTCATCTGAGGACAGCGGAGTGAAAATGCCAGGCGATGACCCTGTCATTGAGATGGCTATGACCATGTTCACCTCTCTCATGGCACTTGCCCTACAGATAGACAACAAGAGCGAAGAAGAGAAAATGCAAAAAGTGACCGACTCGGTTGTCAGCAAGAGCATCGACCTCTCCTCGCTCCTTCCCTCTTATAAAGCCTGTTCCGTGAACATTCAGGATGGTAAGCCTTATCTCCATGTTGATAACGGAACCATTCAGTTTACAAGAGAAATGACCCAGGCAGAAATGACAAAGCTCCAGCAGACGCTCGGCAATGCCAATCTGAGCGATGAAGACAAGCGAAGAGGTGTTGCTTCTATCATCCAGGCAGCGACAGTATCTCAGCAGATGTCACAGAACTATCAGAAAGGCGTTGACAATCAGCAGGACAGACAGGAATCTGTTCAAATCAAATAATGAAGTAAAACAATAAGCCAAGTTTATTATGATTAAATGTAATGTAACCGTATGCGGCACGGTGTGTCGCCAGGCACAGATGCGTGCCAACAAGGAAGGTAAGCAGTTTATCTCTTTTGGAATCAGCGTAGTGGTTCAAGCCAAGACCGGTATCAATAAGACTGTAGAAATCAGCGTAGCCAAGGATGGTGACAACCAGGCAGAACTGGTCAACTATCCCGTAGGTTCCCGTATCGAGGTGGCAGGAGTTCTCCAATTCCATAAAAAAGGCGATGCGCTTTACCTCAATCTCTCGGCTTCGGGAGTGAATACCTTCAATGCAGGAAGCCAGGACGCAATCACCGGCACCATGGAGTTCCGAGGAACCATCGGCAAGCAGGTTGAGGTGAAGACCGACAAGAAAGGCAAACCTTATACCCTATTCTCTGCCTACAGCAGCGAGAAGGATGGTGACAACTATGCCTACACCTGGATTCGTTTCATGCAGTTTGACACCACAAAGGCAGACTGGGTACAGGCAAAGGCAGGCATCAATGTCAAGGGAGATTTGCAGGTGGGAGCCTACAACGACCGCCTTGACCTTACTTGTCGTATCACCGAGCTTACTCCATGGGATAAGAAAGCAGCATCCACCAACCAATAATGAATGATTATGGCTGATTACAAGAAATATAATACAGATGGCCGTAGCAGTGAAGACCGGGCTTTGGACAAGTTTGCCGAGATGATGATTGAGAAGATCAACACTTTGCAGAACGACTGGAAGAAGCCTTGGTTCACTGAAGGTTCCCTGACATGGCCTAAGAACCTGTCAGGGCGTGAGTATAACGGCATGAATGCCCTGATGCTCATCATGCACTGTGAGAAACAGGGATATAAGTTGCCTGTGTTCTGCACCTTCGACAGAGTGGCCGGTCTGAACTTCAATAAGGACAAGCAAGGAAAAAGACAGCAGGTTAAGGACAACAATGGTGAAGCTTTGCCTCAGGTGACAATCCTCAAAGGTGAGAAGAGTTTCCCGGTTTTCATCACGACTTTCACCGTTGTGAACAAGGAGACAAGGGAGAAAATCAAATACGATGACTACCGCCTGATGTCCGAGGAGCGACGCAAGGAGTATAACGTATATCCTAAATTGCAGGTTTACAATGTGTTTAATGTGGCGCAGACCAACTTGCAGGAGGCTCGTCCGGAACTCTACAAGAAGCTGGAGGCAGCTGCAGGAGTGAATCGACCTTTGAATCATGGTGATGATTTCTCTTTCCCTGCCATGGATAAGATGATCAAGGAAAACGGATGGATTTGTCCTATCGAGCCTGTCTATGGTGACAATGCCTACTACAGCATTTCGAAGAATGAGATTGTCATTCCTGAGAAACGCCAGTTCAAGGATGGAGAGTCCTTCTACACCAATCTCGGACATGAGATGGCTCACTCTACGGGGTCAGAGAACCATTTGGGCAGATTGAAGCCTGCATCTTTCGGAAGCGCAGAATACGCCCGTGAGGAACTTGTTGCTGAACTGAGTGCCGCCCTGGTAGCCCAGCGTTTCGGTATGACCAAGCATTTGAAGGAAGACAGTGCCAGTTACCTGAAAAGTTGGTTAGACAGTTTGAAAGAATCGCCAGAGTTCATCAAGACAACACTTACCGATGTGAAGAAGGCTTCGCACATGATCAACCAACATATCGATGCCATGCAGCTGAAAATAGACCAGGAACAAAGTCAAGAGGCTGAGCAGAAGCAGGAGAAAGCCCCAACGATGTATTACGCATCAGTGGCGTATCTCCAAACCACCGATGCTACAGACAGTCTTGACAACTTCAAAAATGATGGCAACTACGATGCACTCCTCACTGAGGCTAAGGAATACGACCAAGGTGATGCTCCTGACCTCTCCAAAATCAATCTCTCACCGACAAAATATCGTGGTGATGATCTCCTTGTTGAGGATGAGCATTATGCTGTGGTATATAATCCGACAGTTGGAGGTACATACGATGTGATGCGTAAGGTAAGCGCAGAGGAAATCAAGGATAATATCATCCGCTATGGTCTCCCAGATGATGCAACGGATGACGTGAAGGAAGTTGCCAAGCAAATGGAAAAAGAAGAGGTTGTTGCTCAGGAAGAAGAGCAGCACTACCATCGAGGAAGATAATTCATCCCATTCAATTAAAGACAGTCACTTTGTTGGCTGTCTTTTTTATGCAATAAATACTTTCATGGTCATTTTGAGAGCAAGCGTAAAGTTTAATAATGAAAATTAAATCGTCGGTCATGACCGACGAATTTAGTGATCAATACATTTCTTTGAATCAAAAGACTCAGATTCTCCATGACTCACATACCCAAGCTGATTCGAAACACATTGAGTATTTCCTATTATCCTGTCTATGTTACGATGAGAATGACCGTAAATCCAATAGTCTATTCGGCTATAAGCAATGAAGTTTCCCAGCTCTGCTGTGAAAGCACCATTTATCGGACTTCCCTTGAAATCCGGAGACACCAGTTGAAATGATGGCACATGATGCGTTGCTACAACGATATGCTTTGCCTGGCTCTCACTAACAGCCTTTTCTATGAAAGCACGGCACTTTGCATGCTCTTGATTAAAACGTTCACTGTTTATCACAACGCCACCATCCTTAATACGATAGAAATCATTTACTCTGCGCTCTGTTGAAAAAGCATCCTGCGGCTCTATATATCCCCATAGTGTAGAAACGATGAGGTCTGTATCATCCGAAAGATGTATTACTGCATTATAATAGCATTTGATATTGTGCCGAATTTCCATGCACCATCCATCATGGAGTTGCCCCAAGTCATAACCCAAATAAAACTCATGATTACCTGGTATTACTATTACTTGCTTGAAATTCTCTGAAGCCCAATCCCAGAATGGATGCTTGACAAATCCTTCATCACCTAAATAGCCAGTATCTCCAGCTAACACCAGGATGTCAGCAACTGGCTGAAGAGGATGAGTCTCTAAGTACAGGGTATTCTCCATGAATTCCAAATGCAAATCTGAAGCATATTGTATCTTAACCATAACTACAACATTGATTTCTTAAGTTGTTCTATAATCTGCCGGCTTGTCACATTGCCAAGACCTGCTGACTTGATGAAATCGGCATTAGGCAAATCTTGCATGATAGCATCACAAAAGTCACTAACATCTGTTTTTAATATGTCGGGCAGTTCATATCTACTTGCTGGAGTAAGCATGGCTGCAAGACGAAAAACATCTTTCTTATGCTTCGCAATATGCTTGCTATCCACACTTTCACCTTTAGCTTTTCTTTGACTCAAATCCAAGAAAGCCTTGCTTTTCAAACAGATAAGACTCTCGACGTTGGCGATATGCACACCATCTTCCTGCAAGCTATGCTCAATCGTGAAACGATAATAGTCTTCATCCATGAGTATAGCCGATAAACTTGAAAGGTCTTTATCTACAGGAATCGGTGTGATACGAGCTTCCTCTGGGAAATTCATCAAGCCAAGACTACGTGAGAAGAGTTCTACCTGGTATGGAAAAGCAGAATCGGCAGGCTTCATGAAGCGGAAATATTCATGCTTGGGCTCTACATTCTCATTAACACCCTTGTTTCGCTGCTCATAATTGCCCTTCTTTACAAACTCCCAGAATTTGGCAACAAACTCAGCCGACAATGCTTCAACCACTAAGATAATGTCAATATCCTTAGTAGCACGAGGCACCTGTGCATACAAATCCTCATGGATTTCGCATGCCGTACCACCTATTATCACATAATTGTCCTCAAAACCTTTGAAGAACTCCTTAAATGTATCTATTCCTCTTACCATGACATTTCATTTATCAATCGTTCCAACTCTATTTGTATTCGCTCATCTTCATTGTCTTTCAATGACAGATAAAGCGAGAGCTTATCAACCACACCTTCAGTACTTAATATTTTTGGGTTATACTTCCATACTTGGATTTCATTTTCTCCGAACTGCTTGTCGGTTACGATGGCCAAAGTTTTCAGTTCTTTCTTTGTAACAGCCCAACATTGCCTTGATTCTTCATTAAGCATCGTGTAGGAAGCCAGCGCATTCACCCCACTTATCTGTTGCCCTTCAAGTATAGCATCCGTATAGTAAAGCTGCTCTATCGGAGAGACCAACAATGGCAATGCTTTATTCCAAAGTTCCCTATTGCTTAAATCAATTTGCACCGTCTTGGTTTTTGTTCCTTCCAACTTAATCAGAGCTTTGGAGACAAGCCAGCGCAATGATTTGTTTGCGGTCGCATAAGAAACGTCAAACTTATCACTCAGTCCATAACCTGTTGCCCCAACAATGGATTCAATCTGCAAATGATAAAGCAACAAACATTGGGCAAAGGGAGGAATGGTTTCTTTCAAATCCAAGCCAACCTTTCTGTCTGGTTTGATGTCAAGCAAAAGAGATGGCAGGAACATTTGCCTGTTGGGGATAACGAAGTTAACTTTTTGTGCCACCAATCTTACCTTATTATAAGATGAAATGCAGGGAGTGATTAATACGACGACGAGCTGTGTCTGTCGATGTATAATATCCAATTGTTTCTTCAACTGGGCAGGTGGCACAGAGTCACCATCCTTTAGGTAAGCCATCAAAATGTGCTGCCCCAAAATACATCCTTTATAAAAAGAGAACCTGGAAGAAACATTCATAGGAATTCCTTCCAACAAATCTTTATCTGCTGGTTCCAAAGCTACATGTTCGCCCAATATTTTGTCGAAATATGCAGCTGTTTCTTCTATATAATATTTAAAATTGCACATAATAACGCTACTGATATTACGTGCAAATATAGTGATTATATTCTGAATATCAAAACTTTCTATTGAATAAATAAGATTTTTTAAGATAATTATGGGTAGTTTACTCATCACGAGCAAACTACCCCTGTTGTATGAGAGAAGAATTTTAGTGCTTTATTCAAAAGCTACATTCAGTATATATTATGTATATATGTATATTTGTGTACATGCATTCACGTATTCATGAATACACGTTTTCACCTATTTCAGCAAAACAACGGTTGTGAAGCGATTTGCCTCATTCGCCGCATATTTGTCTATACCGCCTAAGTTGTAGGCTTTGATCTGGCTCTTATCTACACCTCGCTTGATGAGAGCCTTGGCTATGAACTTGGCACGTCGCTTACCCAAATCCTGGTTGCCGGACTGAGTACCAGTAGCACTATCGGCTGCTCCGGAGATTTTAATCTTCAGATTTTCCTGCTTGGCCATCTTCGCAATGTCGTCGAGGTTCACGAGCTGTGACTTGTCAACCAATTTGTCGGAATTGAGCTTGAAGAAGAAATACACCGGAACGCCAATGCTTACTTTCAGGTGGTCAGAAGAGGAAAGGGAATCTGAGCGATAGCCATCAGCATTACCTGACATGTTGCCATCACCGCTGCCCATTGCCCCCTGATTACTTTTGCCATTCATCGAGAGACGGGCACGGAGGGAGTTGAGACCGCTGTAGCTGTTCTTCGGATAGACGGTTTTGCCATCGTCATTTCCTGCAAGACGCTTTTCCAGATGAGCGTTCCTATCCCTCATGTAGGCTATGTAATCCTGAAGGGCGAGATTCTGCTCGATGTAAGGAGTTGCATCCACAACTCGCTTCCACCCCGTCTTGCCTATCGTAAAGGAAAGACCGGCTGAAACGGAAATCATGTTGTCGCCGAACTTGGTTGAGGTTCCGATGCCGTCAAAGTTCCTGGCGGTCAGCATTCCACTCACCTCTCCTACGAGATGAACCCGGTCGCTGATGCGGTAACGGGCTCCCACGCCATAGGTAAAGGCAAACGGATGACTGCCACTCGAACCGCCCTGGCAGGTACAGGCGTTGATCCAGTCGGAATTATGAACCAT
The DNA here is from genome assembly GCA_900557255.1 of uncultured Prevotella sp. The sequence continues at coordinate 23,546 of USSA01000020.1, forward strand.
GCCGACACCTACGAAGGGAATCACATCCCAAAGAAGGATTCCGCTTTCGTTCTGACGGATGCCAGAGGTTATGTTGTACAGAAAGTCTGCATGGACACACTGATACTTCATCGTATGGAACTCCGCATTCTTGAAGCTGAGACCCTGAAATCCTATTCGTCCACCGATTGCGGGCGTGAACCATTTGCCGACTCCTATCTGCAAGAGAGGAGTGACACGGTCGAACACGTCACCGCAACCAATGGGCGTCCCAAGAAAAGCTGAAGCCCCGCCCTTTGCTTCTATAAACCAATTTCTACCCCAGTTGGCTGCTTCGCTTACATTCTTGAGATATGTAGAATTTACAGGCATGAGCATCTGCTCCTGACTGTATGATTTCTGGATATAAAGACTGTCAGAACTCTGTCCGGCAGTTTGTGCCGAAGCTGTCATTGCAGCCAGGCACATCATCGTTATTGATAATATTTTCTTTCTCATGTTGTTGTCTTTGATGATTGATTACTTGCGTAAACAAATGAGCATGGTGTTACATCTTCTTTCTTCTTCTGACGGACGGAGCGCACATCTTGCGTGCCATTGCCAGGCATCTTCTTGCCCACTCCCTATCGTCTTCATCCGGTCGCTTGCCCCATCCTGAGCCTGGGCTGCCGCCTCCACCTCCATGCGTCTGTGCGATGGTCGTGGCATCATCCACGAAACCGCACACGAGGTTCAAGGCTACCTTGACAACATGGTTTCCGTCTTCAGCCAACTGACAGAGAAGCGTGCCGTCGAAGTCGAGTTTCACGCTGTCGGGAAGATTCGGGAAGCGAATGGCAAACTCATGTGCCATGGTGTCGAGCATCACTCCGTTGAGATGATAGCTCATGTTGTGCGCCCAGGAAAGTTCAGACTGGTTGGCTTTGTCTTCCAGTTCACTCGCCTGCTTCTCAATCTCTTCCTTGTCCTTACGTAGGGTGTCAAGCAACTGGTTGGTCTCAGAAAGTTTCTTCTCCTTGTCTGCCAGTTTATCTTCCACCATTGCCTTCTGCTGTTCAAGGCTCTGGATCTTACGGGCGATGTCGGCACTGATGTTGTCGCTGTTGGCTTGCAAGGCTCTCAGCGGTTTGAGTTCAGCTTCGAGGCGGTTGATTTCAGCCTTCAGATTCTCTATCATAGAGGTAAAGGATTTCTGCTTCTTCTGGGCGATGGAGAGTTCCACGTTCAAATCTTCGAGGGCTTTCCGGGTGTTCAGCATCTGGGCTTCGAGCGTCACGCACTCGTTGGCAAGCCATCGCCGATACTCTTCCGTAGAACGGTGACGTGCTCCTGTCTCTGCTATCGACACCCCTCTTGTGAGTCTCCATTTTTCATTAACCTTGGCCAGTTCATCGTGCAGGGCAAGAAGATAGTTCTTGTAATCTATACGGTTCTGACCATGAAAGATTTTCTTGAAGGCGAACTTCTTATCTTTATCTATCGGCAGAAGCGCACAGTGGACGTGCGGATTCTTCTCATCGCAGTGGACGATGAAGGAGACGATATTTTCCTCTCCATATTTATCTGCCACAAAGCGGTAGATGTCCTGTGCCCACTTTTCTATTTCGGGCATTCGCCGGATGTGATCATTACCACCCTTGCTTTCAAAATCCACCTTCTGATTGCCAAAGGCAAGCTCTCGCATACGTTCCGTTGAACCGCCGAAGATGAAATTCACTACGGTTCGGAAACGTGGCTCTGCCAGTCCTTCGTTAGGGTCTTTAATGCCACGTGAGGCGAGATTTTCTGCCATGCGTCTGGTAAGCGGACGGCTCTTGTCTATCGGTGCAACAAAGCCACCTGGACGGATCTCGAAGTTGAGATGTTCACGGCTACGGTCATAGTTGCCTTCACGCATGGCCTGGTTCCATCCCTTCTCCGTCCAGTCTCTCAACTCCTCGTTACCTACCGAAGCAAGACCTTTGGTAACCTTGATGTCCATGACTTGTTTTGATGATGTTCCCATATCTTTTTTCTTTGCTATTGCCCTTACTCCAGGAGCCTTTTTCAGTCTTGGCAACAATAGGAAATCTGACCCAGCTTGCTGTTTATCTGGTCAGCCCTCCCGACTACTTCAGTAGGTCGGGGTATTAGGCTTCCCAAGACTGAAAAAAAATGGCATGTGCAAGCACGCTGCCTCACGTTGCTTGAAATCATTCAGCGATGTGCTAACGGGCGTCCTGATCGCCATCAGCGTGCCTCGCATGGAATAAGGGGGATATGACTATTGTTTTTAATCGTCGGGAGATTCCGCAGGTGCTACCTTTTCGGATGGCTCCCTGGCCTCAGTAAGAGGACGATGGAGATTCACATAGTAGTGGGATGCGGAGCCGGAGATGTAGTGCTCGAAGATGCAATCCAGGAGAACAATCTCCGCTTTCGAATATCGGGTGACTACTTCGACCATATAACTCGGCTTGGTATTGCCACTGATGGCTTTAGCCAGAATGCCAAGTGATTCTATCACTTTGTGCCAGTCCCAGACATGGTCTTTTCCGAAGAGCAGGCTCACGGAATCGGAAAGTTCCTCAGGCAGTTCTTTCTCCTGATTAAGATAACGGAGGATGGAAACTGCCAGTGAATCGAACACCTGGGATTGCTGATTGACTACACGTCTTTCAGGAATGCCGCCATATCCTTCTTGCTTGGCCATGTTCATCTTCAAGTCGTAATAACGGCTGTAGGATTCGGCTACTTCCTTGGCGGTGGATCTGCCTTTGATGAAGCGGATGAACTGCATGGCGCAGAAGTCGAGGATGTCGTCTGGACTCTCAGAGACGTTGCTCCAGGTTGACTGAGAATATAAAGCTCTTGGAGTATGGCTCTACGGAAAGCTGACCAAGTTTGGTGAGTCCGGAGATAAACTGGCGAACCGTGGCACGCTGCCATTGCCACTGACGGGAAAGTTCGGAAATGGTGGCAACAAACTGGCCGGGTAACAGCTGGAGGGCTCCATCGGTTCCCGGCGACTGATAGGCTCCTGAGGATGCTTTCGAAAGCAGGTCGCAGTAGGCTTCCAGCTTGCTGTAACGTTCCTCTGCTTTCGGCTTCAGAAACTCCAGCAACGAACGGTCAACACCTTTAGACTTATCAGCCTCGGGTGTGTGATGATTTGAATTGTGAGTCATTTGAGTCATTTTTGATTTTGGAATGTAGAGCAAGTGGATATGATTCTGTGCCAGTTGTAAGTGGCATCTAATAGTAATTTTTGATAATCAGCGCAAGCCGTTCCTTCGGGTTGTTGATTGCCTCAGGATGGCTCTTCATGCTGAGCACTTTTCCAGATGGATAGAACACTGCTGCCACGCTGACGGTAAAGAGGAACAGGGACATGCTGTTCATATAAGGTAAGGCGTAGCAAACCATCGAGAGCAGCAAGGTGGCGAACCACAGCCTTTTCCTCTCATGCAAAAGATGGAAGGTGCTTTCTGCAATTTTCCTGTTCAGAAGCACCAGGGTCAGGAGTGTTGACACTACAACAGAGAGATTGGGAGCCGTGACATGGCAACACCAGTTGATGAAGATAAGCATCAGCACGACCAGGTAGGCATAGAGATTTCTTGCGCTCTGAAACATGGCCATCTTCCACATAAACCGCTTCATGAATCCATATTCCTTCCTGTAAAGACAGAAAAACGCTGTCAGCAGGAGGAAGGGAAAAGCAAACCGAATGAGGGTTAGAATCTGTATCATATATTTCTTTATTTTACTTGTTTATACCTTTGTCGAGTGATTCAAGACGCTCGGCAATTCTGTTGTTTAACTGGATGTTGTAACTGGGCGACATCTGGTCAATGGTAGGGTCTTTCGCCAGTTCTTCATCAGCTTCGATGAGAAGACGGAGATAAAGATCCACATTTGAATTATGGTCTAACTTCTCTGTAGGCATGGCTTCAGGCGATTTGCCATGAGGCTCTATCGGCAGCATCGTATCAGGGTCGATGTCATCTGGAAGCTGGTAAGCTGTCTGAATGCTTCTCATCACGAAGATGCAGAAGCCTATCATCAGTCCGACAATCGCCTTGGCCATGATGTTCAGATTGCACAGCATCAGCACCAGAACCATCACCAGGATGGCTATTATATAGAATGTATATACTTTTCGTTTAGTACTCATAATCGCTTAATTCAAGTTTGATGATTCCGAAGGATGCTTTCTCTATAATGTATTCGACATCACGCCGGGTGAGAGTGCCCTTCTCTACTCTACCCTTGGCGCTTGGATCTTTTTTACAAAGAGCTGCCAGACCCTGGTTCAAGTCGTATTCATTGATTTTCCAGGTTCGCTTCTTTCTGAAAGAGTAATGATCTCTGTAACTCTGGAGCGAGAGTCCCTTGTAAAACAGGGGCTTCAACGCTCCATCCTGAAGGATTCTCATCTCTACCAGCTGTTCCGTATCTTTAACTATTATCCATGTTCTGTATCTTTGTATGATGTCTGCAATCAGGTAATACGTCTTCTTGTTCATCTAGAGACCGCAGTTGAAATCATTCATGATCTGTACGTGTTCTCGCTTTGCCTTGAATGTGCCACGGCGTTCGTGCAGCCGGAGGTCTTCGAAAAGATCTGCCGACATGAGTTCGATGGAGTTGTAAATCGTCACATTCAACTCGTGGATGAGTCCATCGGCGGAAGTCTTGCAGTTGATCTTGAACATCCTTTCGGTGACCGGATAGCAGTAGGCACAGCATTCATGTCCGAACACCGTATGGACTGATGGTTCCAGATGGTAGAGAATGGCAAGGTCGGCATTCATTTCGAACATATCAATCACCTTGTCTATAGGCTGTGGGATATGAACTTCGTAGGGAAGAATGGCATAATCTTCGTATGCCTTTATCTCGCCAATCCAATAATTGTCAATCAGCTCTGGCAACAGCATGGGGCCGGATGCCTTGAATTTGTAGATAGCTTCCTGTAACATGATAATGAAAGATTAGAGGGTTGATATGTAAAGACGCATCAGCTGGGCTGGAATCTTGTTGGACACTTCCTTGTTGACAAGGTGCTTGCCTTCAAGCCTCGTGATGATGGCAGGATAATCTTTGGCGATGTCCGTCATCAGCTGAGCCTGCTCCGGGGTGAGCATGGCGATGGCAAGCGCATCCATTGAGAGATAAGGCTGCAATATCATCCAGAGATAGGCATTGGCTTGGATGGCATCTTTGATTTTTCCTCGCTGCAAAGCGTCACGGCAAACCTGGGCGTTGAGAATCAGACGGCGGTCTGTTCGCATCGACATAAGGACGAGAGTTTCAGATGCAGGGAGCTTATTTCTGGAAGCGGACTTGTAGATGGCAGAGCAGATGTCTGCAGTATGGTTCGTGATTTCCGTCATTCCGATGGATGAGCATTCATCGATATGGGCGAGGAACGTGCGGAAATGGCGGTCTTCCTCATGCAGGAACGCCACGAGTTCTTTCCTGGATTTGATTCCTTGCGATTTTGTAGTCAGCAGGAACTTGGAGTAGTTGGCCAAGGCTCTGTGAACTTCCAGGTCATAGACTGGCGATTTATCCAATGTGGCAAAGAACTTGGTGGCATTTTCCTTCAGAGAGCCGAGTCCCTTGTTGTCCTTATATAAAGAGGTGTGGAGCTTCACGTAAGCCACATCACTCAAAGTACAGTTGCCAGTCATCGCCAGAAGTCCTGTGCGGATGGAGTCTGAAATCAGATCATACTTCATGGAAAGTCCACTGTGCGCAGAGAATGAAGGATCCTTCCTGATGTAGTTCAAGACGGTGTCCCCATACTCGTGCCACTGGTTGATGAAACCTGCAAGGTACTCTGAATCAGAGTCAGAATGGCCTTTTATCGTCTGAAAGAAAGCCTGGTAATGTTTCAAGGCATCTTCAGAAGACTTGAAATCATATTGACGACTTCCATTGCAGGAGGTGATCATAAGTAAGGCACATAAAAAAAGCAAGTGAAAGAATAAACTCTTCTGAGTTGTTTTTCTTTCACTTGCTTTACTTTCTTTCATTTGGTTTTTGAGATCTGTTGCTGAAGAGTTACCGAGGCAACCGACAAAACTGTTCAACTGTACTGTATTCCTATTATCCATTGGCATGTAATTGAAAATTTTGCGTGCAAAGATACAGATAAAATTCCACATTAACGACACTACAATCAGACTTTATGTTATTTTATGTTTCATACTCTTTGCAGTATGATTCTTGCAGGAGTGCTCCTAATTTTATAAATTAGGTTAAATCCAGTCTGCTGACCCAACAAAACCAAATAGTATGAATCCATTTCTGAATATAATTTGTATCTTTGCAGAAGAATCGTGCCTGAGCAGGTGTTATCCTGCCGTAAAAAGGCGCATAACTATCAAGTTATCAGTCAATAAAACATTTTGATATGGCAAAAGTAGGCTACATCATGGCTACATCCCAGTATGACAAACTGGAAGAAGACCGCAAATGGATGAACGAGTTCGGTTGTGTAAGAATCATCGAGGAAAGTGATGATAACGAACGCCACAGACCGCTGTGGAAACAACTCATGGCAGCATTGCAAAGAGGCGATGAACTGGTGATTCCGAAATTTTCCAACGCCTTGCGTGGCAGTCGTGAACTGGCAATATTCCTGGAATTCTGCCGGGTCAAGGTCATTCGCATCATCAGCATCCACGACCGGATTGACTCCAGCAACATCCTGTTTCCGGAAACCAAGCCATCAGACGTATTGGTAATGATGGGTTCCCTGCCCGACGAAGTCCTTGCTCTCAGGAAATCAGCAGAGCATGTAATCAAGCTGCAGGAGAAGATGATCGTGTCCCTGCCTCCTGTTTCTGCCAGCAAGATGCAGAAGCTCGACAGAGAGAAGACTGTAGTGAACCTCTATGTTGCAGGACATCCGATAGATGAAATCTGGAGAGCCAGCGGATTCAGAAGCAGAAGTTCCGTATTCCGCATACTCAACAAGCACGGAATCAAGCTCAACAGAGGCAACCACTCCGGACCAATCAAGAGAAGAGACACAAAGTAAACAAGACATTGAAGAATAGAGCATGAAGAAGATATTATTCCTACACGGATTCTTCGCCACGGGCAGTTGTCCGATGGCGAGAGCCTTGAAAGAGGCGTTTGAGGGGACGGCGGTGGTGCTGACTCCCGACCTTCCCTTGCACCCCAAGGAGGCACTGAAGGAGATTCGCTCCATCATCGACCGGGAGCGCCCCGACTTGCTCTTGGGCAACAGCTGTGGCTCATTCCTCGCCCAGATGCTGGCTCCCGTGGTGGGCATTCCTGCCCTGCTCGGCAATCCATATTTCATGATGACGGAGTTTCTGAAGGAGCGCATCGGCGAGCATGAATACAAGGCTCCGAGAAGGGACGGCAATCAGCGGCTGGTGATTGACGAGGCGCTGATTGAGGAGT
>USSA01000021.1 GCA_900557255.1 uncultured Prevotella sp.
CTTAATAAAGCGCATCGTTAGAGTTCGTACTTGCACTTCTTTAGAGGAAATGGAACTTAAATATATATTTGTTAATAAAAATGTTTAATTTTCGGGTCACTTGCAAAAGCGTGTGGATGTGCTATACTAAAATTTGCTTAACTTATGCAAAAGCAGCTTTTGAGCAAGAACCCAGTGACCCCTCTTGTTAAGTATGACTATGCTGTTGCTTCATTCTTCATTTACCATCTCCCAATCCAAAATGCCTTTGCCTTCTTCGTCTAGTTCTATGCCTAAGCCTACTACCTCTCGCTTGTCGGCCTTGAAAGGCTCCAGGTATTGTCGGTCTAGGATTTGCTTGATGGCAGCATCTTTACCACCGTTGCTTCTCAACTTTAATTCTATTATATAGATGTGATGAGTAGTTTTGACAATGAGGTCGATTCTGCCAGTAGAAAGCATGTGCTCTACTTCCACCTTCAAACCGATGGCATATCAGCTTCTTGTCGCATGGTCAATGCAGGCAGTACGCATTCGTATAGCGCCTGTTTTACCTCTTCATTTGGGAAGCCTAAGTGATAGACATTTCCTACGCACGATTTGATGGTGAGATAACCTGATTGATATAAGAAGAGTTCTGGTCCTCCACCAGTGACATCGGAAGTCTCCAATGTGTTGCGGAGAATCATGCAATCCTCAAAATCCGGTAGGCGCAACTCAGCATCTTTAATGAACTTCGGCAGCATGGAAGTGGCTCCCGAAGATGCCCAATAACTGTTGAGGTCCTGGGTGTCAAGCGCATTTATAAGGCTGAAAGGATTGTAGATGTCAACCATGTTTCGGCGACTGAAATGGTAACCGTCGTAGTAGTCCTTCAGTTTGTCGTGGGTTTCCTGCAAAGTCCATCCGTTTACCTCTGCCATTTTTTCAAGTTCAGGCTTGAAGTTCTCTTTTATCTCCTCCTCAGTAATGCCGCAGATGGCTGCATATTCTGGTAGGAAACTGATGTTGGTTAAATTGTTGAGCACGGAGAAAAGGGAAATCTGCGTAAACTTGGTGATGCCCGTGATAAAGACCAGACGCTCGTATTCATCATCTGCCTTTAAAATGGCAAAGACTTCACGATATACCTCGGTACATGCTTCGTGTTCCGGGGTCTTCCAGGAGTGCTGGAGTGGAGAATCATATTCGTCGATGAGGATGGCAACCTTCAAGCCCGTCTGTTTGTATGCCGTCGTAATGATGGCGTCAAAGCGGTCGGCAAGCTGGGCGGTAGGGTCGGGAGTGATGATATACTTCTCTTCGTAGTATCCGAATCGCAGATTCAGGTATGAACACAAGGTTTCCGCATTGGCGCCTCCACGGCTCATGTCGAGTCGAATCACGGGATATTCCTTCCAGTCCTTTTCCAAGTCCATGATTTTGAGACCTTCGAAGAGTTCCTTTCTTCCTTCGAAGTAATATTGGAGCGTATCAACGAGCACAGACTTTCCGAATCGGCGAGGGCGGCTCAAGTAATTATACTGTAAGCCATTGTTCGCCAATTTCCAGATGATGTCACTCTTATCTACATAGAGATACCCTTCTTCTCTGATTTTATTGAAAGACTGTATGCCTACCGGCAGCTTTCTGAATTTATTGTTTGCCATAATCTTTTCTCCTATTCCTATCTTTAGCCGCAAAGATACGGTTATTTTTTGAATCATGCAAGTTTTTGGCAATTAAAAAGATGTAAATAGATACCTGATAAAAGAATATATTGTACATGCTTCAGAAAAAAGCAATTTTTCTTGGTTTATTCACAGAAAAAACTTACTTTTGCACAATAATAGAGGAGAATTATAATAAAAGGTGTAATGATTTGCTTATCACCACAAATTTAAACCCCATTAGTTATGATAGAAGATGTAAATATATTGACATTCGATAGCTTTATTCAAAAGATAAAGACTATCAAGGTGTATTGCAGTAATGCCTATAAGGAATACAAGGTGATAAAGGTTAACAAAACCACGTTGGTGCTTAGAGATCAGCGCACCAAGACTGATTTTGAAGTGCCGGCTGCCCAAATATTCTGTGCCATGCATGAACTTGGTATTGAAAACTGCACGGTTCTTAAAATGCGCCAGTATGTAGGAACACATGCTGCACCAGCCTCTGCCGCCCTCATCTTCTGGGCTTTCGGACGAGGACAGGTTCAGGCAGCAATAAAAAAGTTTGCCGATTTGACGGTTAGGATAATAAGAGAACAGCAAAAACGGAAATAGTAAATCTGGCAACCTGTACGGTTGAAAGCGCTTCTATTGACAATATATACGCAAGTTTGCTCCACGCGCCCTGGGCTAGGAGCTTTTGAGCCTTCAGCCCGTACTTGAACCACATGCGAAAGTTCTGTTAATAATTGACTGTAGATTTTTACGTTTCATAACTTCCTGGTATTCTTGTCGTTGCACGTATCCTAGCTTTCAAAGTGCTAGATTTTACACGTTTTCTCTTTTTAAATCTTTAAACGTTTGATAATGAGGTAATTATCTCTCCTGTATAGCGTGATGGATATTCCCGTTTTCGGAGTATCTGTCACGCTATTTAAGTATCTGTATATTAGAGTATTAATGTGCGTGGTGTATGTAAATCGTGATGGATGATAGATAATTATCTAAAACTTATTCACGAATATGGCTGCGCTGGGTTACGAATATGGCTGCGCTGGGCTACGAATATGGCTGCGTTGGGTTACGAATATGACTGCGCTGGGTTACGAATATGACTGCATCGGGTTACAGATATGGCTGCGTAGGCTAACGGAGCCGTATCCGTAGGCTTGCCGAGACATCTGCATTAACTAACTGAGACGTCTGAACTCGCTGACTGAACTACTTGAGTTAGCAGATTGAGTTACTTGAGTTAGCAAACTGAGCCACTTGAGTTAGCAAACTGAGCCACTTGAGAATTTTTCTTCATGTGCTTGCGTGCAACCATAGAAAAAATCAATTACGAAAACTCATTTGATTTCGATGCGGAGGGAATCCTGGTTGAATCGGATGCCGTCACGATTGATGAATCTGGATAAGAAACCATCGGCAGCCAGTTCTTTAGGAGTGCCGATAGAGAAACGGCTTTCTTCCATCAGCCAGAGACGGTCGGAGAGCTGGAGCGCCAACTCTACATCATGGGTTGACAGTAATATGGATTTATGCTGTTCGTGCGCCAGACGGCGGAGCATTTGTAGGGTTTCTATCTTGCTGGGGAAATCGAGGAAGGCGGTTGGCTCGTCCAGGATGATGATGCGGGTTTGCTGCGCTAGGGCTTTGGCTATCATTACTTTCTGACGCTCACCATCGCTCAGTTCGCTGATGTTTCTCTGGGCAAGATGCTGAATGCCCGTTTCCTGAAGAGCAGAAGCAACAATCTGCTTGTCGGCAGCAGATAATGTGCCCCAGAAGCCAGTATAGGGAGAACGGCCTATGCCTACAATCTCTTCGGCAGAGAGCTGGGCATGGTCTGTCTTCGATGTGAGAACGATGCTGATTTCTCTGGCGAGTTCCTGGGCAGAGAAATCAGAAAGGGATTTGTCTTGAATCAGGATTTCGCCATCAAGCGCTGGCTGAAATCCGGCTAAAGTTCTGAGTAAGGTAGATTTGCCCACTCCGTTGGCTCCGATGAGACAGGTCAGTTCACCGGCTTGGAGCGAGGCATGAACAGGTGAGGCTATCGCCCGGAGCTGATGCTTCGAACGATAGCCTATAATCAGATTCTTTAATGTAATGCTTGATACCATCTAAAGAATGTTTTCACCTTGAAACTTTACTTCCTGATAGAAAAGAGGAAGAATTACTTGGCTGCCAAAACCTCAACCTCTACGAGGGCGCCCTTTGGCAACTTCTCTACAGCTACGGCAGAACGAGCTGGATATGGCTGGCTGAAGAACTCGGCATAAACCTCGTTCATGGCTGCGAAATCGTCCATGCTGTTCAGATAAACTGTAGTCTTAACCACATGAGAAAGGTCGGTACCTGCTGCCTTCAGGATGTTCTGGGCGTTGGTGAGGCTCTGGCGAGTCTGCTCCTTGATGCCGCCTTCTACGAAATTGCCTGTTGCAGGGTCGATAGGAATCTGACCAGATGCAAAAACAAAACCATTTACTTCGATAGCCTGGCTATATGGACCGATAGCTGCAGGCGCATTGTCTGTGTGAATTGCGTTCATAATTAATTTCCTTTTTCTATTTATTAAACCAATCTGGATGCAAAGATAAGCATTTTTCCCCAAAACTGACCTATTTCGCATCAAAATTTAATAAGTTTTCTTACTATATTCGCTCGGTGTACATCCAAATTGCTTCTTGAAGCTGGTTGAGAAGTGGGAGAGGGTGTTGAATCCCGTCATGTAGGCAATCTCCGAGATGTTGTACTTGCCTTCCATGATGAGGGTGGCGGCACGATTGAGCTTATAGGTCTTGAAGAAGACGCTTGGATTCTCTCCTGTGAGTCCCTTGACCTTGTAGTAGAGCTTTGTGCGGGAGATGTGCATCAGTTTCGTTACCTTGTTGACATCCAATTCCGAGTTGGCTAGTTCCTGCTCCATCATGTGATAGAGTTCATCCATGAAGAGTTTGTCTTGTGATGACAGTACTTCCTCCACGTTCTTGTCGGTCTCCGTGGCGCTGGTCAGGATGGTCTTGGTCTTCTCACGGTTGGTGAGTTGCGAGTTGATTATTGCCAGGAGAACCTTGGGGGTGAATGGTTTGGTAACGTAGGCATCTGCTCCGCTGTTCAGACCCTCCACTTGGTTTTCGGTGGTGGTCTTTGCCGTTACCAGGATGACTGGGATATGGCAGAGTTGGATGTCTTGCTTGATTTCCTTGCAGAGTTCATAGCCGCTCATTCCCGGCATTACCACATCGCTGAGGATGAGGCTAGGTTCTTCCTCCCTTGTCGCCTTCAAGGCACTCTCGGCATCGAAACGGTAGATGATGCGATAGGATGATGCCAAGAGGGTGCGAAGATAATGCACCACTTCGGTGTCGTCATCTACGATGAGTATTTTCGGACGGTTGTCTGTGCTGTTGTCTTGACTTACCTTGTCTGCCACTTTCTGACTGTCGTTCAGCGGGAAAGCTTTCTTCTGGTCTTGCTCCAAAAGGGCTTTCTCGTTGGCGGTATAGAGGCGCTCATCGGTAGGCAGGGTAACGGTGAAGATGGCTCCCTGGCAGTCCTTGCGATTGCCAGCCTTCAGATTGCCATGGTGAAGTACGGCCAGGCTGCGGGCATAGTAGAGTCCGATGCCTGTACCCCAGTTGATGGTGCCTGTAGACTGGTTGTTCAACTGATAATATCGCTTGAAGATATTCTCCACCTCATTCTGTGGGATTCCTTTGCCTGTATCAGCCACTGTGATAGTGACGATCTGTTCTCCCTTGTTAATGGTCTCGGTGTCGAAAGAAACATCTATCTTACCGCCACGAGGGGTAAACTTCATGGCGTTGGACATCAGGTTGTTGATAATCTTTTCCAGTTTGTCGGAATCCAGAAGCATCAGGTAGGAACCTTCCAGTCCGTGACAGTTCAAGGTGATACCTTTCTCCTCGGTATTCACGATGAAGAGGTCCATGATGCGCTTCATCTCGGAGATAATGTCAGTTTGCTTGACGTGCAAGCGGAGTGTGTCGTTCTCCAACTTGTTGAAGTCGAGCAACTGGTTGACGAGTCTCAGCATTCTATCCACGCTTCGGTTGATGATGTTCAATAGCAACTTGTCGTGCTTGTTGATGCTTTCACTTTCGCAGAGTTGTTCCACAGGTCCTGAAATCATGGTGAGTGGTGTTCGGAACTCATGCGAGATGTTAGCGAAGAAACTCATGTTCATCTTGTTGATGCGCTGTTCTTGCTCCTTCTCATCCTTAGCCTTTTGAGCCATGTTCTTCTCTATGCTGATGCGCATCTTCTGCCGGTAGATCACGAAGCCGACGCACCCCATTATAATAAGGTATAGGCACCAGGCCCACCAAGAGTTCCAAGGCTCAGGGGCGATGCTTACCAGTATGCTTTTTTCAGCGATGGTATTGTCGGAGTTGCTGCCTACCATCTTGACCTTGAAGGTGTAGTTGCCAGCTGGCAGATTAGAGTAGTACGCCTCGTTGTTATTGCCTGCATCAATCCATGTATTGTCGAAACCTGCCATTTGGTAGAAGTAATGGATGTGCTTATAGTCGCTGTAGTCGATGGCAGAAAAGGCGATGCTGAAGCTGTTCTGTTTGTAGCTTAGGTGGATATGGGGTGATTCTTCCATACTCTCCTCGATGCATCCATTCTTACTAGGAAGCATAATCTCATTATGGACCTTGAGTGTTTCGAAAAGCAGACTTATCTGTTGGTTCGTGTTTACGTTTTGTGGATTGAAGATGGTGAGTCCTTGGGTGCCGCCGAAGATGAGTGTTCCATCTGATAGCTTGCACGATGCCCTATCGTAGAATTGGAAGCCTTTCACACCATCAGCCTCGTTGTAGGTGGTTACCTTTTCTGTTTTTCCATCTATCTTGTTGAGTCCATACATCGTACTGACCCAGATGTTTCCATCTCTATCTTCCTCGATGCTGGAAATGTCGGAGCAGGAGATTCCTGCTATGGTGGTCAGCTTGTGGCTCTTTGCTTCATACTTCAGGAGTCCGTTGGTAACTGTACCCAACCAGATGTTGCCCTTGCGGTCTTGATAGTTCTTGGTAGGGATATACACACTTCGCTTGATGCACTTCTTCCAGTCATCCGGATTCACCTTAAACTCTTGGACATCGAAGTTGTTTCCATTCATTTCCAGGATAGGTTTGTAGAAGGCAGATATGAGCATGTTGCCATTCTGTAAGCGCATGATGCTGGGAATGAAGCAGAAGGTGGTAGGGAAGAGTTGTTTTTTGGTCATCTCTCCACTTTGTGCTGAAATGCAGTAGATGTTGACGGATGCCGTGGATACCCAGATGTTACCCTTTGCATCCTGGCTGATGTCCATAGGCATGAAGCAAGGGTAGGAGGCTACCTTGTTGAGATGGTTGCCATCGTATTGGCATTTTGCCACATGGTCGCCATTGGCTAGCCATAGCTGATTGCTGCTATCCACAAAGATGTTGGTGGTGGCATTCTTCCTGTTGCCGTTGCTATGGGAAATCATCGGTATGTCCTTGAGTTGCTGGGTTTGCAAGTCATACATATAGAGTCCGTTCTTCTTGGTAGAAATCCAGAGGTGATGATTCCTGTCGGTGGCTACGGAGAGTACGGGCTGTTTGCCGATGGCACGTTGAAGGGCAGGCATGCTATTAAACATATCCTTGTATCTGTAGATGGTTTTTACGCCATCGTCTTCAGAACCGAGCCAAAGGTTGCCCTTGGAATCGGTTAACATCTTGTTGACTTGCATATCTGGCACTTCGAATGGGAAATTCTTGTCGCTTTGTGGCAGGATGGTTCCCTCCTGGGCATTGAAATAGAGTAATCCGTGCTTGGTGGTGCTAAGCAGAAGGTTGCCTTTTTCACCATACGGATGGATGTCGCTGACCATGTCGTTGGGAATCTGCAAGCCTTGCAAGGCTGCAGGGAGCTGCTGCCATTTCCGGGTGTCCGTATCAAAGAGTTGTATTCCATTGTAGCCAGAGATGTAGAGCTGATGCCCATCGAGGAGAAAAGAGGCGATGGGATAACTCTGTACCGGGTTTTGTGCGATAAGTTTGAGGTCTCGGGTGCGATATCCCTTGACAGAGTAAGAGGTAACAATCCACATCACATCTTTCCGGTCTATATGGCAAGAGAAGTTATAGCAGTTCTTCTCCACCATCTTGGAGAGCTTGGTGATGGCTCTGTTATTTTTTTCGTCATATTGATATAGGTCTGTTATCGTGATGAAGAAGATTCTTCCCTCCTTGTCTTCCAGGATTTTTTCGATGTTCTTGTTTGCGCCGTTGATACTTACTCGCTTGAAATTGCCATTGGTCTGGTATAGGCATACGCCATTGACGGTGGCTACCCAGAGTCGGTTGTGGGAGTCACGATAAATGTCGGTAATATTGTTGTCGGGCAATCCCAGTGAATCGTCTACGCAGTAGTATTGGTGATACTGGTTGCCATCATATTTGTTGAGACCACGGAAGGTACCTATCCAGATTTGTCCGTATTTGTCTTCGCAGATGCTCTTCACCTTTTGGTTGGAGATATGTTCGGACAGGACGAGGTTCTTCTCGGGTGAAGAGACTTCGGGGATGTCTTTTTGTTCTTGGCAAGCAGTCAGAAGAAGGGTTGCCAAGAGAAAGAGTGCGTTATAAAATACCTTTGTTCGTTTCATAATCGATGGTTTTGATAGTTGCTGCAAAAGTACTATAAAACCTTGATATATACAAGGTTTATAAGACTTTTTAAACAAATAGGCAAGTTTTTGAACATATAGAAAACCCCATTTTGAACAAAAACGTAACACAAGAAAACAAGTTAGAAAAAGGTGTATGATAAAAAGTACTACCTTTGCAACCGTAAACAATTAACAGATTTACAAGAATATAAGCTTAACTAATAAAGTATTATCTTTAATGAGTAAAATCTATGAGAAAAATGAATGATTACAGAAGGTTCCTGACCTTCGTGTTCTTATTGATGATTTCCGGTTCTGCTGCCTTGGCGCAGGAACTGATGAAAGTGACGGGTCTGGTTGTTGACCAGAATGCTGAGCCTCTGATCGGTGTTACCATCAAGGTAAAGGACGACCCCAAGGGTGGAGCCGTCACAGGATTGGATGGAGATTTCTCCATCATGGTACAAAAAGGAAAGACCTTGGTCTTCTCTTATCTAGGTTATCAAACTAAAGAGGTGGCAGCCATCACCTCCAAGTTGAAAATCAACATGAAGGAAGACAACAAAATGCTCGACGATGTTGTCGTTGTAGGATATGGTGTACAGAAAAAGAGTTCTGTAACAGGTGCCATCTCTCAGGTAAAGAAAGAGGATATCGAGAATCGTACCATCACTAATGCCAAGGCTGCCTTGCAAGGTAAAACAGCAGGTGTACAGGTCATCTCATCATCATCTGCCCCAGGTTCCTCTCCAACCATTCGTATTCGCGGTTACTCTTCCAACGTTTCTTCCGACCCACTCTACGTAGTAGATGGTGTACGCTTGGGTGATATCAGTGGTCTTGACCCTAACGATATTGCTTCCATGGAAGTGTTGAAGGATGCAGCCTCAGCTGCCATCTATGGTGCGGAGGCTGGTAATGGTGTTGTACTCATCACCACCAAGAAAGGTACAGTGGGCTCAGGCAGAATCACCTATGATTTTCAGTACACCACAGAAAGCTTAGCCAAGGTGCCCAAGCTCATGAATGCAGAGGAGTATATCCAATATATGAAGGAAGGCAAGACTTTCACAGAGGATTACCTCTTGAAGAACTGGGATGGCAAGACCAATACCTCTTGGGTAGATGCCATCTATGGCAAGGGACACATGCAGAAGCATAACATAGGTTTCAATGGTGGTAACCAGAACGGCAACTATTACCTTTCTCTCACCTATCTTGATAATAATGGTATGGTAAAAGGCGATAATGACATTTATCGCCGTATGACCGCTACCATCAATGCGGAATATCAGATCAAGCCTTGGCTCAAGGTGGGTACAACCAATCAGATTGAAAAATATAATGCTCGCTCTGTTTCTGAGAACAATGAGTATGGTGGCATGTTGACAGCTGTGCTTCAGATGGATCCTTTGACTCCTGTCACCTATGCTCCAGATAATCTCCCAGCCCACATGGCAAAAGCTTTGGCCGATGGCAAGCACCTCTTGACAGATGCCAATGGTAACTATTATGGTGTATCCCAATTCTATGCGGGTGAGCAATACAACCCATTCATCATGCGTGACAACAATGTAAGTCGCAACAGTGGATTCAATGTCAACGGTTCTATCTATGCCGACTTCAAGCCATTCAAGGGCTTTGTGTTCACCTCTCGTTTGGGCTATCGTCTCTCTGGTACTCGCAGTTCTTCGGCTACACTTCCTTTCTATGGCAACGCTACACAGTCTCGCGATTTCGTGGACTATAGTGCCTCATCCTCTACTTCCATCTATTATCAATGGGAGAACTTTGCCAACTACATGAAGAAGTTTGGCGAGCATACCATCAATGCCATGGCAGGTATCTCTTACCAAGAATCTACCTACGATTATGTAAATGGTTCGTTGACTGCAAACAAAGAGGACGCAGTCAAGAAAAATAATCCGTTGTTCTTCTTCCTCAACTATGCTTCTGCCTCTGCCACCAAGGGTGTTGGTGGTGAAAAAACTCGCTCTGCCAAGTACTCTTACTTCGGACGTTTGAGCTATGATTACATGAACCGCTATTATTTGCAGGCTTCTCTCCGTGCAGATGCTGCCGACTTATCTAAGTTGCCATCTACCAATCGTTGGGGATATTTCCCTGCTGTATCTGCTGGTTGGACTATCTCCGAGGAGAAGTTCTTTGCTCCTTTGCGTGACGTGGTTACGAGCTTGAAGTTGAGAGCCAGCTGGGGTCAGAATGGTAGTTTAGCTGCCTTGGGCGGTTATGCTTACAGCACCGATATGGCACAGAGTGGCATTTATCCTTTGGTGGGTGGAAACAACTATACACAAGTGGTTCGGCCTTCTACCATGGGTAATGACGAGTTGAAGTGGGAGACTTCTGAACAGACCAACTTCGGTATCGATGGTCTCTTGTTTAAGGGACGCATGAACTTCAGCATCGACTACTTCACCAAGAAAACCAAGGACTTGTTGGTAAACGGCACAACCCCATCATTGGTTATCGGTGGTACCACCTCTCCAATGAATGCAGGTAATGTGAGCAACAAGGGTTTCGAGTTTGAGTTGGGTTGGCGTGACAATATCGGCGACTTCAGCTATGGCATCCGTGGCAACCTCGCTACCTTGAAAAATGAGGTAACTTACATTGACCCATCCATCACTCGTTTGTCAGGTTCTACCTTCCATACTTATACCATCACCTATTTTGAGCAGGGCTATCCTGTTTATTACTTCCGTGGCTATAAGTTCACTGGCGTTGACCCAAAGACAGGTAATCCTCAGTTTGCCGACTTGGACAACAGTGGTGACATCTCAGATGGTGACTTGACCGACATCGGCAATGCCATCCCTAACTTCACCTATGGTATCACCTTGACAGCAGCCTATAAGGGCTTTGACTTTACCCTCTTCGGTAGTGGAGCTTCTGGCAATAAGATTTTCAACTGTATCAACCGCCCTGACTATCAGATGGTCAACAAGTTGAAAGAGGTATTCTATGACAACCGTTGGACTCCAGAGAATCCTAATGGAACCAAGCCACGTGCAGGTGCTGACAACATGGATAAGTACGCTTGCTCAAGTGCCATGGTATATGATGGCTCTTATTTCAAGATCAAGCAAATCCAGTTGGGTTACAACTTGCCAAAGCATCTCTTGAAGAAGGTGGCTATCAACAGCCTTCGCCTTTATGTATCACTTGATGATTTCTTCACCATCACCAAGTATCCAGGCTTCGACCCAGAGGCTTCAGCCAATGCCACCAGTGGTATGGGCATCGACAAGGGTGCTTATCCTATGGCAAAGAAAGTCGTCATGGGTTTCAACTTGGAATTTTAGACAATACAAATTATTCATCTATTAATGATTTAGCGTATTATGAGAAAGAATATCATATATAGTTTGCTCCTCGTAGTGGCAGCTTTGTTTGCCGGTTGTGAGAGCAGACTCGACATAGCGAAACATGGAAACATGGGCGGCCAGGATGATTTTTACCAGACTGATGAACAGACAGAGCAAGCTGTGGCTTCCATGTATTCCAGCCTGAAAGGATTGTATTACAACTGGTTCTTTACCAAGAATGTCCTTTCTGACGATGTATGGTGCGGTGGTGGTCAGCGTGGCGACAACACCTCCTTAGAGCAGTTGAACGAATATACCTATGGCACAGACAATGGCATGATACAAGGTGTGTTCTCTGGCTTGTATGGATTGATTTACCAGTCTAACTTGGTCTTTGAGAAGGTGGCAGACGACACTCCTGCCAAGAAACGTGCCATCGCAGAGGCAAAGTTCTTCCGTGCTTGGGCAAACTTCGAACTTGTCACTTTGTGGGGTACAGCTCCTCTCGTAGATCATTTGTTGGAACCTGGTGAATATCGCCAAGGCAACAGCACACCTGAGGCTCTTTGGGCAGCTGTAGAGTCAGACCTAAATGATGCCATCAGCATGAATGCACTTCCTTCCAAGAAGAACAAGGACGATCAGGAGACGGGTATGCGTGTTACCCAGGAAGTGGCAAAGGCTTATTTGGGCAAGGCTTATCTCTTCCAGAAAAAGTATCAGGAGGCTGCAATCGTACTCAATGAGGTGGTGGCTTCCAAGAAGTACGACCTCTTCCGTGGCGACTATGACATGCAGTTTCATGCCGTCAACAACAACAACTGTGAGTCGATGTTGGAACTCCAGTGGCGCAACGACCAAGAGCAAACTTGGAGCCAATTTGACATGACCTTCTTGATGCAGGGATGGCGTACAGCCTATTTCAATATGAGCGGTACTGCTGCCAACGAAATTGCCCAGGGTACATACGGATTTTTGAATCCTCGTAAGTCCTTGTACGATGCTTTTGTTCAGGCTGAAGGTCCTGATGGTTATCGCCTCAAGCATACGATGCTGAATGAAAGCCAAATGGCAGAATATGGCGCAAAAGTTTCGCCAGGTATGGCTGTCTATGGATGTGAGGGATATTTTATGTTCAAGAATCGCCCGTTGAAATCTGACTGTATCATGGATGCATCTTATTTTCAGGCATTTCAGTATACCGACCGTCGCATCATGCGTTATGCAGAGGTGTTGCTGTTGGCTGCCGAGGCTAACTTACAGGCTGGTCAGCCAGACAAGGCTCTCGATGACATCAACCAGATACGTAATCGCGCTAAGGAGACTCCTTTGACCAGCGTAACCTTGGATGACATCAAGACAGAGAAGCGCTTGGAACTTTGCCTGGAGTCTGTCCGCTATCAAGACTTGGTGCGCTGGGGTGATGCTGAGGCTGCTCTTGGCACACAGGGCAAGCAAATTCCTAACTTCAGCTCCAAGGGGGTAAGTTGGGATTACACCAACTCTTCTTATGGTTTCCAGAACAAGCACAAGTTGCTGCCTATTCCTCTCAAGGAAATAGAACTGAACCCTAACATCAAACAAAACGATGGATGGAACATTTCTCAATAACTCATTATTAAAGAAACGAAATTATGAAAAAATATTTAGGCTTTATATTTGGACTAATTGTAACAGGTTTGTTCTTTTCCGCCTGCAACAATGATGCGATTGATGATTTGCAAGGTGTGTATGGCGATATGCAGATTTGTCATTCTAATGAAGCTACCGTACAGCCCACCACCAAGTTGGGAAAAGGTATCAAGTCGCTCAACGTGGATATCAAGGATGCACAAGGCAATGATGTGACTGTCAATTTCGGAAGTAGCGAGTGGATTTTGCCTTCTGCCACTTATAAAATATCTAACAAAGTTGCCAATAAGACTTGTGTGGTAAAGGTGAATGGTGAGGCTATGCAGAGTGGCGATCTCGATGTCACCATCTATGGAGGTGTATATTATTTCAGTGGTTTGTTCACCAACCAAGCTGGCAAGCGTGTGAAACTCGATTACCATGGCAATTTGACATTCGAGGTGGGAGTAGATGCCCCAGAGGCATCGGGCTATACCTTCTCCATCGTAACATCTCCTGTTGTCATCTATGATTGGACAACTGGTCAGACCAACGCCTTCCCAGATGTCACCAAGTATGTGATGACCGTTAAGAATCCAACAGGCACCGTGGTAGCCTCCTTGGAAGCAGTCAACTCCAATAACTTACAGGCGGAAGGCTTGGCGGGTACTTATACCATCCAGGGCAATTCCACAGAATCATGGTTGATGGACAATGGCTATGCTATGCCTGAATATAATGCTTTTGGTGGTAGCTATTTCGTGGATGACGCAGGCAACAAACAATACATTGCCTCGGGAAAGGTTGTGATAGAAACTGCCAAAGATGCCGAGGGCAAGAACTTGTTTACATTCTCAGGCACAGGATTGGGCACCGTAGATGCAACTGGCACTGCGGGAACTGGCAATTTCTCTGTGAAATTTGCTTCCGTAGAATAGAATCATCTCAAGAATAATTTGTTTAACTTCCCGACTCAGTGAAAGTTGAGTTATATATAAAAAAGGTATATTGATTATGAAAAAGTTATCAATTTTAGTTCTAACATTATGTATGGCATGTGGTAGTGTTTCGGCACAACAAGCCCTCTTCGGAGGGCAAATGCCACAGTCGCCAGAAATTCATGCAGACAAGACCGTTACTTTCCGCTGCATAGCACCAGAGGCACATAAAGTACAGATAACAGGTGACTTCTTGCCAACCAAGAAAGTTGATACCCCGATGGGTAAGTATGATATGCCTGGAGTAGCCGATTTGAAGAAGAATGAGAAGGGTGTGTGGTCATTTACAACCACTGCTCCTTTGGCACCAGAGCTTTATAGCTATACAATGATGGTGGATGGCGCCAGTGTTACCGACCATCTCAACGTCTATACCGTGCGTGACATCGCCAACGTTTCCAACTATTTCTTGATAGGTGGGGGAAAGGCAGATCTCTACAAGGTCAACAAGGTAGCGCATGGAACCGTATCAAAGGTCTGGTATGATGATGCCAAAGCTGGTCTTACTCGTCGTATGACAGTATATACTCCTGCAGGTTACGAGACCAGCAAGCAGAAATATCCTGTGCTTTATCTC
This sequence comes from uncultured Prevotella sp., assembly GCA_900557255.1. Next base: position 14,823 of record USSA01000021.1, read on the forward strand.
TTGCATGGCATCGGTGGCGACGAGGAAGCGTGGATGGATTTGGGACGTGCTTCGCAAATCCTCGATAACCTCATTGCGCAAGGCAAGGCGAAGCCAATGATTGTCGTCATGACCAATGGCAATATCTCTCAGGAGGCAGCTCCAGGACAGACTTCGGATAATCTGATAGTTCCTACATTGGGATTGCCTAAGACCATGGAGGGCTCTTTCGAGGTATCTTTCCCTGAGGTAGTGAAGTTTGTGGATGCCCGTTATCGCACTTTGGCAAATAGTCAGAACCGTGCCATAGCCGGTTTGTCTATGGGTGGCTTCCATTCCCTTTACATTTCCATCAACAATCCTAAGACCTTTGGTTATGTGGGGCTCTTCTCGGCAGCCATTGGCAAGGAACAAAGAAGTGGTGGCGCCAACGAGTACATCTATGATAACTTCGACAAGAAGTTGGCAGACTTGTTTGCTGCCAAGCCAAAGCTCTTCTGGATTGGTATCGGCAACACCGACTTCCTGTTTAAGGACAATACCGCCTTTAGAGAGAAACTGACCAAGAACCATTATCCGTTCACCTATATGGAGACCGATGGCGGTCATATCTGGCGCAACTGGCGCATCTACCTGGGTGAGTTTGCCCAGAAAATCTTTAAGTAATTTCAAGCAACATCATAATGAAAAAGATAACATTTTTGGCAACAGCCTTGCTCTTGAGCATGAGCAGCTTTGCACAGCAAGCTTTGTTCGACAACGTACCTGTGGTATCTCCAGAGGTAAACGCCAACCATACAGTAACCTTCCGTCTCAAGGCTCCCAATGCACAGAAAGTGCAGATTACGGGCGACTTCTTGCCTACCAAGCAGATTGATACCCCTGTGGGAAAGTATGATGCACCGGGAGTGGCAGATTTGGTGAAGGATGACAAAGGAGTATGGAGCTTTACCAGCACTAATCTTTCTCCTGAGCTTTATTCTTATAATCTCATCTTGGATGGTGTGAAGATTGTGGATCCTGGAAGCGTCTATATCACTCGTGACATCACTTCGGAAACCAATATTTTTATCTTGTCAGACAAGAAAGGCGACTGTGGTGACCTCTACACCGTCAATGAGGTGCCTCATGGCAATGTGCAGAAGGTTTGGTATGATAGTCCTACACTCAAGATGCAGCGTCGTATGACGGTCTATACTCCAGCAGGTTATGACAAAGGCAAGAATTACCCTGTACTCTATCTGCTCCATGGCGCTGGTGGCGATGAGGATGCTTGGACTACTTTAGGTCGTGCACAGCATATTCTTGATAATTTGATTGCCACAGGTAAGGCTAAGCCTATGGTTGTGGTGATGACCAATGGCAATCCTAATTGCCAGGCTGCTCCAGGTGAGTGGTCGGCAGGTCAATACATTCCTTCTTTCTATGGCTATCAAGGTGCCAAGCCAGCTGCCACCATGGATGAGAGTTTCCCTGATGTGATGAATTATGTGGAGAACCATTACAAGGTTGCTAAGGACAAGGCTCATCGTGCCATCTGTGGACTCTCTATGGGCGGTGGTCATTCTTTTGATATCTCTCGCCGTTTCCCTACCAAGTTTGATTACATCGGACTCTTCTCTGCAGGTTTGCATGTGGGTACTACTGGCGATTTCCGTAGTGACTTCTACAAGCAGTTGCAGGGTAATGAGGAGGCTAAGAAACAGTTGGCTACTCTGTTTAAGAACAAGCCAAAGTTGTATTGGATAGGTATGGGCAAGACCGATTTCCTCTATAAGAGCAGTGCAGACTTGCGTCGCTACTTCGATGAGAAGGGGTATAAATATACCTATTTGGAAACGGAGGGTGGACACATCTGGCGTAATTGGCGTGTGTATCTTACAGAGTTCGCACAGAAGATTTTCAAATGATAAAATCAGTTTTTCAAGTAATAGTTCAATAAAATAAGGTATAGACAATGATAAAACAAATTTTAGTTTCTTCATGTGTGCTTTTTTCTGCGACTTTCGTAGTGCAAGCACAGAACCCAAAGTTGGGTGTGTCTCCTATCCAGGATGTCATCAATGCGATGACCCTCGATGAGAAGATTCAGTTGGTGGTAGGTTCTACGGGTAAGTATGAGAGCCAGATGGAGGCTACTATTGGTAACCAAGGTCAGTTGGTACAGGGTGCCGCAGGTCAGGTGAATGGTATTGAGCGTCTGGGCATTCCTGCTACGGTTGTAGCCGATGGTCCTGCAGGTCTTCGCATCGACCCTAAACGCAAGGATACCGACAAGACATTCTACTGTACCCACTTCCCTGTGGCTACTGTGATGAGCTCTACCTGGAACAAAGACTTGGTGTATTCCGTAGGTACCTCTATGGGAGATGAGGTGAAGCATTATTGCGTAGATGTCTTGTTGGCACCTGCTACCAATATTATGCGTAATCCTCTTTGTGGCCGTAACTTTGAGTATTATTCAGAAGATCCATTGTTGGCTGGTACCATTTGTGCAGCTATGGTGAATGGTATCGAGAGCAACGATGTAGGTACTTCGTTGAAGCACTTCGCACTGAATAACCAGGAGACCAATCGTACTCGTAATAATGTTATCGGTAATCCACGTACTTTCCGTGAGATTTACTTGAAACCTTTCGAAATCGTTGTCAAGGAAGCTCAGCCTTGGACGGTGATGACTTCTTACAATCTCATCAATGGTACGATGTCTAGCGAGCGTTGTGACTTGATAACAGAGATTCTTCGCCATGAGTGGGGATTCAAGGGTATGGTGATGACCGACTGGTTTGGTGGTCTTAGCGCAGCTGCCCAGATGGAAGCGGGTAACGACCTGTTGATGCCAGGTAAGGCAGACCAGGTGAAGGAGATTCGCAAGGCTGTGCTCAATGGTCGCCTGTCGATGGAAATCCTCGACCGCAATGTACGCCATATCTTGGAGTATATCATGCAGACTCCTCGTTTCAAGCAGTATGTTGCCGACAACAACCCTGATTTGAAGGGACATGCTTTGGTGGCTCGCAATGCCGCTACCGAGGGAATGGTGTTATTGAAGAATAACAAGAATGTATTGCCACTCGTTCAGAAGATTAAGAACATAGCCCTCTTCGGTAATACTTCTTATGATTTCATAGCTGGTGGTACTGGTTCTGGCAATGTTAACCATGCTTATGTGGTTAGCTTGTTGGATGGTTTGAAGAATGCTGGCTATCAGGTGGATGGCGATATCCATAAGTCATACATAGAGTATGCTCCAAAGGCAAAGGCAAATTTGCCAAAGCCAAAGAATCCTTTGGAGGCTTTCTTGCCGGGTCACTTCATCCCTGAGATGAGCCTTGCTGAATTGAATATGTCTGCTGCCGTCAAAAACAACGATATGGCAATCATCACTATTGGTAAGTCGTCTGGTGAGTTCTTGGATCGAAAGATTTCTGATAGCTTCAATCTCACCAAGGAGGAGAAGGATATGATTTCTGGCGTTTGCAACGCTTTCCATAAGGCTGGTAAGAAGGTGGTTGTCATCTTGAATGTTTGTGGCGTTATTGAGACCAAGAGTTGGATTGGCGGTCCTGATGCTGTATTGCTGTCTTGGTTGCCTGGTCAGGAGGGTGGTAACTGTGTTGCTGACATCTTGGCGGGTAAGGAGAATCCTTCTGGTCGTCTTCCTATGACATGGCCTGTAAGTTATAACGATGTTCCTTCTAAGGCTGATTTCCCTAACCCTGAGACTGTTAAGGTTGACGATGTACTTGGTATGTTTATGGGCAAGGGCATCGGTAGCAAGGGTGACGTGAAGAATGTGGATTACACCGAGTATAATGATGGTGTTTATGTAGGTTATCGTTATTACCAGACTAAGAATGTGCCTGTATCTTTTCCTTTTGGTTATGGTATGAGCTATACTACCTTTAAGTATGGCAAACCTGTGGTAACGAAGGATGCACAGGGCAATATCAAGGTCCTGGTGACTGTGAAGAATGCTGGTAAGGTAGCTGGTAAGGAAGTTGTTCAGGTATATGTGGCAGCTCCTGGCAAGGATATGGATAAACCAACCAGGGAACTTCGTGGTTTCGCCAAGACTAAGAATTTGCAGCCTGGTGAGTCGGAGACAGTTACTATCGACATCCCATACAAGAACCTGGCTTCTTTCAATGAGGTTGATAGTCAGTGGCAGGTTGAGGCTGGTGATTACAAGGTGATGGTGGCAAAGAATGCTGCCGATCTCAAGCCTCTCACTACCGTGATTACTGAGAAAGCTGGTGTAACCGAGAAGGTTCGCCCTTGCTTGCTCAAGGAAGTAAAGTAGCTCTATGAAAGATAAAGCTCAATAACAAAAGAGCTTGATGGTAATAAAGCTTTTAATGATATATAAAAAGAGGATGCGCTATCAACTGACGGCACACCCTCTTTTTATATTTTATGGATTTTTGTAAGTCTCTGCACGGTTATACTATCCAGAGATGGAATCCCTTTGATTCCAAAGCCTCCTTGATTTCTCTTACGTGTTCCTCGTCGCGAGTCTCCATGGTGAGGCGGAGCACGCAGGCATTCACCTTGTTGCGATTGGCAGAACGGTCGTGGTGAACACCGGTGATGTTGCCACCCAATCCGGCGATGACAGAGCAGACCTCTACCAATTCGCCCGGTTTGTCATCCAGCTCCATCTCGATGGTACAGAGACGGCCACTCTTGGCAAGACCACGGGTGATGACACGGTTCAGGATGGTTACGTCGATGTTACCGCCGCTTACCACACAGATGGTCTTCTTGCCCTTCACCGGAACCTTGTTGTACATCACGGCAGCCACGCTAGCCGCACCGGCACCTTCGGCTACCATCTTCTCACTCTCTATGAGTTTCAGGATGGCTGCACAAATCTCATCCTCGCTCACGGTTACGATTTCGTCTACATAGTTGGAGCAGGTTTCGAAGGTAATCTTGCCCGGCTCCTTTACGGCAATACCATCGGCTACGGTCGCTACAGAAGGCAACTTCTCCTGCTGATGGTCGTGCAGACTCTGGAGCATACTGGCGGCTCCTTCAGCCTGAACACCATATATCTTAACATGAGGATTCAACGATTTGATGGCGAAAGCCACACCCGAAATCAGACCGCCGCCGCCAACAGGCACTACTACAGCCTCTACATCAGGCAGCTGCTCGAGAATTTCCAATCCGATGGTGCCCTGTCCGGCGATGACGTTCTCATCATCGAAAGGATGAACAAAGGTGTAGCCATGCTCATCTTTCAGTTCCAGCGCCTTCTGGTAGGCATCATCGTAAACGCCAGGTACCAGACAGACTTCAGCACCCAGTCGCTTGGTAGCTTCGACCTTAGAGATAGGAGCGCCTTCTGGCAGACAGATGAGGCTCTTAACGCCCATGGCTGTAGCTCCCAGCGCTACACCCTGTGCATGGTTGCCCGCAGAACAGGCTATCACACCCTTCGCCTTTTCTTCATCGGTGAGTTGTGAAATCTTATAGTAAGCACCGCGAATCTTGAACGAACCGGTCTTCTGCAGGCACTCTGGTTTCAAATAAACATCACTCTCTGGGTTGATTCTTGGCGTGTGAACCAGCTCAGTCTTTCTTATTACCTTGCTCAGCACGAAGCGAGCCTTATAGAAATTGTCAAGTTGTAACATAACTGCTGATATGTGTATAGTTTATTTCGTGCAAAGTTACTATTATTTGAAGAAAATACAAAATAATTCGGTTTAATTTTTGTTTATTCGATAATATTGCTTAACTTTGCGGCATATTGGTCTGATGAAGGGCAATATTTCTTTGTTTTGTGTTACATTTTCTTTGTTTTTTGTTCCATTTTCATGATTCGTGAACAAATAATCACGAAGAGATGCAGTCATTCTTCTCTTTTTTTGTAATTTTGCCGGTGGAATTAAGCATAAAAACATAGTAACAAATAAACTAATTACTTTTATCTGGAAATGAAGAAAAACGTTTTAGCAGTAGCGTTGGCATTGATGGCAAGCATCGGTGCATACGCAGAGAAGAATACTGTCAGTTCTCCTGATGGTAAGTTGAATGTCGTGGTAGAAGACCACGATGGCAAACTCTATTATTCCATCGACTATGCAGGCAAGCGAATGATGGAGGAATCACAGCTCGGACTCCTTGCCAATGTAGGCGATTTCAGTCAGGGCTTGACCTATCAGGGCAAGAATGAGATAAAGGTGGAGAAGAGCTATGACCTCCGCACCGCCAAGGTTTCGCATGTAGATTATCATGCCAACCAGCTCAACGTGACATACATCAACGGTAAGAAGCAGCCAATGACGATTACTTTCAATGTAAGCAACAATGACGTGGCATTCCGTTATACTTTTGATCAACTGAAGGCTCAGCATATCATCGTGAATGAGGAGAAGACAGCCTTCAATCTGCCGAAGGTAACCACCACCTACCTCTGTCCACAGTCGGATCCGCTCATCGGTTTTGCCCGAACCAAACCAAGTTATGAAGAAGATTATAAGGTGGATCAGCCTCTTACAGCCAAGTCGGGTTATGGGCATGGCTATACTTTCCCATGCCTCTTCAAGGTAGGTGGCGATGGCTGGGTATTGGTCAGCGAGACGGGTACTCACGGCAACTATCCGGGGTGTCACATCAGCGATTATGATGCTGCAAAGGGTTATCAGGTAGCCTTCCCTATGGAGAAGGAGGCAGATGGCATCGGTTCTACATCGGGCGCCTTCATCCTTCCGGGTTCCACTCCTTGGCGCACCATTACCGTGGGTTCTGATTTGAAGCCTCTGGTAGAGACCACCATTCCATACGATGTAGTAGAGCCAAGATTCGAGGCTTCCCAGAAATACGGAACAGGCAAGTATGCCTGGAGTTGGCTCATCTGGCAGGATGAATCCTGCAACTATAACGACCAGAAGCAGTTCATCGACCTGGCTGCTACCATGGGATATGAATATGTGCTGGTTGATGCACTCTGGGATACTCAGATTGGAAGAGACAAGATGGCAGAACTGAGCCGTTATGCCCAGAGCAAGAATGTGAGTCTGATGCTCTGGTATAATTCCAATGGTGTGGCAAACGATGCACCTCAGGGACCTCGTGGCATCATGGATAACATCGTGGCAAGAAAGAAGGAGATGGCTTGGATGAAGAGCATCGGTATCAAGGGTATCAAGGTGGATTTCTTCGGTGGCGACAAGCAGCACACCATGCAGCAGTATGAAGACATCCTCAGCGATGCCAACGATTATGGCATTCAGGTTATCTTCCATGGCTGCACCCTGCCAAGAGGTTGGGAACGCATGTATCCTAACTATGTTTCCAGCGAGGCTGTACTGGCTTCAGAGAATGTATTCTTCTCAGATTATCATGCCAAGCAGGAGGCTTTCGAACTCACCATGCATCCTTTCTGCCGCAATGCCGTAGGAGCGATGGATTGGGGTGGTACCATCATGAACAAGTATCTCTCTAAGGACAACAAGAGTCGTCATCGCCGTTATACCACCGATGTTTTCGAGATGGCTTCGGCTATCATGAATCAGGCTGCCATCCAGTGCATCGCCATCTATCCGAACAATCTCTCTGAACTTCCTCAGCACGAGATTGATTTCCTGAAGAGTGTTCCTACGACCTGGGATGAGACTAAGTTCATCGCCGGTTATCCTGGAAAATATGCGGTTGTGGCACGTCGCCATGGTGATAAATGGTATGTCGCTGGTTTGAACGGCACCGACCAGGCAATGAAGCTCACCCTGAATCTGCCAATGCTTGCCGGCAAGAGCGTTACCTATTATCATGAAACTGCCAGCAAGGACAAGAAGGCTCTCTGGCCAGATTCTCATGTAAAGACCGTGAAGGTGGATAAAAAGGGAAACCTCAAGGTGGAGATGCAGCCTAAGGGCGGTATCATTGCGCAGGAGTAATCGTTCAACGTCATATAATCAATGCCACTTTGCGCACAAAAAGGTGTGTGAAGTGGCATTGTTGTGTTTGTAACCGTTTGTCAGAAGTCTTTTCAGAAGTTCTGCAAGAATTCAATGAGTTCTTTGGTTGTATATGGCTTTTCAAGAAGCTGTAAGAATCCCTTGCTAGTCTTTGTGATGCTAGGTTTGCTTTTGTTTAATAGGATGGCAATATTGCTGAATTTGACATCTGCTTTTACAAGATAGGCAAAGGTGATTTGTGAATCTTTTATTTCAGGAAATGCGACCTTGAGACGTTTGCCATAGTCATTAAAGAAATTGTCGATTTCTTCTTTTATTGCAGAGATGGCTCTCTTGTAATCAGAAGCTTTGTAATTCATCAGACCATCATTGATCATGCGGTGTAAATGGGTGTATGCCTCAGACATTCTGAATTGATTCCATTTGTCTTCATGGAAATGGATTTGCTCACCAATTTTACAATTTCTCGCATCACTTGACAATAGTTCATATTTCGATAAGTGGTTGTTTCTGTTTTCCAGCTTTTGGATATTCTCATGTTGATTCTCTATCTGTGTTTTCTGACATTGTATCAGTGTATCTTGGCTTTGTATGTGCGTCTTCTGTTGGGTTATTTCTTTGTTTTGCTGAGCAATAACCCTTAGTTGCAACAGTTCCTTTTTCTTAGAGGAATTCTTGAGATACAGAACGAAAGATGATAATCCGAGGATGCAGCAGATGGCAACCATGATACCAAGCATGAAATGGTATCTAGCCTCTTCTGCTTCCTCTCTTTTAGCCACTTCTTCTTCGTAGTTATAGGCAGCCTTCATTTTCTCAGCCTCCGACTTGTTGTCGATGGAATCAATTTCGTTCTTTAGCTTTATTGCTTCTTTTTGCACGGTCCAAGCTTCTTCGTATTTATTGCCGTCAGCTTTAGTTTCGGATATGGCAATGCGAGCCTCGTATTTTCTCCAAGAGTCGTCTATTTTCAATCCTTTCTGGAAAAAATATAAGGCAGAGTCCTGCTGGTGAAGGAATTTATGCAGGTATCCTTGCATCATATTGATACCCCAGTCTTGCAGTTGCTCAGGAGTAAGTTCCTTTTTAGCTTCAAGTATGAGCTTTTTCAGTTTTTGCAGGTTGTTGCTATAAACAGCTTTTTCCCCTTCAGAAACGATAAAACGCCTTAAGTTCAAAGTATCATGGTCTTCCAAGATGTTCTTTTTGGCAATTTTTGTGAATGAGGAGTATTCTTTTATTTTCCCTAAGTCATAGTAAGAATGAGCCATATCCATTAAACAAGCATTTGTTAATCCATAATCTTCTGTTTGTTTAATATAACTATATGCTTTTTGGCAATATAGTAGTGCCTGTTGTTCATTGAGTCTGTTGTCCTCAAGATCAGCTAATTGGTAATAACATCTACCCAATAGTTCTTTAGAAACATGAATGCTATCAGTTGTGGCTGCTTTTAAGAAATAGTTGATAGCTTTTGGGTGGTTGTTAAGGTCAATATAGATACACCCCAGGCAATAGTATGCCTGACTCAGCAAAACTTTGTTGTTTCTCTTCTCAAAATAATCTGCAACCTTTAGCATCATGCTGTCGCTCGTGTGTGGCTTATATTGCAGATCATTGATTCTGAACAGAGTGATTTGATAGTGCATTTGTGCATCTTTACCCATTTCACATATAGAGGCAGAGTCTTTTTGGAGGAGAGTAAGTGCACTATCAGGATAAGCTAGCATGATTCGCTCAATGTTAGCCAACTTTTTGTTGTTCTCTTGGGGGGTACAAGAAATCAACATGCTTACCAAAAGTAAAATGGCGATATTTTTCATTGCTTTTTCTTATTTTTAATCAAAAGTACAGATTTTATTTGGAATATAAAAGAAAAATCCGTTATTTTTATTAAAATGGTACATGAGAAAAAATATTTGGTACATATAGCAAAGAAGTGATAAGTGTTTGTTGTTTTTAGTCATGAGTTTACGATTTGTTTACTTTGTATATTAAAGCTCTAAAAATAAAAAAGGAAATTATAAGTAAACTCAAATATGCCCAATATATGTTTGTTTTGTAGTACTTTTGCATCAAAAAAAATAATTATGAAGAAAATTTGTTTTATATGTTTAATGGTGCTTGTCCCATTTATGGGATATTCTACATCGGTAACTATGGTTCGTCAAAAATGGGCAGAAAAGCACAGATCTATTTCTAGGTGTAATTTGTCCCTTTATGAAAAGGATGGTGATGTGGTGTTGTCATCAGATGAAGTTCTGCATAGTGTTGATGTGATGATTTCAACAAGAGATAACTCTACATTGAAGGTTGTTACGTCAGTTACGATCAATTCTGAAATAAAACTCTTGGTTGAGGATGAAATCCCTCAAGAGGGGTGCTATGTGAAAATTTCACAGGGAGAAAAGTATGTGTTGTATTTTGTAACAAGAGATTAAATGATGAAGTTGCACTATATTAAAATTAAATATGTAAAGGTTCTGATAGGAATAAGCTCTATGTTGAGCTTGTTCTCGTCTTGTCATTCTCGTTTGCATGATGCCTTAGAGGCTGCTGGTGAAAATCGAGAGGAGATGGAGCAGGTGTTGGCATATTTCAAGAACGATTCGGATACATTGAAATATAGCGCAGCTAAATTCTTGATTGAAAATATGCCTTACCATTATACATATGTTGGTAAGGAGATAGAACAATATAATGCAGCTTACATACGTGCTGCATTAGAACCTAAGGAATTTAGGGATAGTGTGTTTGATGCGGCTAATAAGGATATCAAGTTGGAGAAAGCCAAACTGGCATTTGATATTAAAACAGTCAAGGCTGATTATTTGATTTCTGCTATTAATGACGCATGTGAACTGTGGCATAAGGTAAATTGGCGTAATGATTATAGTGTTGAGATATTTTATGACTATGTGTTACCCTATAGAATCTTGAATGAAAATTTATCATCATGGCGTAAGATTATAGCAGAGGAGTTTCCTGATTTGATTGATGGAACGGTTGCTAGTAGAAGAGGAATTATCTTGTCTGCTGATACGGCAAAACTGAGTCATGCAGAAATCAAAGATACCCCAAGTGCATCTTCTGGTAAGGTAGTATTGTGTGCGGATAAAAAGTCGAGTATTACTTTTCATGTGTCTTCTGCTTGTTTGGCTTCTAAAAGATTGTTGTTGCGTTATACTACCGTTAACAAAGGAACTAAGATCGCGATTAGACTAAATGGAAAGGAATTAGAAAACCTCACTTTGGAACCGACTAAAAACATACATGTATTCAAAACAACAAGAAAAGGGATAGACATTGTGCTTGAGAAAGGAGAAAATGTACTTTCTTTGGAATACAACTCCGGTCTCTTTGGCTTGGATTATATTCAGTTAAATACACTGGAGAGGATGAAACATCCGAAAGCTATGGACTTTTCTGGTATGATTTGTAAAATCAAGAATGTAGGTTCTCATCACTATCTTGAGATGGATACATTGCAGTCTTCCAAGTTGAAGGTCATGCAATTAGTTGCGAATGGTAATGGGCAGCATACAAAATTGAGATTACATTATGAGGGGTATCCCCTTTGGCATATTTCCCCTGTTGCAGATGAAAAGCAATGCTTGGAAATTCGTTATTGTAGCATGGCGGAAAAGGCGACTGTTAGTAAGTATGATTTCTTGAATGCCAATCATCAGAAGTGGATTTTGTCTTCTTTCTATAATGGGGAATATAGAATATGGAATAAGGATACTGGCAAATACTTGGAAGCTGTGCATGACTCTAAGACAGGAATCGATACTTTGGTGCAGACTGCTTGGCGAGCAGTTGATACGCAGAAATGGAAGGTGGAAACGGTCGGAAAAAGGCAAGATAAGAAATCATTCTTTGCATTAGAAAGTGCTTTATCAGAAGCTCTGAAAGTATATGACCAGATGGGACAGTTTGAGTGGATTTTCCTAAGAGGAAACATACCGCCTAAGGCAAGTGCCTTACTTAGGCATCGTACGGGTAATTGTCGAGACGAAGCTTCTTTTGTCGTATATCTGTCTAGAAGTTTGGGTATTCCTGCGGCTATAGATTTTACTCCTCATTGGGGTAATCGCTCTAATTCTCATTCTTGGAGTGTGTTACTGAAATCTGATGGAAAGGGTACTCCATTCTATATGGGATGTGTGCCAGGGGATACAGCACAGTATTTTCATCCTTATAAAAAGCCGAAAGTATATAGACGTACATTCCGTGTGAATCAAAAGATTCTCGAAGACTTGCGAGGAGAGGAGAATGTGCCGTCATTGTTCAGGATGCCAACTTTCATTGATGTGACGAATGAGTATTATGATGCGAAGAATATCGTGAGGGATTTGCCTTATGGGTATTTAAGCCAAAAGATAGCTTACATCTGTGTGTACGATAATAAGCAATGGGAACCTGTGGATTATGGAAAGGTAGAAAATGGTAAAGTCCTATTCAAGTCTATGGCAAAGGGTATCTTGTATTCTGCTTGTGTCTGTCAAGATGGCAAGATGGTTCCCTTTGGTAATCCTTTCGTACTGCAAGCTGATGGGCATGTGAGGGATATTGTGCCTAATGCTCAGAAAGTAACACTGAGGTTAAAACGTAAGTATCCTTATATGGGACGAGAAGATGCTTTTAATTTCCGAATGTGGCATGGCAAGTTTCAAGGAAGCAATACTGCAAAGTTTACTCATCCTAGTGACTTATATCAATTTGAGGGCATGACTGAGGGGTGTTGGTATCAACGAGACATTGCTGATAAAGGTACTTATCGTTATCTGAGATACATCGGCCCTAATGGAGCATATTGTAATATCAATGAGCTGGAGTTCTATGATAAAAATGGCCAAAAGTTGGCTGGGGAAATTATCGGCACAAGTGGAGTTCCTGGCAAGACGAAGGAAAAGGTTTTCGATGGTAATATCTTGAGTGGCTTTCATGGGGATAGTCCTGATGGTCATTGGGTGGGGCTTAAACTTTCCTCACCAAGTAAGGTGGGAATGATACGATTCATGCCTCGTAACGATGGCAATTGTATAGAGGTTGGAGATAGGTATCAACTGATGATGTATGATGATTGTCAGTGGAAGGTATTGGCAAATCGTATTGCAGCATCGGATGTTATATGTTTTCCTCATGTCCCTAGTGGAGGTTTGTATCTGTTGAGTAACCTAACAAAAGGTAGCGAGGAACGAATCTTTACGTATGAGAAAGGTAAACAAGTTTGGTGGTAATTTTTTTAAAATGTATTATTAAAATCAATTAGAATTATGAAAAAGATTTTGTTTTTTCTTTCAGCTGTTGTGATGCTGATTATTGTGTGTGTGCAGACAAACTCCTCTTCTACAGACCTCTTATTAGAGAATGTAGAAGCTTTGAGTGCTGGTGAGGTTCATTTAGGTTACAAGAGAACTACAGGTCCATGTCCTCAACCTTATGCTTATAAACGATGGGTTAGTTGTGCTTATGGTGGTGATTCTAAAGAATGTTTACCAAGTGATTGTTAGTTATGAAGAAAGTATTATTCGCTTTGTTTAGTCTCTGTGCATGTATGGTAGCATGTACAGAGAATCCTTCTGCTACAGAGTGTGAGGTTATAGATGTGAAGCAACCTAAGTTTACAAATTGGGCTTCATTGTTGTCAATAGCAGAAGTGGTACCTTTGGAGAATACCAATTCTTCTTTGTTGACTGTTGCCTCTAAATGTAGGGTAGAGGGGAATCTAATCCTGTTTCAAGATTTTAAGCTGAAGAGTTTGTTTGTTTTTGACAAACATAATGGCAAGTTTAAATATGAGGTAGGAAAAGTTGGATATTCTGAATCTGAGCATGTCGATTTTTTGGATTTTTCAGTGGATACAGAGCATTCTCTTATTACGATTCTTGATGAGCGTGGTACGACTCTTTTTGATGAGAATAATGGCAAGTTTTTGAGAAGGGATAGGAGTATCAATAAGTCTGGTACTGATTATTGTCGTTTTATGGTTGTGGGGAATGATACTTTGTTGTATTCTCCTTATAAGGATTATTCGATATCAAAATTATCTCAGGATAAAAGGATAGAAGATTTACGTAAGCGTAATGGCATTCAGATGGAAAATGAGCGTTTCTTTTCTATGGATGATAATAACTTAGTTCTGCCCGACTATGGATGTTTTGTGATAGATACCTATAAAAAGGGGAAACTATATCCTAAATATCTGTTGGATTTTGGAAGTGAGGCATTACCGGAAAAGTACATATCTGACAAGTATGATGATTTTGAGAAAACTGATAATATGAAAAGATATTTCAAATCTGTTCAAATGTGTTTTGAAAATTCCAAGTGGCTTTATGCTTTGGTTGTTGGTCCACAGCAGAAATATTATATGGTTTTTTATGATAAGAACTTGAAAAAGGCATATGCAGGACCACTGGATATAGAACTTGGCATTTCAATAGTGGATGTAGATGAAACTGGATTTTGGGCTTTGGTGTATCCTATGGAGTTTTCTGAGAAATCTCCGTTTTATCCAAGCTTAAAAGATAAATTGAAAGCTTATCCTAATAATCCTATGTTGGTAAAAATCAAACTTAATGAGCAATTTGTCAAATAGTCATGAGATAAATAACCCGAAAGTATATAAGATGAAATATCTATTATATGTAGCGATTGTTTGTGTTGCTTTTTCTGCTTGTGATTTAAAACAAAAAGAAACAAGGAATGCATTAGAGGAAATGTCGAAAAGCAAGGTTGATATTCCATTTTCGAAAATGGGATGTTTTCATAGTGATGCGGATACTCTGAGAATTGTGTCTATGGCAGAACAGAGATATACGTTTGTTCATTATGTTGATTCAAGCCAGTGCTCACCATGTGCATTAGATAGGATGTACACTTGGAATAAGTTCGTAGATGAATATAGTAAAAAAGGAGTTCGTTTTGCTTTCATTGTGGAACCTAAAATAGAGCAGATGGAGGATGTTCATTTCTCCATAGCGTCTTCAGGATTGCATAGCCCTATTTATGTCGATTCTTTGTTTGCTTTCAGAAAGCTGAATAAAAATTTGCCAACTGAGCAAAAGTATCATTCTTTCTTGCTTGATAAATTAGGGCATGTGATTTTAGTGGGTAATCCATTGCAAAATTCAAAGATTGAAGAGTTGTTAGATAAAATTATTAATAACTAAAGTTTCGCAAGTGAATAAATATCAACTTGCTTGTTTATAAATATACATAT
>USSA01000022.1 GCA_900557255.1 uncultured Prevotella sp.
TATCAAGAATATTGCTTACTTTTGCGGTCAGAGTTGGAGCAGACGGAAAAGAACGGCTGCGATGAAGACTCGAAAGAATGAGCGTATTGAGCGTTATCTTGCGAGATAGGAATGTGGAAGTTTCAAAGTCTGCAATGATAATATGCAATTCGGCTCACGCATATGGATTATTGTACCTTTCACTCAAGGGAAAGGTACCGATATATCTTATGGCGTGGGCTATTGCTATATTACTTGCAGACGGGTCCTTCCACAACCTCTATCCCAGTAATAGGCAATAGTCCCACGCCTCTTTTTTGCTTGTTCTTGAATGTTGAATAAAAAAAGAATAAGTATGATGTACAATGGGTTACAGAATGATATGACATCCTTTGCAAAGTTTGCCTTTATTTTTGAACAAGAAATAAAAGTAAAAGTGAAGAATGAGGAGTTTAAGAGCTGTTTTAAAACAGCTTTTGAACTTTATGAGCATAAGGTGAAGTGTCATGTAAAGTATGTAAAACAAAAAGACATAGCCACAATCACTGACTATGCCAAGTTTACATTGTTCTTTACCAAGAAATATTCACAGGTTTTAGACTTTTGTCGCCATTTACGAAACTCATTCGTACATGGTATTCTTGTTAAAGAGGATAAGTTTTTGGTTATCAATGACAAGAATAATCGACAGAAAGTTTCTTCTAAAGGATATTTGGAATATAGACTTATGAAGGAATTTGTAAAGGAAATAGTAAATGTGTATGAACATAACAACTAAATTGAAATGATATGGAAATGCTGGAAAAATTAGAAAAGGTAGGCTGTTTCTTTTACAAGGTGGAGGGGACGGATATACAAGTTTGTATTACTTTTGGTAAAGACTGGAAAGATATTGCAGTCTTTAAGTATGAGGACGGAAAAGTTGTGTTGCTTCCTGTGGAAAGTAATGAGTTTCGCGGAGAGCGTCTCAACCGAGCAACTTGGTCTCAGCTAGTGTGGTTGAAGTCTTTTGGAGTCAATAAGGCTGAGCTTATTGATGAGAAAGATGCAAATTTTTTGTTGAAAAAGTATGTGACAGATTATTTTTCTAATCATTAAAAATGAGCTTATGAAAAAAATATTATTAACATTGCTTGTAGGGTTAGTTTCGTTATCAACTAATGCGCTAAGTTATAATCTATGGTATGATGGTGTTTGGCATGGATGGGACGATTTTCATTATAGTGTGTCAGGGACATATGATGATTTAATCTTTTATTATCAAGCAGACGGTATTTCGCACTATATGCTTCGAATAACAATAAATGGTTTTTGGGTGCCAGACAAGAAAGCTATGAAGGAGTGTATAAAAAATAACCAATGGCTGAATTATAAAGGTACAGTTGAATATTATGTATGCGATGATTATCCGTCAGCTTATGATATTTGGACAAAAAGACCTCATTATTATTCTGGTCTACTTCATAATAGTTTAAACTTAATTTATTGGAATTATCATGATGATCAGTGGAATAAACGACCTGTAAAAAGGGTTAAAATGCAGGCTGATATAAGGATAGCCCCATTCAAGAAATCTCCAAAAACATATAATGTATATTGGGAAAATGTGGGTTTGGGTATTACTTTAGATTAGAATTATATGAAAGAAAAAATTCAAAGTAGAAGAGCATTCTTTAAGAATGTTGCCAAAGGTGTATTGCCTATATTGGGTGGCTTGATGTTACCAACGTCTTTGTTGGCAAATGTGTGTGATATTGAGGTGGTACCTCAGTCTTGTAATGCTTCTTGCTCAGGACTCTGTACCTCTTGTACTGGTAGCTGTAAAAATGCTTGTAAAGGATGCCAAGGTGGTTGTCATAGCACTTGCACAACAGCTTGCGGCACAGGTTGTGGTCAAGGTTGTGCAAGCAGTTGCCAATCTGATTGTGGTATTCTTTGCTCTCAAAGTTGTCAGCAAAGTTGTCAAAATCAGTGTATTTACGATTGTGGAAACAATTGTTTGTCAACCTGTACTGGCGGTTGTAGTCGTGGCTGTAGCGGTAATTGTCGTGGGGATTGTACGGGAACATGTAGTGGTCGTTGTGGGTTAGGCTGTTCTCGTGGTTGTTCGGGTGGTGCTATATTTGTATCTTATTAATTATGGATGGAATTAAAGAACGAAGAGAAGAGTGGCAATCTGGAATGGCAAAGAAC
Source organism: uncultured Prevotella sp. (assembly GCA_900557255.1). The sequence goes on from USSA01000022.1 coordinate 2,173, forward strand.
ATTACTTTCATTGTTACGAAGGATTGCCAATTAGCTTGTAAGTATTGTTATCTTATAGGAAAAAATACGAAAGAACGTATGTCTTGGGAGATAGCAAAGGCTGCTATTGACTATATTCTCGATCATGAGGAGGATATGAAAGAGGAAAGTGTGATATGGGACTTCATTGGTGGAGAACCATTCTTGGAGATTGACTTGGTAGACAAAATATGTGACTATCTTAAAGTCGAGATGTATCGCAGAAATCATCATTGGTTCAACTCTTTTCGTTTTTCTTTCTCAACGAATGGCATTAATTATAGTTCAGAAAAGGTACAAAAATTCATTAAGAAGAATCATTCTCATTTGAGTATTGGTATCACTATTGACGGAACTAAACGTAAGCATGACCTCAATCGCATTTGGAAGGCCAAGGAGATGGAGCAAGGGATGTTGCCTAAAACAGAAGACGAGAAAGGGTCTTACGATGATGTTGTCAAGAATATCCCTTTGTGGTTAGAGCAATTCCCTGGCGCAGGTACAAAAGTGACAATAAGTAGTGCAGACATACCTTATATAAAAGAAAGTGTGCTTCATCTATATTCATTGGGAATCCATGAGGTTAACATAAACTGTGTGTTCGAGAATGTATGGAAGCAAGGAGATGATGTCCTGTTTGAGAATCAACTGATAGAATTAGCTGACGCAATCATAGAGGAAGATTTATATAAGGACAATGCTTGCTCTTTTTTTATGGAGCACATAGGAAAACCATTAGATTGCATTACTAACAATCAAAACTGGTGTGGGGCAGGTCAGATGCTTGCTGTAGATGCTGAAGGCACATTCTATCCGTGTACCCGATTTGCTCAGTATTCTCTTCGTAATAAGAAAGCTTGGGTTATAGGTAATGTTCGTGATGGAATAGACAAAAATAAACTTCGTCCATTTTTGACATTGGATAGATGTACTCAATCTACACTGGAATGTATTGATTGTAATGTGGCGTCAGGTTGCGCTTGGTGTCAAGGAGAAAATTATGATGCTGCAGACACTCCAACTGTATTTCAACGTTCAATAGCTATCTGTAAGATGCATAAGGCAAGAGTCAGAGCTAACAATTATTATTGGAATAAGCTCTATCGTAAACTCGAAAGGGAAGGAGGTGAGAAATGATGCAATATCTCGTGATATTATTGGATGATACATCAGTATCTTTCTGTCATTATTCAAATGATTCAAAGGAAAGTAACTTGATGCCTATTGAAACATTGAAGGCAGGTATCGTTTTTGCGATGAAGGAGAACCTGAACATTCAATTTGTTTATCCTTGTCATAAGTTACCGCAGGAGTATCTTGAAGTAATAGATCGAATTGATCATACTAATATTCAGCCGGCTTGTAGGGGTGGAAATGGTGAGGTCATCGTTTTAAACGATATTGATGATACTGAAACTGTCGTGTTGAGACATGGAGTATCTTATGTCTTGCGGATAGATAAGTTTATGTTGTTTTCAAAGGTGGATAAGGTATGTGAGTTGCTGCAACAGGTAATGCGACTGAATGTTGTAATAACTGACGTAGAAACCTTTAAGGATAAAGATATCCCTCTGTATAAAGAGTGCTTGAACAAGTTGTCTATGGCTGCAGAGCTTAGCTTTTCAAAAGGAAAAAAAGTACAGTGTAATTTATTGACGGATAGAATGGTGCTTGATAAAATGAATAATTGTGGGGCTGGTGATACAACGATTACATTGGCACCTGATGGAAAATTCTATATTTGTCCAGCATTCTATTTGACAGATGAAGTAGATGCATTGGGGCGTTTAAACTATAGTATAGGAGACTTGCAGAATGGAATGAATATCAAGAACTCTCAGTTGTATAAACTTGATTATGCTCCACTTTGTCGTCAATGCGATGCCTATCAATGTAAACGTTGTATTTGGTTGAATCGTAAAATGACATACGAGGTGAATACACCAAGTCATGAACAGTGTGTGATGGGACATTTGGAGCGGAATGCAAGCCGTAACTTATTGCAAAATATTCGCAAATATGGCACGTTCTTATCGGGTCGTGATATCAGAGAAATCAATTATCTTGATCCCTTTGATGTGAGAAAAGAAAGGGAATAATCAAATTTTAAAAGAATAAAGAATAATGGCTACAAGAAAAAAAATAGGTCAGGTTACACCTGAAGAAAAGAATGAGATACAGCAGTTGTTTGAGCGTCGTAATGGCTTGAACGAGTTGGCTAAGATTTTAACGGCAGACAATGCTGAATTATATGAGAAATTGGTGAAAGATCTTGGTGAGACAGGAACCAAGTTCCAATCTTGGTGGGATAGAATGGGAGCTAAATATCAATGGGAGAGCATTGAGGGAGGCAACTGGGAAATCAATTTTGATACGTGTGAAATCTATTTGGTTGCATAAGGCTTATGGTGAATTTATTATTAATGATAGGTACATCGGAATTACTGCTTATTGCAGCTTTGGTGTTGCTTCTCTTTGGTGGTAAAAAATTGCCAGAGATGATGAAAGGATTGGGGCAGGGTGTGCGTAGTTTCAAAGATGGAATGAAAGAAATTTCAGATCCAGATAGTGATGAACCTCACTCTCGTCAGCAAATGCACTCTACAGAGCAGACATCTACATCCAAAGTAGATAAAACCGATAAACAAACGGAAGAGAATGGCAAATAATCAGAATGATAATCTGATGACTTTCGGAGAGCATCTTGAGGTATTCCGCAGGATGCTCTTTCGCATCATTGCCATTACAATATGTTTGACAGTCGTTATTTTCTGTTTAAAGGATACTACGTTTCATTTATTGTTGGCTCCGTGTGACAATCATTTTGTTACTTTTCATCTGCTTGAAGAGGTATTCGAACGGTTGGAAATTGATTTTCGTTTCGAGCCATATTCAATACGTTTGATTAATACAGAGTTGTCGAGTCAGTTTATGACTCATGTGTCAACATCGGTGTATTTGGCATTGCTATTGTTTTCTCCCTATATTGTGATAGAGTTGTATCGCTATATAGCACCTGCATTGTACGTGAATGAACGTCGATATTCTGTGTTGCTGGCAATAGCGATATATCTGTTGTTTATTTTGGGAGTATTGATGAGTTACTTTGTGTTGTTTCCATTTGCATTGCGTTTCTTGGGAACATATCAGGTTGCTGCAAGTGTGGTGAATCAAATTAATCTAGATTCGTATATTTCAACATTTGTTACCTTGACACTTATGATGGGGTTGGTGTTTCAATTGCCTATATTGTCTTTATTTTTGGCAAAAATGGGAATTTTAGAAGCTAAGTTCATGAAGCAATATCGTCGACATGCTTTTGTTTTGATAAGTATTGTTGCTGCTGTCATAACTCCACCAGATTTGTTTACTTGTATTATGGTGCTGCTGCCGATGTATGGACTCTATGAGGTAAGTATTTTTGTGGTTGGTAAAGTTAACCAAGGATAGACTGTTAATGTATTTGATATGAAATTTTAAAATGGTATATTATTATGAATAAGTTTTTGTTTTTTAGTATTCTGTTGCTTCTTGGTTGTCATGAACAAACGACAAAGCAACAAGAGAAACAAGTTGAAAATAGCTCGGTGCAAGTTCCAAGTAGTGTATATGCAAATTCTAGATGGAAATGTCCTTATTGTGGAATGAAACTTGATGTTTTTGATACATTTATAATGGATCATAAGCAAAAGAAATGTTTGCAAGAGAAATCTACTCGAAGTTCTTCTTACGAAGATGACGTTGAAGATGCATACAAAAAAGGCTATGAGGAGGGCCTTGAAAAGGGAAACAAAGATGGTTATGATAAAGGATATAATGAGGCTTCCAACAACGAGTGGGAAGAATATAATTAGTAACTCCTGATGGTTTCGTACTTCCAGACCCCCATTTCATACATTTATCCTCCAACTTTCTATGCTGTTTCGGATAAATTCACTATCTTTGTCCCCCTGAAAACAACTAAAAGATAAAATGTAATGAAGAAAGGATTAAAATATACTTTGGTTTCCTTAGGCAGCCTGGTCGTATTGGTTGGTATGGGCCTGGGGATTATGTATGTGGTGTCGCCATATAAGGTGAAGCGATGGGTGGGCATAGCTTCATCTTATTCTGATGTCTTCGTTGATAGATTGAAAGGGCAACCTTATACGCATGGCGGATATGACGGCATTGATGTTTCGAAACACAATGGAGTTATCAAGTGGAAGGAAATAGCGAAGAATAAGCGAATCAAGTTCGTTTATATCAGAGCTACACATGGTAAGGGATATGTGGATCGACATTATCGCCGAAATATCAGACTGGCTCGTAAATATGGGTTGAAGGTGGGATCTTATCATCTGATGTCTGCCGGCTCTTCAGTAACTGCTCAGTTCCGGGATTTCCAAAAGATAGTGAAGAAGGGCGAGCAGGACTTGATTCCTGTATTGGATGTGGAGGAGAAAGGCATCCGGGGAAGATGGAAGGGACGACAGCTGCAGGATAGCATACAGGTGTTTGCTGACTTGGTGAAGAAACACTATGGCAAGTATCCTATCATCTATAGCAACGAGAGCTTCTATAATAAGGAGATGGGGGCGAAGTTCAATCGCTATTATCTCTTCATTGCCAATTATAACTCTCGACAACCCTCTATCAACGGCAGAGGAAAGTGCAATATCTGGCAGTATTCAGAAACCGGACATTTGCATGGTATTGGAGAAAGGGTAGATTTAAGCAGATTCATGAATGGTACAACCATCAAGAATTTGATGCTATAGGCATTGATGATTTTATACACATAAGCGAGTATTTGATACAATCCACGTATGGATAGCATCATTACTTGCTTATTTTTTTCTACTTTTACACTCGGGATTTTTACCCTGCTATAAGTATAGGGTTGAGTCTTGGATATTAAAAGTTGAATTTAAATTTTATCAATCATGACTAAGAAATGTATTATTTCTGTATTGTTCGTAGTGGTATTGGCGTTCATCGGAGTTCTTGCCAGAGCACGGCGCTCCACTTTGCCGTGAAGCTGGAACTTGGCTGGAATGAACCGAGTATCCGCTTTTGAATATAATCCAAGGGGTGATGGTATGTTGTTTACGTTTTTTGTTAGATATCGCAAACAAAATGGGGATTTCTTTGCAGCTATGAATATTTTTTTGTATCTTTGTCCCCAGATATAAGTACTTAAAGCATATTGTAAGATGGCTGCATTGAAATTATACCCTGTGGGAATCCAAACTTTTGAGCGAATTCGAAAAGAAGATAAGCTCTATGTTGATAAGACGGAATACATTTACAGAATGACGCATTCTGGTGGATGTTATTTCTTCTTGAGCCGACCACGCCGTTTTGGTAAGTCATTATTGACTTCAACTTTTCAAAGTTATTTCGAGGGTAAGAAGGATTTGTTTAAAGGGCTTGCCATCGAAAAACTGGAGCAGGAGTGGACGGAATATCCTGTGCTGCATTTTGATATGTCGGGTGGCAAGCATCTGGAAAAGAAGGAGTTGGAAGATTATTTGGGCTATCAATTGGCTAATAAAGAGGCTACGTATGGTATTACAACACCTCAGAATGGAGCAAATAATCGTCTGACCGATTTGATTCTGACTGTTTATCGAAAGACAGGCAAGCAAGTGGTTGTGCTCATCGATGAGTATGATGCTCCTTTGTTGGATGTAGTACACGAGGATACTTCCTTGCAGGTTCTTCGCAACGTTATGCGCAATTTCTATAGTCCATTGAAAATGTGCGAGCCTTATCTCCGCTTTGTCTTCTTGACGGGTATCACCAAGTTCTCGCAGATGAGCATCTTTAGTGAACTGAATAACATCACGAATGTGAGCATGTTGCCCCAGTATGCGGGAATTTGTGGTATCACCAAGGAAGAACTGGAGACCCAAATGTCCGCAGATATTGATGCTTTGGGCGAGAAGTTGGGCAAGACAAGAAAAGAGACGTTGGCGGCTCTCGGGGAATATTATGATGGTTATCATTTTGCGAGTGAATCTCCTGACGTATTCAATCCATTCAGCTTGCTCAATGCCATGACAAATGGTAATTTGGATTACTATTGGTTTGCCTCTGGTACACCTACTTACTTGATCAACATGCTCAACAAGTTCCAGGTGATGCCATCTGAGATAGGTGGCAGTGAGGCAGATAAGTCGGAGTTTGATGCTCCAACCGAGAAGATGACCACCATCATGCCGTTGCTCTATCAGAGTGGCTACATCACCATCAAGGGCTATGACCCAGAGACGGAACTCTATCTCTTAGACATACCGAACAAGGAGATTCGTGTGGGTTTGTATCGTAGTCTTTTACCTTATTATATAGGTATGAATACGGTGAAGGGTACCACCACAATCGCCAAGATGTCTGCTGCCATTCGTCATAACAAGATAGATGAGGCTCTGGAAATGCTCCAGACTTATCTCGGCACGATTCCTTATTGCGACAATACGGATTATGAGGGGCATTATCAGCAGATGATGTATGTCATCTTCTCCATCCTCGACAATTATGTGGATGTAGAGGTTCACACGCCAAAGGGACGTGTCGATATGGTGCTCCGTACTGCCACCCATCTCTACCTCTTTGAATTGAAACTAAACCAAAGTGCTGATGTGGCAATGAAACAGATAGACTTGAAGGAGTATGCGAAGCGTTTCGCCCTCTGCGGTCTTCCAATCGTGAAGGTAGGCATCAACTTTGATGTGGAGACGCATACCATCAAGGATTGGAAGGTAGAAGATTAATGATAGTCTGAATGTTCTCTTCGGGCGTCACCGAGATAGGTACACCTATATAATAATAGTATTTTTCTCCAATTTCTTGCATATTCTTGCAGAAAAGTAAGCAGAAATGATAAATTTGCAGCAAAAAGCAATATTTTTTTGGAATTTATGCTTGATATTATAGAAAAAGTCTTAACTTTGCAGCGGATTTGAGAAAATAAGCAGTTTCCGGCTATCAGAAAATAAGGAATCATGAAGCTATCAGAAAATGAGGAATCATGAAGATGATAAGAGGGCTGGCTTTCTCTTCCACAGTTTACACTTATAACAACTTTATAAATTAAAAGATTCGATTATGAAAGTAGCAATTGTTGGTGCAAGTGGCGCAGTAGGACAGGAATTCCTGCGTATCCTTGCCGAGAGAAATTTCCCTATGGATGATTTGGTGTTGTTTGGTTCTGAGCGTTCTGCCGGACGAAAATACAACTTCAAGGGAAAGGACTATGAGGTCAAACTTTTGCAGCATAACGATGACTTTAAAGATGTCGATATTGCTTTCACATCTGCTGGTGGCGGCACTTCAGAGGAGTTTGCCGAGACTATCACCAAGTATGGTGCCGTGATGATTGATAACTCTAGCGCATTCCGTATGTGCGACGACGTGCCTCTGGTTGTGCCTGAGGTAAATGCTGAGGATGCCCTGAACCGCCCTCGCAATATCATCGCCAACCCTAACTGTACCACCATCATGATGGTTGTAGTGTTGAAGCCTATCGATAACTTAAGCCATATCAAGAAGATTCATATCTCTTCTTACCAGAGTGCTTCAGGTGCTGGTGCTGCTGCCATGGCTGAACTTGAGCAGCAGTATAAGGATATCCTTGAGACTGGTAAGACCGATCATATCAGCAAGTTCCCTCATCAGTTGGCATATAATGTCATCCCACAGATTGACAAGATGACTCCTAACGATTACACCAAGGAGGAGATGAAGATGTATAACGAGACCCGCAAGATTATGCACTCTGATGTTCGCACCAGTGCTACCTGCGTTCGCGTTTCTTCACTTCGTTCTCACTCAGAGAGTGTTTGGTTCGAGACTGAGAAGCCATTGGCAGTAGAGGACATCCGCAAGGCTTTGGAGGCTGCTCCAGGCGTAACTGTAAAGGATGATGCCCAGAACTACGTTTATCCAATGCCATTGGAGAGCGCCGGCAAGGACGATGTATATGTAGGTCGTATCCGCAAGGATCTGGCTGATGACAATGGTAACACATTGTGGTTGACTGGCGACCAGATTCGTAAGGGTGCTGCCCTGAACGCTGTTCAGATTGCTGAGTACTTGATTAAGGTGGGCAACGTAAAGTAAGCCATACCTTATTTATATAAAAGAATATGAGGAAGTTAAGGGATAATGAATTTTATCTCTTAACTTCTTTTCGTCTTTATACGATTCTGAATAGAAAAGTAAGAATATGATTGAAAGATTCAAACTCTTGCTCCAGGAGATGAACCGGGGCATTTATGAGAAGGAGACGGAGATATCGCTCTCGCTCCTGGCTGCTCTGGCAGGTGAGAGTATCATCCTGCTGGGACCTCCGGGTGTGGCAAAGAGTATGGTAGCCAGACAGTTGAAGACGGCATTCAGGGAGGCTCAGAGCTTTGAGTATCTGATGTCGCGATTCTCTACACCCGATGAAATCTTCGGTCCGGTGAGCATTCAGAAGCTGAAGACTTCGGATACTTACGAGCGTGCAGTGGAGGGTTATCTGCCTACTGCCGATGTGGTTTTCCTGGATGAAATCTGGAAGGCGGGACCTGCTATCCAGAACACGCTCCTTACGGTGATTAACGAGAAAATCTTCAGAAACGGCAATCGCGAAATGCATCTCCCTCTGAAACTTCTCGTGGCGGCTAGTAATGAGCTGCCGGCTAAGGGAGAGGGACTGGAGGCGCTTTGGGACCGATTCGTGATTAGAATAGAGAGCCGACCGATTAAGCTGGAGAAGAATTTCCGTGCAATGCTGCTGGAGGCTCCCACGGATTTCTTAGGTCCCACAGATTTCACAGATTCCACAGATTCTTCTGGTTCTATGGGGAAATTTGGTTTTACAGATTCCACGGATTTCTCTGATTCTACGGATTTTTCTGATTTGAAGATTACTGCTGAGGAGTATGCTGAATGGGCGGAGAAAATCTGTAAGATTGGCGTGAAGGAGGAGGTGCTTGATGCAATTTCCGCTATCCGTAAATCTCTGAGAGCCGTGAATGTGGATGAGGCTGCCGAGCGCAGAAACATCTATGTGAGTGACCGCCGATGGAAGAATATCGTCCGCCTGCTTCGCACTTCTGCCTTCATGCAGGATAGGGAAGAGGTGGATATCTGCGATTTGCTTCCTATCTACCATTGTCTGTGGCAGGAGCCGGAAGAGCGGGATGCTATCCGAAACATCGTGATCCGTGCCCTCTTTTCTCCTTTTGCAGATAAACTCGTGGAGATGAAGAATGCGCTTGCTGAGGATATTAAGTATCATCGTGTACGCAGGAGTCCGGAGGATGGAAGGGATTACGAGGGAGAGATAGAAAGCCTTTCGGATGGCTTGAGCTCGCTGGAAAGACAGTTGGGCGAGAATCTCTTCGCATCTGCTGATGATAAGGCGGAAATATCGGCTTATCTCCGTGATTTCTATAAGGAATTGGCATTTACCCGTCAGGATACGATGAAACTTTATGAGGTTTAATCGCCTCCTATTACATTATTATAATATAGAAGATTCAAAACATGATGAACGAACAGAAAATATTGACTCCTGAGTTGGAGGCGCGTGTTCACCAGGCGGTGGATAACTTTATGCAGGGCTATGGCTGCTGCCAGTCGGTAGTGGCTGCCTTTGCCGATTTATATGGTCTTGATGATGAGATGGCGAAGCGCATTGGTGCCGGTTTCGGTGGTGGAGTAGGCAGAATGAGAATGATGTGTGGTGCTGTTTCGGGCATCGTGGTGCTCGTTGGCTTGGATTGTGGACAGACCGAGGGGGATGACCGCGAGGGCAAGTCGGCCTGCTATAAGGTGGTGCAGGACTTGCTCGCCAAATCGAAGGAGCAGAACGGCAGTATCATCTGTGCCGAGATTCTGGGCTTGAAGGGCCACGAGAAAGCGCAGTCCAGCTATGTGGCTTCGGCAAGAACGGCAGAATATTACAAGTCTCGCCCTTGCGCAGCTAAAGTAGAGAGTGCTGCAAGAATCTTCGCAGAATATCTGATGGAGAAAAAATAAGGATTTACTCCTATGAAATACCAGAATAACAAGGACTTGGCGGAGGCACAGTATTACTTGAAGATGCTGGATGACTTCTGCAAGTCGGGACAGGTGAAGATTCCTGATCCGACAGGCACCGCCATGCCTTGGAATTTGAAGGAAGACCCGCTGAAGGATTATCTCATTCATCTCTTTACCCTGAAAGTAACCATAGAAGAAACTGGCGAAGAGGTGCAGAAATTCGTGCGACAGGTGGTGAACAGCAAAATTAAGAGCAAGGTTTTCTATGATAGCGTGGGAAAATTCATCGTGGAATGCGTCCATCACATGCGGTTCCAGCGCCAGCGTGCCTGGACCGAGAGTCATCGGGCTGATGATGTGCTCGATTGGGCTCCCTTCAAGCGGATGGATGAACAGGTGTGGCTCCCCTTTCTCGACCAGCTGGAACAGGAACATGCTGAAGATGGGTTCGATAAGCCTTTCTTCCTCAAGCTGATGACTGGAGACGGGGCTTCGAAACCCGAAAACTGGGAAAGGCTGGTAAGAGACTGGAAGGTCTGCATCGACCATCAGGTATTGAACAAGTTAAAGGACTTCATCTCGCTCCGTCAGAACAACTTCGAAACAGGACTGGTGCGCATGATGGACCAGATAACCCGCAACATGAAGACGAAGGGCGTTTCGGAGCAGCGAGCCGTACAAGCCTGGGAACTGATGACGAACGGATGGACCGAAACGGAGTTTGAACGCCGTCTGAACCAGGTGAAGATTCAGGACAAATATCCCGAAATCAAGGAAATTGTGGCGAAGATGGGACGAGTAGCCGATGCCAACGGCAAAGACCGGCTCACCATCGCATCGGGCGTAGAGATGAAGATGGAGCATTCAGCGGGTAGCGATATCGAGGGCATTACCGTGGGCGATGATCTCAACTCCCTTCTCCCCCTCGAACTGGCACAGTACAGCGATGAAGATATGGAGGGCCTCTTTATCTATAAGTATCGCACGCGAAGACTCCAGACCTTCCGTTATAAGAGCGAAATGTCGAAACCATCCCGCAAACTCGGCTTTACCCACGCCTCCCGCAAGGGTCCGATGATTGTCTGTCTGGACACCTCAGCCAGTATGTATGGCACGCCCGAAAGGATATCCTCTACACTCATCTCTCTGCTGGAAGAAACGGCAGAAGATCTGGAGCGAGACTGCTTCCTGATAGATTTCTCCGTCAGTACCCGTGCCATCGACCTGATGGCGAAGCGCAAGGCAGAGCGCCTGAAGAGAATAGGAATCACTATGATGGAATCAGCCGAAGCAGATGCAGTTCCGTCCGTTGGAGACGGACAGGCGCATACCGGGCGAGGCATCCGGCGGCAGCCTACCACAACCCACCTTCCATTTATCGGAGGCGGAACATCGGCAAAGAAGATGATGACCCAGATGTTCGACCTTCTCGACAACGACGGACTCCATTACGTGAATGCCGATGTGCTTTGGATTACCGACTTCCTGATTCCAGATCCGCCACAGCAACTGTTGTCGAGATTCCGGGAATACAAGGAGACGGGTACCCGATTCTATGGCATCCGCATCGTGCGTGATGATGACAAGGAGCCGAACGCCTGGAAGGAGTACTTCAATCAGATTTATACCATCCGGTACCGCCCGCTGCGAAGATATTAAAGAAGATGTTAAGGCAGAAAAGGGGTATCAGATGATAATAGAGACATGTATGAAATGTATCAAGAACTTTATCATATGTTACATTTGGCGCAGAATTTCGGTTTTGCGCCATTTTTTTGAATTAAAAATTCCTTAAAACGCTTGGTGATACAAAATATATTTGTACCTTTGTGCTCGGAACAATGAATAATTGTCAGCCAAACAAATTTAGAAAAGAATCAATAAATATAAGCAATTTATACAAAAACTTAAGTAATAAACTAAAATTATGGTAAGCAACAACATTCCACAAGTAAAGCTCGGTATTATTGCCGTTAGCCGTGACTGTTTTCCAATCGCGCTTTCTACTCAGCGCCGTGAGAACATCGTAAAAGAGTACAAGGGTGAAATCTTCAACTGCCAGACTACAGTTGAGAACGAGAAAGATATGCTCAAGGCTTTGGGCGAAGTGAAAGAGCAGGGCTGCAACGCTTTGGTTGTATTCCTCGGTAACTTCGGTCCAGAGACTCCTGAGACTTTGATTGCAAAGAACTTCGATGGTCCTTGTATGTTTGTTGCAGCTGCAGAGGGTGACGGCGACATGATCAATGGTCGTGGCGACGCTTACTGCGGTATGCTCAACTGCTCTTACAACCTCGGCATGCGCCACCTGAAGGGTTATATCCCTGAGTATCCTGTAGGTACAGCAGAGGACGTAGCTAAGATGATTAAGGACTTCGTACCAGTAGCTCGCGTTATCCTCGGTTTGAAGGGTTTGAAGATTATCACCTTCGGTCCACGTCCACAGGACTTCTTCGCTTGCAACGCTCCTATCAAGGGCTTGTACGAACTCGGTGTTGAGATTGAGGAGAACTCTGAGCTCGACCTCCTCGTAGCTTATAAGGAGCACGCGAACGATCCACGTATCGACGAGGTTTGCGCTGATATGGCCAAGGAGATGGGCGAAGGCTGCTACTATCCTGACCTCAGCCGCAGAATGGCACAGTTTGAGTTGACATTGCTCGACTGGGCAGAGGCTCACAAGGGTTCTCGCCAGTATGTAGCATTCGCTGACAAGTGCTGGCCTGCATTCCCAAGCCAGTTCGGTTTCGAGCCTTGCTATGTAAACAGCCGTCTCGTTAGCCGTGGCATTCCTGTAGCTTGCGAGGTTGATGTCTATGGTGCGCTCTCTGAGTACATCGGTATGTGTGCTTCTGACGATACCGTTACATTGCTCGATATCAACAACTCAGTTCCTCAGTATATCTATGATGAGGACATCAAGGGCAAGTACGATTATAAGTTGACTGATACCTTCATGGGCTTCCACTGCGGTAACACTCCACAGTGCAAGATGTGCTCTAGCCGTAAGATTAAGTATCAGCTCATCCAGAACCGTTTGTTGGAGAATGGTGGTAAACCAGACTTCACCCGTGGTACTTTGGAGGGTGATATCGCAGCTTCTGACATCACATTCTACCGTCTGCAGTGCGATTCAGAGGGCAACCTCCGCAGCTACATCGCAGAGGGTGAGGTTCTCGATGTTCCTACCCGTTCATTCGGTGGTATCGGTATCTTCGCCATCAACGAGATGGGCCGCTTCTATCGTCACGTATTGATTCAGAAGGGTTATCCACACCACGGAGCCGTAGCATTCTCTCACGTAGGTAAGACCTTGTTCGAGGTATTCAAGTATCTCGGCATCAAGGATATCGCTTACAACCAGCCAGCTAGCCTGCCTTACCCAACAGAGAATCCTTGGAAGTAAATTGAGTGAAGAGGGAAGAGTGAAGAAACAAAGTTCGGCGGCCGAAGGGAAAGCCAATTCATTTGCTCTTCTTTCTAAACTGAGTTCATAAAAGATAAGGGCGATTGCTTATCCCTTGCGTAGGGAATAGCAATCGCCCTTTTTATGTTTTCCTGGAAGGAGATTACCTTATAATAATCTCCTTCCAAGAATGTTTTGCTTATTTCGTATTTTCCAACGCTTCCTGTTTCTGCGGAATCATCACCGAAGCCCCGATGCTGACGAGCAGTACGAGGATGATGAATACCAGCGAACTGACTGCATCAATCTCGAAGAAATCGTGGATGAGCATCTTCACACCGATGAACACCAGCAGCACACTCACACCCACTTTCAGATAGCGGAACTTGTCTGCTATCGCTGCCAGCAGGAAGAAGAGGGCACGCAAGCCCAGAATGGCGAAGATATTCGAGAAGAACACCACGAATGGATCAAGCGATACCGAGAAAACGGCTGGGATGCTGTCGAATGCAAAAATCAGGTCGCAGAACTCGATGAATACCACCGTCATCACCAGTGGACCCAGATGCAGGCGCTTCTGCATGAACTTCACTACCGGATGCTCCAGAGCATTGATTTCCTCCTTCTTGTTCCTGTTGAGGAACATCTTGGTACCGCTGTAAACCAGAAATCCTCCGAATACGAGCAATATCCAGGCGAAACGGCTGATGAGCGCAGCACCCGCAAAGATGAAGACGAAGCGCAGCACGATGGCTCCCAGGATACCCCAGTTCAGTACGTGCTGGTAATCTTTCTTGTCTACTCCGAACGAGGTGAAAATCATCATCATCACGAAGAGATTATCTACCGAGAGCGTTTTCTCTATCAGATAACCCGAGATGTAGGAGATGGTCATATAGTGCCGGTATTGCTGCAGACTTCCCTCATAGTCGTTCGGGTCCAGTTTGAGATGCGAAGCATAGCGCGAGGCTATCAGCTTCAGGTCGTCGAAGTTCTCGATGCCGTGCACCATGTCGCCATGAAAATAGATGAATACGGCGAAGGCGAGCGCGAGAATAATCCATACAGCCGTCCATGAACCGGCTTCCTTGATAGACACCACATGTGCCTTTCGGTCGATGACCAGCATGTCTAATACGAGTATGGCAGCGATGAAAATCACGAATCCCACCAAAAACATCGATTCAGTAAAAACATGTTCCATTTTTCTTTTTCCTTAATCTATTTAGTATATACCATTGAATCTTAAAATCATTTCATCTGTTAGAAACGTGGGCGCAAAATTAGGAAAAATATCTGGAATAGCGAAGGTTCCGGTGCAAAACTTAATTGATTTTAACTTGAAAGGCAGAAATGTAACATGTTTGTAATAACGGTGCTGTGAGAACCGGCAAAAAAGACGTTTTAACGGTAAAAAGGTAAAAAGAGCCTAGCGGAATGTTAAGCTAGGGGGCTCTTTTTACCTTTTTACCCTTTTACCTTTTCTTAGTCAGCACATAGTGCTTAGCCATGGCGCCTTCAGGCTCATTGCCCAGCGAATCGGTCATGATGAGGCTGTTGGCATCCTTTACCTTGTAGTAAGATGTCTCGCCGCTTGATGGACGGGTGATTTCTACCACGTTGTTAGCCAATACCTTGAAGATACCGCTCGCTTCGTCATGACCATCCTTGCGCTCCAGATAGTCGGCTGAGTACTGATAGGTGCTGTCGGCGTTGAGCGTTAAAACGGTCTTGATACCCGGACAGTCGGCAGCAGGGAGAGTTCCCTCGTAGGTGCCGGCGATGGAATCGAGAATGACATCGTTGGAATTGAGCGAATCATTTTCAGCATAACTGAGGCTATCCTGCTCAGCCCCCTGGCTATTTGTCTTCTTGCCATTGCAGGAGACAACTGATAATGCAGCGATGACGGCTGCTGTCAAAACTAATTTCTTTTTCATACTATACTGCTTTTTAATTGTTACTTATTTACGGAATCTCTTCTCTTAGAGAGCACTTCCCCGAGAAGGATTTCTCTTCGCAAAAATAGTGTTTTATTCTGTAATCCGCAAGTTTTACACAAAAAATTATAGAATATTATACTATTTTCTTAATTGATGATGACAGGCACAATCTCTTCTTCACTAGGCCAATGAGGTAGATAGAAGAGCGGGCGAGGGGTTCCGCCCAAGCCCGTCCAGTCTATCTGTTTCACAAAGTCGAAATCGGGAGGGCCGAAGTCGAAACTTCTGCCGTAGAGCACGATGGCGCCTCTGCCTTCATCTATCTTCCACAAACCGCCCCCGTAGGTGCATTGCTCGCCGGGTGACAGCATGTCACGGTGCAGGTAGACACGCCCGAACTTCAGTACTCCGTCTCTGTTGATAATGAATTTCTGAAACATCTCAATTCTGGTTTATTCAATGAAATCTGTATTCCGATTGATTCAATGTAATGAGAGAATTATTTCTTCTCCCAAAACAGTT
Source organism: uncultured Prevotella sp. (assembly GCA_900557255.1). The sequence continues at coordinate 18,076 of USSA01000022.1, forward strand.
TGTCTATGAAATCATAGCGCTTCTCCATCTGGGCATCAGTTTTTACGACGGTATTCACGTCTATCTGAAGCACAGGGGCTACTGCCTTGCTGTTGGTGGATGGCCACTCAGGCAGACCCAGACCATTCGGATTGCCGGTCTTTACGAAATTGACGTAATACTGGCTGAAGATGTCGCTGATCATATAATCCTCCGGCTGCCAGTTGAACACGCGGTTGGTTGGCAATGTACCCATTGCATACTCGATGTCGGCAGAATGAACGGCTCCCTTGTCTTGTGGCGCAGGAGCCGCATCTTCCTTGGCATCTACCACGCCGCCAGCCAATGCAGCCACCTTACCCTTGATGGCCATAGCAGGACGAGGATGGCAATAGCGGTAGCGGTAAACAGGCTGTCCGCCGGTCAGCTTGTGCATGTTGCCCCACTTCCATGTTGAATAATCGAGGAAGATATCCGAAGCCAGGTTCACGCCCGGCTGCTCCAATACATCTTTATCGCTGTTGATGCCGTAGAGGCGGAAGAGTTCATCGATGTTCTCTTCTCCGAAAGTAGCCTTGGCGCCAGCTTTCAGATTCTCAACGGTTGGCTGCTTGCCCATCAATACCGCCAATGGAGTCATCTCCTGGTTGTTGCCGCCGATAAGCAGAGGCACCTTGGTCTGCTCGCCCTTGGCAAATACCTCTACAGGCTGTTCTTTCATAAAATATCCGTCGATATTATAGACAGGAACCGCTCTTACTTCCGCCAGCTTCATCAGTTCCTCGGCAGGAAGGGCACGAAGTTCGTTGAGGTTCTTCATTCCAACCTTCTTTCCCACCTTCTTGCCGTTTTTCTTACCTATCTTCTCGGCTATTTTCTGGGCAAGCTGCACGCCTTTCTCCTCGGCCTCCTTCAGCGTAGCCACCTTCTTGAATCCCATCACCGAACCACTGGAACCCATTGCCTGCGCAAAGAGTCCCTGACAGAGAGGGGAAGCCATCAGGGCGCTGACCGACATGGAACCTGCCGATTCGCCTACGATGGTGATGCGGTTAGGGTCGCCGCCGAAAGCCTCGATGTTATCCTTTACCCACTGGATGGCAGCCACCTGGTCCATGAATCCATAGTTGCCGGAACCCTTGTAGGATGTTTCCTTAGAGAGCTGTGGGTGGGCGAAGAATCCGAAGATGCCCTCACGATAGTTGGCTGTGATGGAGATGATGCCCTTGCGTGCCATCGCATCGCCCGCATATCGAGGTTCGCTTCCGCTACCCGCCATCAGTCCTCCGCCGTTGAAATAAATGAGTACCGGCAGATGCTCCTTCATGGTCTTTGCCGGTGTCCATATATTAAGGTAGAGGCAATCCTCGCTGTTGGTCTTCGTACCGAAGTTCATATCGCCGAAGAGAGGTTCCTGCATCGGGTTCGGTCCGAACTCCTTGGCCTCGCGAACGCCCTGCCATTTCTGTACAGGCTGCGGAGCCTTCCAGCGGAGATTTCCTACCGGAGGGGCAGCGAACGGAATACCCTTGAATACTGTGATGCCTGAGAGGTCTTTTCCTTCGAGGATACCTTCGGCAGTCGTTACCTGAGTCTGCGCCATCATTCCCATACCAGGGAGCAGAAAGGCAATGGATAAGAGTAGTTTTTTCATATCTTAAATCTGTTTGTTTGCAATGATACTGCAAAAATAAACAAAATATCATTACCTTGTCTTGTTCATGCTTATTTTTTAAATCTTTTTGCAAAAAAAATAAGGGCAGGCCCCTCATGATGAGAAACTTACCCTTTTTTCTGATTGTTGTATTATAAATTCTTGGCTTTTTCCGGTTCATTGGTTGTCACGTAATCGATGCCTTGCTTAAAGAAATATTTGATGGCTTTTAGATTGTTGACTGTCCAGACATTGGTAATCAGGCCGAGTTTCCGGGCTTCCTTGATCCATAACGGATGTTCGTAGAAAACGCTATCTTCGTAATCGATGCCTGCATAGCCTGCATCCTTGGCATCGAGAGGGGTTAGGTCGCCATTGAGATAGGAAACCTTGGCTCCTGGAGCGTGGCGAACGAGATAATCGCAGGCGTGCTTGCTGAAGGAAATATACTCTGTTCTTGCTTCCAGTCCGGCTTCTCTTACCATCTTCAGGGTGGCATCGATGCAGCGGTCTTCATCGCTCTTCTGGATGTGCTCTTTTACTTCGAGGATGAGCTTCATATCGCCCAATGACTTGGCAGCATTGAGATAGTCCTTCAAGGTAGGAATCTTCTCGCCATTCTTGAGTCGTTTGTCCTTGATATCGGCATAGTTGGCATTCTCTATCTTGATGCCGTCAACATCATCATCGTGGAAAACTACCACCTCGCCGTCGCGTGTGATATGAACATCAAACTCTGAGCCGTAAACCCCTATCTTATAAGAGTTCTGAAGAGAAGAGATGGAGTTCTGGGCAGAACCTTCTGTCTTCCAATAGCCTCTGTGGGCAATCACCTGCTGGGCTCTATCCTTGGCTGAGGATGGGAGAATCACTCCCATCAGCAGCATCATATAAATCAAAATTCTTTTCATTGTTTTTATCTTTAATATATTTCTTCAATATGTATTTCGTTATACTTATGAAACGTATTCCAGTCTGCACTTATTGTCTTAGAATCCCATTTTAAACATCACGCCGACAACGGAGCGGGAACCGCCGATGTAGGTTGGGAAACCAATCTGTCGGCCGGAATTACCTGCATCTACGATATATTTCTCATCGAGTACGTTCTTGCCAAAGGCTCCAATCTCGTAGTAAACCTTGCCTGACTGGAAACGGTAACCGGCTGTGAAGTTGAGCAGTCCGTAGGCATCCTGGGTAAACTCTGGCTCGTTGCTCTCTTCGAAGAACACCTTCGATTTCCATGAATAGGTAGGGCAGAGATAGAAGGAAGCCTTCTCGCCGGTTGGCACGTTCAGGTCGAAGCCGATGGCAAAACTGTTCTTTGGAGTAAGGCGAAAGCGGTTGCCGGCATAAAGCTGTGCGTTTCCGTTGTCATCCTTGTCGTTGAACTTGCCCTCTATGTACGACCAGTTGCCGAAGAGATTCAGGTAGCGGCATGGAGAGTAGCTGATGCTTGCCTCCAGACCGAAACTGTGGGCACGACCTGCATCATCGTATTCAAACTTGCTGGTGGTAGCGTTGAAAACCGATGTCTGATAGTTATACCAGTCATAATAGTAAGCGCAGAAATCGTAATTCAATCTGCCTTGCAGGAGACTTCCCTTTACACCTGCCTCGTAGCTGTAGATGATTTCAGGGTCGAGTGTCTCGAAATCCTTAGGATCGTTGTTGAAATATAGCACTCCCGGACGACGGCCACGAGCCACGCTGGCGTAGATGTTGTTGCGACCTATCATGTAGTTGAGGGCTGCACGACCTACCCACGACCAGTAGCTCTCCTTGGCAGTTACCTTGGCGCTACCCTCGGTAGGGTGATAAAGTATGGCACCAAACATGCTTGGTACGGTCGCTGAAGAGTAGCCTGTTTCCTGATTCTCGTAAGTTCCGCGGATACCCAGGGTGAAGTTCAGATTCTTTGTGAGTTTGAAGGTTCCGTCAGCGAAAAACTCTACAGCCTGATTGGTTCCGTAATTCTTGCCCTGTTCGGTATAGGCAGTATCGAGTGCTTTGGCCGAAATGCCCTGCAAGGTAGCCTGAATCAGTTTGCCGTTATCGCCCAAGCCAGCAAGAACCTGGTCTAAATCCATTCCTACAGCACCCAGAGCAGTCTTCAAATCGCCATAAATATCAGGAGTGGTGGTCAGTGCCTTCAGTTTGCCATCAGCATCTTTTTCAGGATTCTCAGGGAACCACTTGCTCATGAGCTGGGCGAGTGCAGCATCTACCATCGGCAGGTAAGCGGCAGGAAGATACTGGCTGAGCAATCCCTTTACATTATCTATCTGACTGCTGAGCGAAGCCTTCACACTCTTCTGGATAAACACTGGATAGAGGTACTGGAGATTCGCCTTGGCGTTGACATCCTGTGATGAATTCTCGTAGAAATAGCTGGCTCCCAGGAAGCCAGAGAAGAACTTTTTGTCATCATAATTGAATCTGAATTCCTGGCTAAACTGAGTTCCCTTCTCTTTTTCCTCGCAGAGCAGGAGTGGGAGATAAGTACCATCTGCATCGAAATGCTCATTGCTGTTGAAGGCTCTGAATCCGGTGATGGAATTAAACGACCAGCGGTTGCTGATGTTGTGGTCGATATTGAGCAGGGCGCCACCCACGTTTCGCTTGATGCCCAACTGCTTGCCGGCTTCCAGGTTTGCAGGACTGTTTGGGTTGCTATTGCCAAAGGCTGGGTTGATGCTATGGAAGGAAGTGCCTGGATAATCATCGTGCTGATAATCGAGTACCACGCCCACGGAAGTATCATCGTTAGCCCACCATTGGGTAGAGTTTCTGAAAGCCAGGGCATTCTTGCCGTTCAGTCTGCCGCCTGCCTCGTTCTTGATGAAACCATCGCGTGCATCGTAGTCGAAGGCAAAGCGGTTGGCAAGCTTGTCCTTAATGATTGGGGTGTTGATAAAACCTGTTACCTGGCGTTGGTTGTAGCTGCCGTAGTTCAGGGAAAGTTCGCCCTTCTGTTCATTTACCGGTTTGTGGCGGATGATGTTGATTCCGCCAATCTCAGCACCTCTTCCGAAGAGAGTTCCCTGAGGACCTTTTACTACTTCCAATCGTTCCAAGTCGAATAGTTCAACGGCAGAAGAGCGGCTTCTAGATGTAGAAACGCCATCCATAAACACGGAAACTCTTGGCTGGGAATAAGCCTCGCCGCCATCTGAAGTTACACCACGAATCACGTAGCCAGGGTTGTTAGGACTCTGCAGCTGAATCTGAACGCCAGGGGTCAACTGAGCCACGTCGTCCATCTGGTGGAGATTGAGTTTCTCCATCACGCTACCTGTTACGGCACTTACAGCCACAGGAATCTCCAAACTACTCTGCTTCTTCTTCTGGGTAGTGACGATAACTTCACCCAGGGCTTGTGTATTTTCCTTCATCACTACCTTCAGGTTGTTGTCGTCAGCATCCTTGGTGATGGTGTTGTATCCTATATAAGTAAAGGTGAGTTTGTCACCATCGTTCACGTTGACGTGGAACTCGCCGTTCAAATCAGTCTGTACATTCGTGTTTCCGCAGCGAACCACCACGCCAGGCAAAGCCTCGCCCTGTTCGTTGGTCACCTTGCCGCTTACTGCATTCACGCCCAATGCTTTAGAATTAGTTTTGTTTCCTTCTGGAGTATTGTCGGCTTTCGCCTCCAGACATGCTACACCCTGCACGAGCAGGGAAGCCATTAATACAATCTTAAATCTGTTCATAATCTATTGTTTCTTGCATATTTATTTTTTTCGACTGCAAAAGTAGAATGATTTTGTTACATCGTGGTTTCTATCTGGTGAAGAAAAGATGAAGTTGAAATCAGTATTTTTTTCTTCACTCTTCTTTCATTTCTTTGTAACATGATGGCAACATCCTTTAAATATCTTTGCAGCGGTAAAAAGCATTACAGTATTTTTGAAGAAAGAAATGAATAAGGTATTTAGTTTTATTGCGTTGGCATTTCTGGGATGCGGCTCTGCTGCTGCCCAACAGGTGAATGTTTCTAACGTTCAGCGCCCCAAACTGGTAGTGGGCATCGTGGTTGACCAAATGCGATGGGATTATCTCTATCGCTATCAGAAGCGCTATGGTGAAGGTGGATTCAAACGACTGCTCAACGAGGGCTTCTCTTGCGAAAACACCCGTATTCCGTATGTTCCATCGGTTACCGCCATCGGTCATACTTGTCTCTATACAGGCAGTGTGCCTTCTATCCATGGAATCGCTGGAAACAATTTTGTGAAGAATGGCAAGAAGGTGTATTGCACGGATGATGAAACCGTGAAGCCGGTGGGCTCCAACAGCAAGGCGGGCTTGATGTCGCCCAGAAACCTCTGGGTTACGACTCTCGGAGATGAGATGAAGATTGCATCCAACGGCAGAGCCAAGGTAGTGGGCGTGGCATTGAAAGACCGTGCTTCCATTCTTCCTGCAGGTCATAATCCGAACGGTGCCTACTGGTTTGATGATGAGAGCGGCAAGTTCATCACCAGTTCTTATTATATGAACCAGTTGCCCAAGTGGGTGGACGCGTTCAATAACCAGCATCTGCCAGAGCGTTATCTCTCGGAAAAATGGAACACACTCTATCCTGAGAATACTTACGTTGAAAGTACGGAAGATGAGAACGAGTATGAGGATGGTATCCGCAAGGGCATGAAGGCTACGCTGCCGCTCAATCTTCCAGCCCTTTATAAGAAATATGGTTACAGCATTATCCGCAAAACTCCTTTCGGCAATTCGCTGACGATTGATTTGGCAAAGGCGGCGATAGACGGCGAGCAGTTGGGTGCAGATGATGAAACCGACTTGCTGGCAGTAAGCTGCTCCAGCACGGATTATATCGGTCATCAGGTGGGAACTCATGCGGTAGAGACTGAGGATACTTATCTGCGCCTGGACAAGGCGATAGCCGATTTCCTTTCTTATCTCGATGAGAAGGTGGGCAAAGGAAATTATCTGGTTTTCCTGAGTGCCGACCATGGAGCGATGAACAACGCCCGTTTCCTGCAAGACCGCCGCATTCCAGCGGGCAGTTGGGATGGTGATGCGGTGGCAGAGAAACTGAATCAGACCCTGGCTCAGGAGTATCCTGACGTGGGCAATCTGGTGAAGACCGTGATGAACTATCAGGTGTTTTTCAACCGTAACATCATCAAGGAAAACAAGTTGGATTTCGCCAAGATCAAGCAGAGCGTGGTGGACGTGTTGAAGGAAGACAGTTGCGTGCAGTATGCCTGCGATATGGAGAAGACGATGACCGAGAGCATTCCTGAGGATGTGAAGATGCGCATCGTGAATGGTTACAACCGTGAGCGAAGCGGTGATGTGGCCATCGTATTGAAGCCGAATTTCTATGCCCACGGCATGAAGGGAACCGATCATGGTGAGTGGAATCCATACGACACCCACATTCCATTGGTTTTCATGGGTTGGGGAATTCAGCATGGTGCTACCACCAAGCAGACTTTCATGACCGATATTGTTCCAACCATCGCCGCCCTGCTTCATGTTCAGGCGCCAAATGGTTGTGTAGGTCAGCCGATATTCTAGTATTTTATTTAGAGCCTTATTCCTGAACTCGATTTAGGAATAAGGCTCTAATCGTATTCTGAGTTTTTAACCCTATCTTCATTTTTCTCTCACATCTTTGAAATATGAAACTTATACCTTTGCACTCGGAAAGGGGCGATGGACAGCTTCGTGTAACATGCATCTGCCGCTTCGCCAGCATAATATTAGATGTTTAAAGATGTATAAAGAAAAATGAAGGTAATTTTTGTAATTCAAGGAGAGGGTAGAGGTCATCTCACCCAGGCGTTGGCGCTTAAGCAGATGCTTCTGCACGAGGGCCATGAAGTAGTGAAGGTTTTAGTGGGCAAGAGCAAGAACAGGGTGATTCCTGAGTTCTTCCAGAATAAGATAGGTACTCCTATCGAGGTTTTTGACAGTCCGAATTTCTTGCCGTCTAAGGACAACCGCAAGTTCAATCTCCTGCGCTCCCTGGCTTACAATACGCTCTTGGTTCCCAACTATCTTTCAAGTATCCATTTGATACGGAAGAATATCCGGAAGAGCGGAGCCGACATCATCATCAATTTCTACGAGGTGTTGTGCGGCATTACCTGTTCTCTCTTCTGTTTCGGTATTCCTGAGGTTTGCATCGGTCACCAGTACCTCTTCCTCCATCCTTCTTTCCAGATGCCTGGAAAGTATTCCGTACCAGAATCTTTATTAAAATTCTTTACCCGTATCACCTGTATGGGAGCCACAGCCAAGTTGGCACTCTCCATCCGTGACTACGGGGATGAGCCTGTGCACGGCATTAAGGTAGTTCCGCCGTTGCTCCGTCAGGAAGCCAAGACCATCATCCGCCATCATGGCGACTACATTATGGGCTACATGCTGAATGCCGGTTTTGCCGAGGATGTGAAGGCTTGGCACGAGAAGCATCCCCATACCCGTCTTCATTTTTTCTGGGATCAGCCCGATGCGCCCGAAGAACTGAAGGTGGATGATACGCTCACCTTCCATCGCATCAACGACGAAAAATTCCTCAAGATGATGGCAGGCTGCAAGGCTTTCGCCACCACCGCCGGCTTTGAGAGCGTCTGCGAGGCACTCTACATGGGCAAGCCTTGCATGCTGATTCCGGCTCATGTGGAGCAGGAATGTAATGCGATGGATGCAGAAAGAGAAATGGCTGGCGTGGTGAGCGAGGATTTCGACATCGATAAACTGAAGGCTTTTGCCCGTGATTACGAGGAGGATGTGGAGTTCAGAATGTGGGAGAACCATGCTGAAAGCCGAATCGTTGCCGCCATAGAAAACGCTTACGATACTTATTATTATAGAAAGGAGAACCAGGCTTATGAAGAAGAAAATGATTCCATTGTTGCTGCTTCTTCCCTTGTTGTTCCTGCTCGCCGTGTATGGCAAGGATAGCAAGAAGGAGGAGTCGCGTGTGGTAGTGATTGCCATTGATGGTTTGAGATGGCAGGAGGTGTTTGAGGGCGCCAGGCGCGACAGTCTGATGCCGTTTCTCTGGGAGATGGGCAGGAAGAAGGGCTGCATGATAGGCAACCGTAACCGGAAATCGAAGATGGAGGTGGCCAACGGCATCTGGAAATCCTATGCCGGTTACAGCGAGATGCTCTGTGGTGTAACCGATGATGAGCACATTTTTGATAACCGCAAGCAGTATAACCCCAACCGGTCGGTTCTGGAATTGGCAGAGGCTTGTTCTGAGTACAAGGACAGGGTGAATGCCGTGGCGAGTTGGGATGTGATTCCTTATATCCTGAATTATCGCAGAAGCGAATTGCCGGTGGATTTCCGCTCTCCTCACAGGGTGAGCAAACAGGTAAGAAATGACAGCGTGACTCTGAACCGTGCCTTGAAAACCCTCATGGAGAAGCATCCCAAGCTTCTCTTCGTAGAGTTTTGCGAGACCGATTATTACGGGCACCATGGCAAATGGCAGGAGTATCTGAATGCTGCCCATCAGAACGACCAGTTTATCCGCCAGTTGTGGGAATACTGCCAGCAAGACCCCTTTTATAAGGGCAACACCACCTTTCTCATTACCTGCGATCATGGCAGGGGAGAAAGCCTGGGCGTTCACGCCAACCATGGCGAAGTAGATTCCAAAGCTTCCTGGACAGAACATGGTAAAGAAATCAAAGGCAGCAACCAAACCTGGCTGGTGGCTTTCGGAAAAGACATTCAGCATCTGGGAGAAATGGAAGGGGGCAGAACCATCTACACCAAGCAGGTGGCTCCTACCATTGCCAGCATCCTGAAGGTTCCGTTTACGAATGATGATAATCAACAGCCGGAGGCTTCGCCGATTTATAAGATTCTCAAATAGAAGATTTATAAGATTCTCACATAGCTTTTTATTTAGCAAGAATAGGATAATAACAAATAAGATTTACAGATTATGATAGGATTGTTCAATGAATGTTTTCCACCCGTCATGGATGGTGTTTCACTCACGGTAAGCAATTTGGCTCGCTGCTTTTATCAGCAGGGCAAGGACGTGGCGGTTGTAACCCCGGAAATGCCAGGACTCGATGAGTCTCAGCTTCCTTATTCCGTTTTCCAGTATCGCTCGTTTCCGGTTCCCGGTCGCCATCCTTACCGTTATGGCTTCCCATCGTTCGATTTCAAGTTCCAGAAGCAGGTTGCTGCTCAGAATTTTGAAATCTTACACGCCCATTGTCCTTTCTCTTCGGGTGATTTTGCCCTGAAGACGGCTCGCAGGATGGGGATTCCATTGGTGGCAACCTTTCATTCCAAATATCGTGACGATTTTGAGAGAGTAATTCCCAACAAGGCTCTGGTGGATTATCTCGTGGGCAAGGTGGTGAAGTTTTACGAGAGCGTAGATGAGGTGTGGGTGCCTCAAGCTTCTGTGGGAGAAACCCTGCGCGAGTATGGCTACAAGGGAACCTTCGAGGTGGTGGATAACGGAACCGAATTTGCCGATGCGCCTTATACCGAGGAGATGAAATGGGCAGCCAAGAAAGAGCTTTATGTGGCAGTAGATGAACCCTTGCTCCTTTTCGTGGGGCAGCATATCTGGGAGAAGAACGTGAAACTCATCATCGAGGCATTAGCCAAGGTGAAGGATTTGCCTTATCACGCCCTTTTCGTGGGCGATGGTTATGCTAGGGCTGATATGCAGGCGATGGCGGCAAAGCTCGGCTTGTCGGGAAACAGCGATTACCGCAAGGATAAGATTACCTTCTTCGGAAGCGTGCAATCCCGGGAGTTGATGCAGATGATCTATATGGCTTCCGATCTCTTCCTCTTCCCATCCATCTATGATAATGCCCCTCTGGTGGTAAGGGAGGCTGCTTCGCTTCATACGCCTTCCATCGTGGCAAGGGGCAGCAATACGGCGGAAATCATTCAGGATGGAATCAACGGATTCCTCTCGGATAACGACGTAACTGCCTTTGCCAATCGACTCCGTTATATTCTGGAGCGCCCAACCATTATTTCCTGGGCTGCAAAGGGAGCTGCGGAGACCCTGGTGCGCTCTTGGGAGGACATTGCTGTAGAAGTTTTGGACAGATATCAGCATTTAATTGACAGACAACAAAATAGATTAGCCATTTAATCGTTATATTACTATATATAATAAGGTATAGTTTTATTTTGAGAGTAATATGAAAAAATGGCATTTATGGTTGGCGGCTTCCATCGGACTGGTGGTCATCGTTGGAATGATGATTCGGGAGTTTGATGTGGAAGTTCTGAGCAGGATAGATTTGTCTCCCAGGTTCTTTCTGGGAGTAGTAATGGGCGTGTTGCTCTTTGCGGTCCAGAATCTGATGCTCACCCTCCGTTTCCGTCATCTCTGCCAGCGTAAGTTATCCGTAGCCGAGGCGTTCCGCATCAATGTGCTCTGCGAGTTTACTTCTGCCGTCACTCCTTCGGCGGTGGGGGGAAGTGGTTTGGCTTTTGTCTATCTCAATCGCGAGGGAGTTTCTATGGGCAGAAGTATCTTCACTATGTTTGCAGCTCTGCTGGCTGATGAGGCTTTTCTTGCCATCAGTTGCGTGTTGCTCTATTTCTGTGTTCCATCGCATCTCTTGTTCAGCTTGGCTGATGGAGTGGGGATTTCTGCAGATGCTACGAACGAATGGATTAAGGGCGGAGTGCAGGTTATTTTCATAGTCAGCACCCTTATCGTTGCTGTCTGGACGGTCATCCTCTACCTCTTGTTGTTGCATCGTCCTCAGATTCTGGGCTGGGTATTGAAGGGATGCTGCAAGATTTCTTTCCTTCGCAGATTCCTGCCCAAGGTAGAGAAGTTTTCCGAGGAGATGACGATGGCTTCGGAGGAGGCAAAGCTGGAGGGCGGAAGATTCTGGCTGCAGCTGATGGGTTATACTTCCTTGGCGTGGCTGTCGAGATTCGCCATCGTGGTAGCTATTCTCATTGCCTTCCATTGTCAGGGCAACATGCTGGTGGCTTGGTGCCGCCAATGGGTGATGTGGATGATTTCCATTCTGAGTCCTACGCCTGGCGGAAGTGGCGTGGCAGAGTTGATGTTCCGCCTTTATTATGCCGATTTCCTGCCCGATGCCTCAGTAGCCATCCTTGCCGCCATGCTCTGGCGCGCCATCTTCTATTACCCTTTCCTGGTGATGGGCACCCTGGTCTTGCCGAAATGGATAGCAAGGAAATAAGATTGAAACA
>USSA01000023.1 GCA_900557255.1 uncultured Prevotella sp.
CAGGTGGTGGTGCTCTCCTCGAGGCTATCGAGGGTAAGGTATTGCCAGGTGTAGCAGCTATCGAGAAGTAATCTCATGTCAAAAAGAAAGCCATTTGCAAAAAGGGCTTGATTTTTTACAAGAAAAATAGGTTGGAGGGCATCCTATGTGATGTCCTCCAATTTTCAGTTTTAATTGAATCCCTAATAATCTACAGATTCTCTCTATAAACAGAACTGTATCTTTCATTTAAAACAAGCAACAGAAAACATAAATTCTAAAATAATTTGGTAAACTACAGGAATATAATTTTCTGATTTTAAAACGAATACATGGATTGGATTGTTAATCTCTTCACCAATACCGAGTCGGTGGCTCACATCGCCCTACTCTACGCTATCGTGATAGCTATTGGTGTTTACCTCGGAAAGCTAAAGATTGGCGGCATTTCATTAGGTGTCACCTTCGTTCTCTTCGCAGGTATTTTGGCTGGCCACGTTGGCTTCACCGGTCCAAAGGAAATTCTCACATTCGTGCAAGACTTCGGCCTGATCCTCTTCGTCTTCATGATTGGTCTCCAGGTAGGACCTGGCTTCTTCGAGAGTTTTAAAAAAGGTGGTGTTACGCTCAACATGCTTTCGGCTAGCGCAATTCTGCTCAACATCCTCGTGATGTTTGGTTGCTATTATCTCTTCTTTGATACGAGCAACCCTAACAACCTGCCTATGATGGTAGGTACTCTCTATGGTGCGGTTACCAATACTCCGGGTCTTGGTGCTGCCAACGAGGCTTTGCTCAGCGTCTTCCCTAATGGTGCTCCAAGTATTGCCAATGGTTATGCTTGTGCTTATCCTCTTGGTGTGGTGGGCATTATTGGTGCTACTATCCTTATCAAGTACATCTGTAAGATTAATACTGCTGATGAGGAAGAACAGCTTAACGAAGAAGATGCAGCCAACCCACACGCTAAGGCTCATAACATGCACTTGCGCGTGGAAAATGCTTATATTACAGGCAGAACGCTGAGAGAAGTTTCAGAATTCTTGAACCGTGACATTGTATGTTCACGACTGCTCCACAATGGCGAGGTGAGCATTCCTAACAGCAAGACTAAGTTTGAGGTTGGAGACGAATTGCTCGTTGTATGTGCAGAGGCTGATGCTGAAGCCATCAAGGCTTTTATCGGACCAGAGGTTGAAGCTGAATGGGACCGCGAGAAGGATGAAGTACAGCACTTTGTTTCTCGCCGTATCATCGTTACCCGTCCGGAAATGAACGGTAAGACCTTGGGTAAGATGCACTTCTCCAGCGTATACGGCGTTAACGTAACCCGTATTTCCCGTCAGGGAATGGACATTTTTGCAGGCAGAAACCACCACTTCCACGTAGGTGATAAGATTCTGGTTGTAGGTCCTGAAGAGAATGTGAACCGTGTGGCTGAAATCATGGGTAACTCTGTAAAGCGCCTCGATGCGCCTAACATAGCCACTATCTTCGTAGGCATTATGGTAGGTATTATCTTCGGTTCTCTCCCATTTGCCATTCCGGGAATGCCGGTGCCTTTGAAGTTGGGTATTGCCGGAGGTCCGCTGATCATCGCCATCCTCATCGGTCGTTTCGGCTATCGCATGAAGCTGGTAACTTATACGACGACTTCGGCTAATATGATGCTGCGAGAAATAGGACTTGTACTCTTCCTGGCGAGTGTGGGAATCAAGGCTGGAGCCGGATTCTGGGACACAGTAGTACAGGGTGACGGTTTGAAATATGTGGGATGCGGTTTCCTCATCACCGTTATTCCTATCCTCATCATCGGTACGATTGCCCGCCTGAAGTTTAAGTTCAACTACTTCACCATCATGGGTATGCTCGCCGGTACTTACACAGACCCTCCTGCATTGGCTTATGCAAATGCTTCTTGCTCAAAGGAGGCTCCAGCTGTAGGATACTCTACGGTTTATCCATTGAGCATGTTCCTCCGTATCTTTACAGCCCAGATAGTGGTGCTGTTCTTCTGCGGAGCGTAAGACTTACAAAAGTTAACAAAACAACTGAAAATAGTTATAAATTATAAAAGAGGTGCACAAAGACAAAATTTTGTGCACCTTTTTTGTTGTCTTTTCAGAAATTCTTCGTACCTTTGAGCACAAGAAACAAACCTAATGAATCTTCTAGGAACAGCAACCGTTCCTACATGATGCAGATTTTTTTCGAAATATGAAACAATAACCCTATAAACGTTAGTAAGCGTATGAAGAAATTGGGATTTCTGATAACCATGCTAGTCATCACGTCCTTGCCCGCTTGGAGTCAAGGAGCCAAAAGTATCCGTATTACGGAGGTGATGACCGACAACCGTACCAATCTTGTAGATGAGTACGGGCAGCACAAACCATGGGTGGAATTGAGCAATTCCTCCTTTACCACGTATAATGTGCGTGGTATGTTCCTAACCACCGACCGAAGGGTTCTCGACAAGAAAATGTCGCCTGAAGCTCGCCGACAGCTGATGTGTCCATTGCCTAACAATGAACCACGAACCACACTGGGAGGCAAGAAGAGCATCGTTATCTTCGACAGCAGTTCCTGGTACCAGGATGGCAGGAACCGACAACATTGGAAGGCAAAGAATTCTTCCAACTCGGGACCTTTTCATCTCAATCTTATTCTACAGGAAAAGATGCCCAACTGGATAGCACTCTATGACGGAAATGCCGTTGACCTGATAGACTCCGTAAGCGTGCCAGTGTTGGCTGCCGATGAGAGTTTTGAACTGAGTAAGGACTTCAAGACATGGGAGAAAGCCATTGCCGGATCAGTAACTCCAGGCTATCTGCCTCAAAACACAGGTTTGAGTAAAGCCCAGCTATTGAAGAAAAGCGACCCATACGGAATAGGAATCGCCGTACTTTCAATGGGAATCGTATTTGCCTGCCTTGCTCTCCTCTTCATCGTGTTCTGGGTTTTCGGAGCCTACATGAAACATAAACAGCGCATCGCCCGTGCTACTGAGAAGCACGCCACCTTATTATATAAGACAGGAAAGAAGACCATCGAGGTTACTCAAGGCCTCAGTCATAAGACCAACGTGATTCTGAAAGATGGTTTAGAAACCAAGGGTATTGATAAGGAGATTTACATGGCAGTCATCTCCCTTGCACTACAGGAATATCTGGAAGATGTTCATGATGTAGAATCCGGCATTATCACCATCAAGCCAAAACAGACCAGATGGAATGCTCCGAAATTCAACAACAACAATAACAACGTTAAAATATAGAAACTATGGCAAAGTACGAATATAAGGTTAAAGGCGTAGATTACGTCGTTGAAATACAGGATATTGAAGGCAATATCGCCAATGTAACCGTGAATGGAATTCCATTCGAAGTGGAAATGAAACAGCCGGTTAAGAGTAGTAAGCAGAAAGTTAAGTTAAGTGAAGAGCGAAGAGTGAAGAGTGAAGAATTCGACAGTTCTTCTTCTGCAACAAATGCAAGTTTCTCAACAACCAACAAACCAGCGGCAGCCGCTGCCTCTGGCAAACCAGTTGTTGCCCCTCTGCCTGGCACTATCAACGAAATCAAGGTGAAAGTCGGTGACAAGGTGAACACAGGCGATACTGTTGTCGTTCTCGAAGCCATGAAGATGCAGAACAACATCGATGCAGAAACTTCAGGAACCATTACCAGCATCAACGTGAACAAGGGAGACGCAGTAATGGAAGGAGACACGCTTGTTACGATCGCGTAATAAGCTGTTTAGACAAAAAGCTAATGATTACTCTTCCAATCAAAAGACTAATCATAAAGTTCAATGTTCAACTTTCAAAGTTCAAAGTAAATCAATGTCTAACTTTCAAAGTTCAAAGTAAATTATGGATTTCATCATACAAAACTTCAATGAGTTTCTTACCTTTACGGGCTTTGCCAACGCCTCGGCAGGAAACCTCATCATGATTCTGGTGGGAGCACTCTTTATCTGGCTCGCCATCAAGAAAGATTTTGAGCCGCTGCTCCTGGTTCCTATCGGATTGGGAATCATTCTTGGCAACATTCCATTCCGTGCCGATGCAGGACTCGAAATAGGTTTATACGAAGACAACTCCGTTCTGAACATCTTCTACCAGGGAGTGAAACAGGGCTGGTACCCGCCACTCGTATTCCTGGGCATTGGAGCCATGACCGACTTCTCTGCGCTCATTTCCAACCCGAAGCTCATCCTGATTGGAGCCGCTGCCCAATTTGGAATCTTCGGCGCCTACATGATTGCACTGGCTCTGGGATTCGAACCTAACCAGGCAGCTGGCATTGCCATTATCGGAGGAGCAGACGGACCAACCGCCATCTTCCTGAGCAGCAAACTGAGTCCGAACCTCATGGGAGCCATTGCGGTTTGCGCCTACTCTTACATGGCACTGGTGCCTGTAATCCAGCCACCTTTGATGCGACTGCTTACAACCAAGAAAGAGCGCGTCATCAAGATGAAACCGGCACGTCAGGTTTCACAGACCGAAAAGATTCTCTTCCCTATCATCGGTCTGCTTCTCACCACCTTCATCGTTCCATCCGGTTTGCCTTTGCTAGGAATGCTGTTCTTCGGAAATCTTCTGAAAGAGAGTGGAAAGACAACCCGACTCGCCAAGACAGCAAGCAGCAGCTTGAATGATATTGTCGTTATCCTCCTCGGCCTGACCGTAGGCTGTTCTACCCAGGCTTCAGAGTTTCTGACATTAAACACCATCAAAATCTTTGCTCTCGGTGCTCTTGCTTTCATCATCGCATCGGCAAGCGGAATCTTATTCGTCAAGCTGATGAATCTCTTCTTGCCAAAAGGCAAGAAACTGAACCCACTTATCGGAAACGCCGGAGTGAGTGCCGTACCAATGAGTGCACGCATCTCCAACAACCTGGGTCTGGAATACGACCGCCACAACTTCCTTCTCATGCACGCCATGGGACCAAACGTTGCGGGAGTCATCGGTTCTGCCGTTGCAGCCGGAGCTTTGCTGGGATTCTTCAATTAAAAGTTGAGCCACCAAGCTATCCCTCCAGGATAAGCACATAAAAAATAGAATCGCCCTGAAAGGACAAAAGCATCTTACATTCAATGCTTTCCCTTTCAGGGCGACTTTTTTATTTCTTTTTTTAGCTCTTAACCCGCATTCTCATTTTTCCTTCAAAGGAAATGATAACCTCAACCTGATAACTCAAACTGCTGTCAGGCATTGCCAGAACAGCAAGATAATGAATGCCAGATTCATCTATCTTATTGAATACGATGTCGCTCAATATAGACTGGTCCAAGAAAGAAGCAGGAACCTGCTTATCGAAATCCTTCTTATGAAAATCACGAGAGAACAGACAGTTGGCACCATGATAAACATGCAAGTTCACAATATTATCATAATAAACATTGTCTACCTCAACACCATCATCATTATAAGAACTCTTGTAGACCTTATAACTTGTTGGGTTAACCTGTACGTAGAGATGATATTTCTCATTGCCCCTTACAACCACCGTATCACGTTTAATCAGCGTATTCTGATTCAGCGCCACGGAAGCATGGTTGTGGATGAACTGCTGCAAATAAGACTTATCTTCCGTCTTCACCAGCTTAACCAGATCCCCATTCTGCACTTTAAACTGGAAAATATGCTCAGCCTGTTTTACGATCGGATATTTTGCAATATTAGCACCCTTCATTACAAGCGTATCGCCAGCAATGTAGAAGTAGACAGGCTGACTGGTAGAATCAGGATAATAAATCGTATCGCCTTTTACGCGGAACGCCACATCATCCTCATCGTCATCGTTCAGCCAAATGCCTTGCAACATCTTCTTAGCCGCAGTATCTTCCTTCACTTCCTGTTGCTTTTCGGCCTTCTGCCCACAAGCAACAAAAGTCAAGATACAACTGAGCAGCCATAAATTAACTATCTTTTTCATGATGAGTTCTTTAAATAAATTAACCGATAAAAGCTGATGCCAATTCTACTCGAAATAATCAGCCTCTTCGAAAGACTTTGCCTTGGTTCTGTCTTTTTCTGACGTAAGCACCTCAACTCCTTCAATAGGCCATTTTATTCCGATAGTAGGATCATCCCAATGAATACTGGCTTCGTAATCAGGAGCATAAACATTATCTACTTTATAAGTAAAGATGGCTTCGTCACTCAGTACCAGGAAACCATGGGCAAAACCGCGAGGAATGAAAAACTGACGTTTGTTCTCTCCACTCAGTTCAACCATTACATATTTACCGAAAGTCTTACTGCCCTTTCTCAAGTCAACAGCTACATCCAGCACGCGGCCTTTGATGACACGCACCAACTTAGCCTGCGAGAATTCACCTTTCTGATAATGCAAACCTCTGAGCACACCACGAGCCGACATCGATTCATTGTCTTGCACAAACTCCACATGCCCTCCAACGTGAGCATCAAAGTCAGCCTGCTTCCATGCTTCAAAGAAATAGCCGCGAGCATCTTCAAATACCCGAGGTTCTATCAGCCAGACTCCTTCAATTTCTGTCTCTGTATATTTCATTGATTTATACCTTATTTATTTTAGGCACAAAGGTAATACTTTTTCCCGAAACGACAAAACAAATTAGACTTTTTATGATTTCATCGAAATTTTTCTCTATTTTCTGTTGGTCATTTCCGAAAAAATCACTACCTTTGCAAACGTGAATAGACTAGAAAGACATATAGAGATCCTACTTTTGAGCAACGATTGCGTGATTGTCCCAGGATTTGGTGGCTTCATGGCTCATCATGTAGATGCGCGTTACGATGGCAGAGACAGCATGTTTTTGCCACCGCTGAGAACTATTGGCTTTAACCCACAGCTCCAGATGAACGATTCTCTCCTTGCACTTTCGTATGTTGAAGCATACGATATCAGCTATCCGGAAGCTTTGAACCGCATTGCTGATGAGGTGACAGAGATGCGCCAGGCTCTGGAGAATTCAGGAAAATTTGAACTGAATGATATTGGCACCATCATATTGAACGAAGACGGAAACTACACCTTTGAACCATGTGAGGCAGGCATTCTTACACCTGAGTTGTATGGCTTAGGTGGCTTAAACATGCTCCCACTCGCGCAGATTTCTGCAGAAGAGGTTCAGAAGGCTGAAGATTCTGCTGCTTCAATCATTGAAATGCCAGCAAAGACAGTAGAAAACAATCGTACAGAAAGCGAAGTCAAGAATCAGAATAGTAACCAGAAGATGGAGAGTGGACTCTCTGTCAACAATTCTGTGTTCGTTAACGAAGAAGAAGAATCAAATGCCGAATTCATCAGCATCAAGAAGAGCTGGTTGCGCAATATTGCAGCAGCCTGCATCGCTCTCATTGCATTCTTCACCTATTCTTCTCCATTGGGAACCCCAACCGTTCAGAAGAGCCAAATCGATACAGGCATGCTGAACCGCATCATGCCTAAGGAGATTAATAAGGTTGCGCAACCTCAAGAACTGGTACTTAGTACAGAATCACAGGCAGAAGAGAGCATTCCTGCCAAGTCTGTCAACATGACTCAGGACAACGAATTGCAAACAGCTTCTTCTTACTACAGCATCGTTTTGGCAAGTCGTGTTACCAAGCGCAATGCTGCCTGCTATGCTGAACTCCTCCAAAACAAAGGATTCAAGGAAGCTAGGGTGTTGATTACGGATAATAATGTGAAAGTTATATACGGAACATACTCTACCGAGGGCGAAGCTTATACTGCTCTCAACCGTTTACACAACTATGATGCTTTTACTGACGGCTGGATTACGAAAGTGAAAGAATAGTTGATAGTTAAGAGTTTACAGTTTATAGCTAGAACAAAGAGCAAGGAGTATCGGAAACTTCTACAACACATTATTATAATAAAGACAGAAAAGTAAGAAAAAGAATATGAAAAGAGTACGTTGTCCTAAATGCGATAATTTTATCACCTTCGATGAGACCAAGTATCAGGCAGGTCAGAGTCTCGTTTTCGTTTGTCCTAATTGCAATAAGCAGTTTGGCATCCGAATGGGAGTTTCCAAGCTCCGCGAAACCCGAAAGGAGGAAAAACTTGACGAGAATGCCAACGAGAAGGGATACGGCTCTATCGTTGTCATCGAGAACGTATTCGCTTACAAACAGGTCATCCCGCTCCAGTTAGGCGACAACATCATCGGCCGCTACATGAAGAACAGCGGAATCAACTGCCCTATCGAAACCGTAGACCCAAGCGTTGACATGAACCATTGCGTAATCAACGTTAGCCGCGACAAGAAAGGCAAATTGAAATACGTACTCCGTGATGGACCAAGTTATACAGGAACTTTCGTTGACAATGAAATTCTGGGCGACAGAGAACGCCGCGTTATCGAAGACGGAACCCTGTTCACCATCGGAGCAACTTCTATCATTCTCCGTACAGCAGACAGTGAAGAAGAAAACTAAGAAGTTTCGATTATCAAAATAAACACTTCAAAAGGAGGAATTAGATGTTGGTTTACATCCAATTGCTCCTTTTTCACTTAACGAAAACGTAAAATCCCGCCATATTTCTAACTTTCTGAAAGAAATCTACTATATTTCGTAATCTTTTTGCTTTTATTTTCTTTAAATTAAAAGAAAATGTGTACCTTTGCATCAGAATATAAGAAATAGAAATGAATTACGTTAGGTTATGGATGTAGCAATCGTAAAATATAATGCCGGAAATATCTATTCCGTAGTCAACGCCATGAAGCGTTTAGGCATCGAACCTGTACTTACAGATGATGCAGAAATGCTCCAGAAGGCTGACCGCGTTCTTTTCCCAGGACAAGGCCAGGCTAGAGAAGCAATGGAATATCTGAAGGCTCATCAGCTTGATCAAGTAATCAAGAACTTGAAGCAACCCGTCCTGGGCATTTGTGTAGGACAGCAACTCTTGTGCCGCCATTCGGAAGAAGGTGACGTAGATTGCATCGGAATCTTTGATGTAGATGTAAAGCGATTCCAGCCTCAGAAACACGAAGACAAGGTGCCTGCTATGGGATGGAATGAAATCTATGATTTGAAGACTGACCTTTATAAAGGCTTCGGAAACAGAATAGATTCTGATTCAGACAAGTCAATCGCTGATGCGCTGCTTCATCCCTACTCCTATTTCGTACATAGTTATTATGTACCACTCTGCGAGGAGACCATTGCCAAGGCAGAATACATTCTTCCTTATAGCGCATCGCTCCACAAAGACAATTTCTATACTTGCCAGTTCCACCCGGAAAAGAGCGGAAAGGTAGGCGAACAGATTTTAAAGAACTTTTTAGAGATAAAATAAAAGAGGAAATACTAATATGATAGAATTAATTCCAGCTATCGACTTGATAAATGGCCAGTGTGTTCGTCTTACAAAAGGCGATTACGACCAGAAGAAGGTTTACAATGACAATCCTGCCGAGGTTGCAAAACAGTTTGAGCAGATGGGCTTCAAACGCCTTCATGTAGTAGACCTCGATGGAGCCAAGTCAAAGCACATCGTCAATGATGCGGTGTTGAAGGCCATTACCACAGAAACCTCTCTCGTGGTTGATTTCGGTGGCGGAATCAAGACCGAAGAAGATATTGAGAAAGCTTTTGCTGCGGGAGCAAGCATGGTTACAGTGGGCAGCATTGCCGTCACCAATCCTGAACTCTTCATGCAATGGCTGAACAAGTATGGAGCCGACCGCCTGATTCTGGGAGCCGACGTAAGAAACGGTAAGATTTCTATCAACGGATGGAAAGAAGATTCTTCTGAAGATCTCCTTCCTTTCCTGAAAAAGTACATCGATAAAGGAGTACGCTACGTTCTCTGCACAGAAATCAGCAAAGACGGAACGCTGCAGGGACCTGCCATAGAACTCTACAAAAAAGTAATGGCTGCCTACCCTCAACTGCATCTTATCGCCTCAGGCGGAGTGAGTTGCAACGAAGACATCGAAGCATTGGAAACTGCTGGAATTCCTGCCGTGGTATTTGGAAAAGCTTTCTACGAAGGGAAAATCGATGTTGACAAACTAGTTAAATAGTTAATAGTTGACTGTAAATAATTAATAGCTGACAGTTAATTGCTCGGAGCTATTCTCGATACGCCCTGTAAGGGCTAAAGCTTCAATTGATAAGAATTAAAATACAATGGTGAAAGTTCAAAGTAAAAGCAAAGGATTGGCTAAGCGAATCGTTCCTTGTCTTGACGTGAAGAACGGTGAGACGGTTAAAGGAACCAACTTCGTGAACCTACGCAGCGCTGGTGACCCGGTAGAACTGGGAAAAGCTTATAGCGATGCTGGAGCCGATGAGCTCGTATTCCTCGATATTACAGCGAGTTTCGAAGAGCGCAAAACCTTTACGGATATGGTAACCCGCGTGGCTGCCGAAATCAATATCCCATTTACTGTGGGAGGTGGAATCAATGAACTCAAAGATGTTGACCGCCTGCTCAACGCAGGAGCTGACAAGGTAAGCATCAACAGTGCTGCCATCCGACATCCGGAGCTCATCGATGAAATTGCCAACCATTATGGCTCACAGGTTTGCGTATGCGCCATTGACGCACGTCTCGATTCTGACGGCTGGCACTGTTATGTAAAAGGCGGAAGAGAACGGGTGGAACTAGGATTGTTTGACTGGGCTAAGGAAGTGGCAGACCGAGGTGCCGGTGAAATTCTCTTTACCAGTATGGATCATGACGGTGTGAAACAGGGATTCGCAAACGAGGCCCTCGCCCGTCTTGCTGAAGAAGTAAGCATTCCTATCATCGCCTCAGGAGGTGCTGGAAAGATGGAGCATTTCCGCGATGCGTTCACCCAAGGCAAGGCAGATGCTGCCCTGGCAGCCAGCGTGTTCCACTTTGGCGAGATTGCCATTCCTGACCTCAAGAAATACCTGAGAGAAGAAGGAATCAACGTGAGAATATAGAACACGTAAGGATACTGAGACACGTGAATATAATAATGTAAGAAAATAAAAACAAGATAAAATGAAAATAGATTTCGAAAAATTAGGCGGACTGGTTCCTGCCATCATCCAAGACGCAGTTACAAAGAACGTCTTGATGCTTGGCTTCATGAATCAGGAAGCATACGATAAGACAATAGCAACCAAAAAGGTAACATTCTGGAGCCGTTCACGCAACTGCCTCTGGACAAAAGGTGAAACATCAGGTAACTTCCTGAATCTCGTTAGCATTCAGAACGACTGCGATAACGACACCTTGCTGGTTAAGGTTCACCCAGATGGTCCAACCTGCCACAAAGGTACAGACACCTGCTGGGCAGAAGAGAACACGCTCAACCCAATTCTCTTTCTCTCAGAACTTCAGGACTTCATCAACAAGCGCCACGAAGAAATGCCAGAGGGAAGCTACACTACTAGCCTCTTCAAGAAAGGCGTTAACAAAATGGCACAAAAGGTTGGAGAAGAAGCCGTTGAAACTATTATCGAAGCTACAAACGGCAACAACGAGAAACTCATTTACGAGAGTTCAGACCTCATTTATCACCTCATCGTTCTGCTCACAAGCAAGGGCTTGAGAATAGAAGATGTAGTGAAAGAACTTCAGATGCGTCACGATCCGGAATGGGATAAGAAACGTCGCGTTGCCAAGAGCAAGGGCGAAATGAAATAACAAACCAACATTAAGGAGAAAAAAATAGAAGATGTTAATAGATTATCAGAACGTCAGCATATATCAGGCCGACAAGTGCGTGCTCCAGAACATCAATTTCCATATTGATGAAGGAGAATTCGCCTACCTTATTGGAAAAGTCGGCTCTGGTAAAAGTTCGCTATTAAAGACACTTTATTGCGAACTAGACCTTGTAGAAGGCGAAACCGAGAAGGCTGAAATTCTCGGCAGAGACCTCAAAACTATCAGGCGAAAGGAGATTCCGGCTCTGCGTAAGGAATTGGGAATCATCTTTCAGGATTTCCAGCTGCTACACGACCGCACCGTTCGCAAGAACTTTGAATTCGTACTCAAGGCAACAGGCTGGAAAAACAAAAAAGACAGAGAAAAGCGTATCGAAGAGGTGCTCAACGAAGTAGGCATGATTGATAAAATCGACAAGATGCCTCATGAGCTCTCAGGTGGTGAGCAGCAGCGTGTAGCCATCGCCCGCGCCATTCTCAATAATCCTAAAATCATCATCGCCGATGAGCCTACAGGCAATCTCGACCCAGAGACTGCCAGCAACATCGTGAGTCTGCTGAAAGACATCACCAAACAAGGCACAGCTGTTGTGATGACAACCCATAACATCCCGATGCTCGACAAATTCCCAGGCATCGTTTACCGCTGTAAGGAAGGTGTGCTCTACGACGTAACCAACGAGTACAACCACATCGACCTCACAGAGGATGGAGAAGATAATTAAGTGAAATAATTAAATAAAATTACGACTATGAAGGTAATGAAATTCGGAGGTACTTCTGTAGGCTCACCAGAGCGCATGAAGGGAGTAGCCTCTTTGGTTACAGAATCAGGTGAACCAACTTTCATCGTATTGTCTGCGATGAGCGGTACAACAAACTCTCTCGTTGAGATCTCTGACTATCTTTACAAGAAGAATCCAGAGGGCGCCAACGAGGTAATCAACAACTTGGAGAAAAAATACATGCAGCATGTAGAAGAACTCTACTCTACCGAGGAGATGAAAAATACGACTCGTGAGTTCTTGCAGGGCGAATTCAACTATCTCCGCTCATTCACCAAAGACCTCTTCACTTCTTTCGAGGAGAAGAGCATCGTGGCTCAGGGCGAGATGATGAGCACCAACATGGTTGTAAACTACTTGAAGGAACAGGGCGTAAAGGCGGTATTGCTCAGTGCATTAGACTTCATGCGTACAGACAAGAACGCAGAGCCAGACCCTCAGTACATCAAGGAGAAGTTGGCTGCTATCATGGAGCAGAACCAGGGCTATCAGATTTACATCACTCAGGGCTTCATCTGCCGCAACGCATACGGCGAGGTTGACAATCTGCAGCGTGGCGGTAGCGACTATACCGCATCTCTTATCGGTGCAGCTCTCCCTGCTGACGAGATTCAGATCTGGACAGATATCGACGGAATGCACAATAACGACCCTCGTGTCGTAGAGCACACCGAGGCTGTTCGCCAGTTGAACTTCGAGGAGGCTGCCGAGTTGGCTTACTTCGGTGCCAAGATTCTCCACCCTACCTGTGTTCAGCCAGCTAAGTATGCAGGCATCCCTGTACGCTTGAAGAACACCATGGATCCTAAGGCCGACGGTACAATCATCGACAATGTCATCGTACGCGGCAAGATCAAGGCTGTTGCTGCCAAGGACAACATCACAGCCATCAAGATCAAGAGTAGCCGCATGTTGCTCGCTACAGGTTTCCTACGCAAGGTATTCGAAATCTTCGAGAGCTATCAGACTCCAATTGATATGATTGCCACTTCTGAGGTGGGTGTCAGCATGAGTATTGATAATGATTCTCATCTTAACGACATCGTAAACGAGCTGAAGAAATATGGTACAGTAACTGTTGATTCTGATATGTGCATCATCTGCGTTGTAGGTGATTTGGACTGGAGCAACGTTGGCTTCGAGACCATCGCTACCGATGCGATGAAGAACATTCCTGTACGCATGATTTCTTACGGTGGTTCTAACTACAACATCTCATTCCTCATCAGAGAGAAAGATAAGAAGCAGGCATTGCAGAACTTGAGCAACGTATTGTTCGAGAAGAAGTAATGCAAATGAAAACGAAGAGTGAAAAGTGAAGAATTCGTATGTAATGCTTCCTATCCACTCTTCGTTGGATATTCTGATTTACTATAAATTGGATATTCTGATTTAACTATAATAAGGTATTAATTTAAGATTAAGTGAAATGAAAGGTACATTTCCGATAGATAAGTTTCAGGAGATACAGACTCCGTTCTACTATTACGACACCAATGTGTTGCGCCAGACATTGAAAACCATCAATGAAGAGGCTGGCAAGCACGAGGGATTTGAAGTGCACTATGCCGTAAAGGCAAATGCTAACCCTAAGGTGCTCAATATCATCTGTCAGGCTGGTTTAGGAGCCGACTGTGTGAGCGGAGGAGAAATTCAGGCTGCCATCAAAGCCGGATTCCCAGCCAGCAAGATTGTTTACGCTGGTGTAGGCAAGAGCGATTGGGAAATCAACCTCGGATTGGAGAAAAACATCTTCTGCTTCAATGTAGAGAGTATTCCGGAGTTGGAAATCATCAACGAACTGGCTGAAAAACAGAATAAGATAGCGCAGGTTTGTTTCCGCATCAATCCGGATGTCGGCGCCCATACACATGCAAACATCACAACAGGACTGGCAGAAAACAAGTTCGGAATTGCCATGCGCGACATGGAAGCCGTAATCGAAGAGGCTGCCAAGATGAAGAACATCCAGTTCCTCGGACTGCACTTCCACATCGGAAGCCAGATCCTCGACATGGGGGATTTCGAGGCACTCTGCAACCGTATCAACGAACTTCAGAACCAACTTGAAGCGCATCACATCGTTGTGAAGAACATCAATGTGGGCGGCGGATTGGGCATTGACTATAATCATCCAAACCGACAGCCAATCCCTAATTTCAAGGATTATTTCGATACATACGCAAAGAAACTGAAGTTGCGCGATGGTCAGAAGCTTCACTTCGAGTTGGGCCGCGCTGTAGTGGGTCAGATGGGTTCTCTCATCACCAAGACACTCTACATCAAGCAGGGCACAGCCAAGCAGTTTGCCATTGTGGATGCAGGAATGACCGACCTCATCCGTCCAGCACTCTATCAGGCTTACCATAAGATTGAGAACATCTCAAGCGATGAACCTGTAGAAACTTACGACGTAGTAGGTCCTATCTGCGAATCAAGCGATGTCTTCGGCAAGGCTGTCGACATCAACAAAGCCCATCGCGGCGACCTCATCGCCCTCCGCTCAGCCGGAGCCTATGCTGAGATTATGGCGAGCCAGTATAACTGTCGCCAGTTGCCAAAGGGTTATATTACAGAAGACTTTTAATATAGTTGAAAGTTAAAAGTTAAGAGTTTATAGGATTCTCCTTTCTCTAGCTTTCTATATTACGAGAAAAAGAATATGATGATCATTAGTACAACTACTATAATAACAGGCGCAGTGGTGGTTTTATTGGCGGTTCTTGGATCGCTGATAAATCCATTTCTGCGCTCGTTGCGCTTTCAAAAAACAGAAACGGCAGAGAATCAACCTCCTGTCAGTATACTCATTACCGCACACGATAATCTTGCTGAATTGGAGAGGAATCTCCCTATGTTCCTGCGCCAGCAGTACGCTGCCGACTATCAGGTAATCGTAGTCTGCCAGAGTACAGATGGCGAGACACAGGATTTTCTGAAGCGAACAGCAGCCGAGAACCCTCATCTTTATTATACTTACATTCCTGAGAGTTCACGCTACATGAGCCGCAAGAAATTGCAGATTACACTGGGTGTGAAGGCTGCCAAACATGAATGGATTATTCTGACAGAGCCTAATTGCCGCCCAAGCAACGACAAGTGGCTGCAAACCATGGTCCGTCAATGCCAGGACCCAAACCATCTGGTATTGGGATATGTAGCCCTTGATGAGGAAACCAAGAGCGTACGCCGTTTCGACAGCATCCGCAAGGCTTACTATGTTTTGCGCCGTGCCCAACAGACCTATGGTTATCGCAGCCACATGCCAAACGTAGCGTTCCGCAAAAGCGACTTCATGAAGGAACAGGGCTATCAGGGCAACCTGGAATATGTTCGCGGCGAATACGATTTTCTCGTCAACAAGTATGCACTGTGCGGAGATACTGCAACAGAACTGGATTGCGATGCATGGCTCATCCGCGAAGCACCATCGAGCAAGAGTTGGCACAATGCCCAACTCTATCTGCAGGCTTCACGCAAGAGTCTGGAAAGAGCAGGTTCCATGCGAACCCTCATGTTCTTCGACCATCTCATGCCACATCTCAGCCTGATAGCAACGCTGGCCGTTGCAGCCTACTCTATCCTCATGAAGAATTGGATTCTTACAGGATGCGCAGGTTTCAGTTTCCTCCTGCTGTTCATCGTGAGAATGCTGATAGCCAACAAGGCCATCAAACACTTTGATGACGGAATAGCGATGTTCAAACTGCCATTCTTCGAATATGGAATTATCTGGAGAAATCTGGCTACCAAATTGCGCTATTGGCGGGCTGACAAAAACGATTTCACTTCTCATAAACTCTAGACAGGGTTAAAGGAAGCAACAGTCTATCAGAAATAATAACAGTTAAAAATAACCGACAGAACGATGAAAGTATATTTGTTCATTTCCAACCATAAGAAGTTGCTGAAGATGTATCTTCCATACATCGAAGCCTTGAATAAGCAGCTCGACATCACCAACAACCTGGTTGATGCCGACATTGTGTTGATTATAGGAGCATGGACATGGCAGGGAGCCCAGATAGCCAAGAAAGCTAAGCAGATGGACATTCCATACATCGTTTGTCCACTAGGCGATATTTCTGAGCGAAACTGCAATAACCCTTACTTGAAGCGTTCGCTGCAACAGGCTATGTATCAGAAAGCCATGTACGCCAAAGCTAACCTCATAGTAGCTACTACACCTATGGAGAAAAGCTATCTCGAAAAGAAGGGTTGGAACAAGCACATCGCCCTGATTCGCTATGCAGGCTACAGTCATCTTACCAACACTGAAGCCATGATGCAAAACTGGCAGGAGACGGATGAGGAGACACTGGCAGTCTTCGAGCAGCAAAAGGCAGAAGCCATCGCTGCCCAAACCAAACAGGCAATCATCGCACAGATTATGCAGATAAAAAGCCGCATGCCGCATCAGAATATTCCGCAAAAATATCTTGACGATTTACACACTCTCCTCTATGCTGATGATTATGATGAGGATGCTATCAAGCAAGAACTGGCAGAGAAGAAACTCTCTTCCTATGCCGCCTCCGTTTTCCAGACCATGACAGATAAAACAGGACTCACAGAAGGCTTCATGCCGATTCCTGCCAAAAAGGGCAGAAAGAGTAAAGAGATTCTGAAGTTTGTGAAATAAGAAGAAATGAACTTAGATAGAATAGAACAGCAGGCTGGTCATCTGCCAGCTTACCAGATAGCCGACTCTGTCAATGAAGCATTGATGGAGTCGGCTAACCTTGTTATTACAGCTCCTCCTGGTGCCGGTAAATCTACCCTCCTCCCGCTCACCATTCTACGGGGCATGAGTGATCAGGCATTGGAAGGCTTCATCCATGATCATCTTAAAAGTCAGGGTAAGATTCTGATGCTCGAACCGCGTCGTCTGGCAGCGCGCCAGATTGCCGAACGGATGGCACAGATTCTGGGAGAACCCGTGGGCAAAACCATCGGCTATCGGGTAAGATTCGAAAGCAAGGTTTCGGATGAAACACGCATCGAAGTCCTTACCGAGGGCATTCTCACCCGAATGCTGGTCAATGATGCTACACTCGAAGGCGTTTCGTGCCTCATCTTTGATGAGTTTCATGAGCGCAGCATCAATTCCGACCTGGCGTTAGCGCTGGCCCGGCAAACACAGGAAATCATCCGCCCCGACCTGAAGCTCATTATCATGTCAGCAACAATCGATGCTTCTATCATCTGCCAGACACTTCAGGCTCCGCTTATCGAGAGTAAAGGCAGAATGTTTCCGATAGAAACCATTTATGCAGACCACGACATAGACAGATATCAGGTAGCGCAGGAAATGGCAGCCACTATCTGTCAGGCTTTCAGAAATCAGGAAGGCGACATTCTTGCCTTTCTGCCGGGACAGGGAGAAATCATGAAATGCGAAGAACTGCTTCGTTCTGCCTTATCTTCAACGGAAATCTATCCACTCTACGGCAACCTTTCGCCTGAAAAGCAGCGACTCGCAATCGCTCCTTCCAAACCGGGTGAACGAAAAATCGTATTGGCCACTCCTATCGCCGAAACTTCTCTCACCATCGAAGGAGTAAGAATCGTTGTGGATTCCGGACTCTGCCGAAAACTGGTTTATGATGCCCGTACAGGCTTGAGCCATCTCGAGACCGTTCGTATCAGCCAGGACATGGCTGTGCAACGAAGGGGACGTGCTGGCAGAATCACATCAGGCGTATGTTACCGGCTTTGGACACAGACCTCTGAACACCTGATGCCTGAACAGCGGCTGCCCGAAATACTGGATGCAGATCTCTCTTCCATGGTTCTCGACATTGCTGCTTTCGGCGAAAACAAACCGGAACTGCTGCCTTGGCTCACCCTTCCTCCCAAGGGCAACCTCGTATTTGCACAGCAACTTCTTATGTCGCTCAACGCCCTCACTCCTGATCATGATACTCACGCTCTCAGTGGCAGCATCACCGCAGAAGGCAGCAGAATGGCTCAACTTCCTTGTCATCCGCGCATTGCCAAGATGATAATCAGCAGCGATTCTCCGGCGAGCCAAGCCCTTGCCTGCGACATTGCTGCTCTGCTGGAAGAGAAAGATCCGATGAGCGAAAATGAGGATTCAGACATGACGCTCCGCCTTTCTATCCTCCGTTCCGCACGCTGCAAGAAGAATCTGGGGCGCTGGAACCGTATCGCTCAGATTGCCCAGGAATACAGGAAGATGCTGCGCATCAAGGAAGACAACGAACCAATTGATGCTGAGGAAGTGGGCCATCTCATCGCCCTAGCCTACCCTGAGCGCATCGCCCATGCCACCGACCATGCGGGCAACTTCAAGATGTCGAATGGCAACACGATTTTCATCGACCCGTGCGACAGCATGGCAGCAAACGAATGGCTTGCCATCGCATCACTCAATCTCGCTTCAACCTCATCATCCAATCCTGCGCAGGGTCGGAAGGGAAAAGTATTTCTCTCTGCCCCCGTCAACTGGAAGGACTTGCCGGTGCAAACCTGCGAGAATATTTCCTGGGACAGTAAAGCGCTGGCGGTAAAGATGCAGCAAGAAACACGAATAGGAGCGCTCGTCATAGACAGCAAGCCGATACAGAATGCCAGCCGAGAGATGGTTTCAGACATTATCTGCGAAGCTGCCAGAAAAGACGGACTCAGCATGTTCGATTGGAACGAATCCGTTCATCGCCTGCAACAGCGCGTGGCACAAGTAGCTGAGTGGCATCCAGAACTGGAGATTCCAGACCTGTCAACAGAGCATCTCCTGACAACTGCTCAAGCGTGGCTCCCATTCTATCTTGAAGAGGGCGGTAAGATGAAAACGACAGTAGCTGAACTGAAGAAACTCAACCTGTGTGAAATCTTATGGAACATCCTTCCTTATGAGCTTCAGCAGGAGATAGACCGCCTTGCTCCCACCCACATCCGTGTGCCATCTGGCAGCAATATCCGCATCGATTATCGCTTGGGAACCGAAGCCCCAGTTCTGAGTGTGCGGCTTCAGGAGTGTTTCGGAATGACATCAACACCCACTGTCGATGCTGGCAGACAGCCTCTTCTGCTTGAGTTGTTATCTCCCGGTTTCAAGCCCGTTCAGCTTACTCAGGATCTCGCAAGTTTTTGGCAAGGCACTTATTTCGAAGTCCGCAAAGAACTGAAGCGCCGATACCCTAAGCATTTCTGGCCGGAGAATCCGTTAGAGAGCCAGGCCGTGAGAGGTGTCAAACGATGATAAGAGGAAGCAAACGCTAAGAAGATTCGTAAGAGACGATAAAAGAAGCTTCAAGTAGTATTGTAAAGGCCAAAAGCTGTTTTCTTGACCTTAGAAAAGAAAAAGAAGAAAAAAAAGGTCGCTCCCCTATCTGGGTAGCGACCTTTATCTTTATATTTGAATTTTGATGTAATCTAAATTCAACGATGCATCATCTGCAAGGAAATTAATCCTTGAAGAAATCCTTAACAGCCTCGTTTGGTACCATCTTCTCATCGAAAACGTATGCACCAGTCTTAGGGCTCTTAACCATCTTGATAACCTTTGTATATGCGCGACCATCCATGTTACCTTCGTGGAGGGTAGCGACCGCTTTCTTTGCCATAGTCTATTTAAATTGATAAAATTATTAAACTTGTAAGCTAAGCTTACTTAATCTCCTTGTGAAGAGTCATCTTCTTAAGGATTGGGTTGTACTTCATCAACTCAAGACGCTCAGGAGTGTTCTTACGATTCTTTGTAGTCACGTAACGGCTTGTACCTGGCATACCACTGTTCTTGTGTTCAGTGCACTCGAGGATAACCTGTACTCTATTACCTTTTGCTTTCTTTGCCATGATATTTATTCTCCTATAACTTTAATGTCCTTCCAATCTACGTAGCCCTTCTTTACTGCCTGATTCAAAGCAGCATCGAGACCTACCTTATTAATAAGACGAAGACCAGCAGCACTAATCTTGAGGCTGATCCAGCAACCCTCTTCTACATAGTAGAATTTCTTGCTGAAGAGGTTAACATCAAAGCTTCTCTTTGTACGGTGCTTTGAGTGAGACACATTGCAACCTAACTGTGCCTTCTTACCTGTAATTTGACAAATCTTAGACATTTCTATCTTTAATTTTGTAATTCGTTAATTGATACCTATTCCAAACAGAGTGCAAAATTACAAAATAATTTGGTAATAACAAAATAATCCCTAAAAGAACACTATCTTTTAAGGATTATTAATATTTGGTAGCCTTAAATTAGCAATTTAAGCCTCTTTTTTAAGTTCTTCAGCATGTTCTTTCAAGAATTCGAGCATGCCTTTAAGCGCTGTATTTGTGGCAATTGCAAGGTTGATGTCGCGTCCGAAATCTTCGGTGAGTTTTACCACGCGAACATCGTTCTTATCGCCATAACCTACATAGATTGTGCCCACAGGAATGGCTGGAGTTCCACCCGTTGGACCAGCCACACCCGTTACCGAAATGGCGAAGTCTACATTCAGGGTCTTGATTGTGCCGAGCACCATCTCCCTAGCCACTTCTTCGCAAACGGCAGTCTGCTCCTCCAGAACCTCATGGCTCACGCCCAAAAGATTCTCCTTTACCTCGTTGGTGTAGCTTACTACACCACCTTTGAAGTAATTGCTGGCACCTGGCACAGAAATCAGCGCCTCGGCGATACGACCGCCTGTGCAGCTCTCTGCTGTGCCTACTGTCTTGTCACTGTTGTAGAGCATCTCCTGGATGCCCTTGCTCAATATCTTTGTTTCAAATTCCATATTTCTTACTTAAATGTTACTTTACTATAGGCTGGCAAGTCGATGGTTGCAAACTCGCCATCACGATACTTGAAGGTTCCCACGCAGCCTATCATCGCCGCATTATCGGTAGTATAGCTGAACTTAGGGATGTAGATAGTCCAGCCGAAGCGCTTGGCATGATTGCGGAAAGCGTTGCGCAAACCATTATTGGCACTCACACCTCCAGCTACAGCCACATGCTTGATGCCGGTCTGCTTGACAGCCATGCGGAGTTTCTTCATCAGAATATCAACGATGGTAAACTCTATGCTGGCAGCCAGATCGTACTTGTTCTTCTCAACAAAATCAGGATCAGCAGCCACCCATTTACGCAGGCTGTAGAGGAAACTTGTCTTGAAGCCTGAGAAACTGTAGTTCAATCCTGGAATATGAGGCTCAGAGAAACTGAAAGCCTTCGGATTGCCCTGGCGTGCATACTTATCTACGACAGGACCACCAGGATAGCCCCACTCCAGTACCTTGGCACACTTGTCAATAGCCTCGCCAGCCGCATCATCGATGGTCTGTCCCAGCACTTCCATATCGTTGTAGGCATTCACCTTTACAATCTGCGAATTTCCACCGCTCACGAGAAGACAGATGAACGGGAATGGAGGTGCACTCTGGTCATCATCGCTCTCTTTGATGAAATGAGCCATCACATGACCCTGCAGATGGTTTACATCAATCATCGGAATATTGAGCGAACGGGCGAATCCCTTGGCAAAACTTACACCCACAAGGAGCGAACCCATCAGACCCGGACCACGGGTGAAGGCTACGGCAGAAAGATCTTCCTTCTTGATGCCGGCACGCGCGATGGCCTGGTCAACGACAGGAACCACATTCTGCTGGTGGGCACGGGAAGCCAACTCCGGAACAACACCGCCATAAGCCTTGTGAACCTCCTGAGAGGCGGTTACATTGCTCAGCAGCACACCATTCTTGAGCACTGCGGCAGAGGTATCGTCGCAGCTGCTCTCTATACCTAATATATATATATCCTTCATTTCTTAACATTTAACGTTAATATGTCAAAACCTCCACACCTGTCTCTGTCATCACAAGCGTGTGCTCCCACTGTGCAGATGGCTTCTCATCACCGGTGATTACTTCCCAACCGTACGGATCGTCCGCATCGAGGAAAACCTGCCAGGTGCCCATGTTGATCATTGGCTCGATGGTGAACACCATGCCCGGAACAAGCAGCATGCCCGTGCCTCTATGACCATAGTGAAGAACCTCAGGCTCTTCATGGAACTGGCAACCTACGCCATGACCGCAAAGATCGCGAACCACACCATAACCATACTTCTTGCAATGCTTCTCGATAGCATGACCGATATCACCTACGAACGAGTATGGCTTGGCAACCTCCATACCGATTTCCAGGCATTCCTTGGCTACGCGAACCAGCTGCTCCTTTTCAGGAGTAGTCTTGCCGCCAACGATGAACATACGGCTGGCGTCAGCGTAATAGCCATCTACGATGGTTGTCATGTCCACATTGATGATATCGCCCTCTTCGAGCACATCCTCTTCCTTAGGAATACCATGGCAAACCACTTCGTTGATAGAGGTACAAACGCTCTTAGGATAGCCTTCGTAATTGAGGCATGCAGGAATGGCATTATGATCCTTACAATACTGCATGCAGAGGTCATCAATCTCCTGGGTGTTGATTCCCGGACGGATCATCTCGGCTACCGCATCAAGACAACCGGTGTTTACGACACCACTCTTGCGGATGCCTTCTATCTGTTCTGGAGTTTTAATCAAGTCACGGGTAGGAACAAGTTTACCCTTGTTTTCCCAAAACATTACCTGCTTGTCGAGCTCTGTAAGAGGCTGACCTGGCAAGCAATGCCATCTTTTCTTCTTAATCATTGTATTATGTATTTAATATTTGCGACTGCAAAAGTACATTTTTTATTGCAGAGCACAAAATAAAATGGCAATTATTTGCATTTTAGTGCAAATAATCACCACAAATAATTACTTCAAATGCTCGTAAATCTTATCGCACCAGTCTTCGCCATTCTGTGGACAATAAGTAAACAGTCCGAGTTCAGAGGCTGCACAGCAGTTACGGGGACCATCATCAATAAACAGACACTCCTCTGGCATGATCTGCTCCTGAGAAAGGACATAACGGAAGAAATTCTCATCCGGCTTCATATACTTTGCCTCATAAGAACGATACATCGCATCGAAATAATCACCGATAGGATGACCGTCGCCGGAGAACGCCTCGCTGTCTACCCAGGCTGAAACATAAGGGTTGGTATTACTGAGCAAGATTACACGGTAGCCCTGC
Source organism: uncultured Prevotella sp. (assembly GCA_900557255.1). Next base: position 23,521 of record USSA01000023.1, read on the forward strand.
TTCTTAAGATTGCGGAGAGTAACCAGATTGCGCTCTGGAATTTCCTTCATGTAGCCCAGCCAGCAATGCTGCAGTTCCTCGAAGGTTACCTCGCGGCCAATCTTCTTGCACACTTCCCGACGGTATTCCTCCTCGGAAATCTTGCCCTCTTCCAGCTGACCGTTTAAGCCAACCTGTTTATAAGGGTCCATCTTCTCCGCAAACTCCTTCATACCCAACTCAATGAAACGTTTGCCTGCCTCATTCTCGTCGAGGGTGATGATGACACCACCCATATCAAAAATCACAGTTTTAATCATATAATTATCCTAAAAACGTTGTATTCTTTATCTTGTCAGAATAGCTCCAGCTTGTTCTTTCTTGCCTCTGAGAGCGAGGCTATCTTAGCCTGCTCTTCGTGATAGTTCTGGCGAAGTTTCTCGTAGCGTTCCTTCAGTTCCGCCTCAAACTTAGGGCATTCTGCCTCGTTGAGGAATCGGGCACAGATTCCGGCATTGAGCGATGCGTCCTTCACCCAGATGACCGGTCCGTCATATTCAGGCGCAATCTTCAGAGCCACATGCAGTTCGCTCGTCGTTGCCCCACCTACCATGATAGGAATGCGCAAACCAGCTTTCTGCATTTCCCGGGCCACATGAACCATTTCTTCAAGCGAAGGGGTGATAAGTCCGCTCAAACCGATTGCATCTACCTTTTCATCGATAGCTTTCTGTACAATCTGTTCGGCTGGAACCATCACACCTAAGTCGATGATTTCGTAATTGTTACATGACATAACCACGCAGACGATGTTCTTTCCGATATCATGAACATCGCCCTTCACAGTTGCCATCAGAATCTTGCCGGCAGTTGTTGCTCCACCCTGTTTTTCTGCCTCGATATGAGGCAGAAGGATAGAAACTGCCGATTTCATCGTGCGAGCCGTCTTGACAACCTGCGGCAAGAACATTTCGCCTTTTCCAAAAAGTTCGCCTACCAGGTTCATGCCGTCCATCAGAGGACCCTCAATAACGTTTACTGCATGAGGATATTTGGCAAGTGCTTCGTCAATATCCTGCTGCAGGAAATCGGTGATTCCCTTGCGCAGCGCATACTTCAGACGTTCTTCCACACTCTCCTTTCGCCATTCAGGAGCAGCCGGTTTCTTGGGAGCAACACCGCCTGCCTTAGCTGCAGCCTTGGCAGCATCAGCCTGGGCTTTTATCTCTGCCGCAAGCTCGATGAGTTCATCAGCTGCACCTTTTCTCCTATTCAGCACTACATCCTCGATGAGCTGAAGCTGTTCTTCTGGAATCTTATTATAATCCATTCTGGCTTTGGCATTTACAATACCAAAGTCCATACCTACCTGCTGGGCATGATGCAAGAAAACACAATGGATAGCCTCACGGATATAAGTATTGCCACGGAATGAGAACGAGAGGTTACTGACACCTCCGCTGACATGTGCGCCAGGCAGATTCTGATGAATCCACTCCGTTGCGCGGATGAATTCAACGGCATAATTATCATGCTCCTCCATACCGGTAGCTATGGCAAGTACGTTCGGGTCGAAGATGATATCGAGCGGATTCATGCCCAACTTGTCTACCAGAAGATGATAAGCACGTTCTGCTATCTCGATGCGGCGCTCGAAAGTGGTAGCCTGACCAACCTCATCAAAACACATCACAACGACTGCTGCACCATAGCGCAACACATCACGGGCATGAGAAAGGAATACTTCCTCGCCCTCCTTCAAACTGATGGAATTGACAATACACTTGCCCTGGCAGCACTTCAAGCCAGCCACGATGACGTCCCATTTGGAAGAGTCGATCATCACCGGAACCTTCGCAATGTCTGGTTCGGCTGCAATCATATTCAGGAAGTTAACCATCTCGGCTTTCGCATCGAGCAAACCATCGTCCATATTCACGTCAACGACAGCTGCTCCATCAGCCACTTGCTTTCTGGCAATACCGATGGCTTCTTCATAATTCTTTTCGTTAATCAAGCGCAGGAACTTCCTGCTACCAGCTACGTTACAGCGTTCGCCCACATTGACAAACCGACTGGCGTCAACCGGCAAATGTACGGAGTCATCGACCTGCAGAAGGTCTAATCCCGAGAGCCACATATACTTAGGTTTCTCCACCACTTGATGCGGTTTCTTACCCTCAGCGATACGGGCGTAATGAGCGATGAATTCAGGACTTGTACCGCAGCATCCGCCTATGATGTTCACGATGCCTTCATCGATGAATTCGGCTATTTGCGGAGCCATCGATTCGGCTGTCTCATCATATTCGCCCATCTCGTTAGGCAAACCGGCATTAGGATGCGCACTAATATAATAAGGTGCAACCTGAGCCATGTGTTCGATGAAAGGCTTCATCTGAGGAGCACCAAAGGCGCAGTTCATGCCGACAGAGAAGATAGGATAAGGAGAAAGCGAAGCAAGGAAAGCATCTACAGTCTGACCGCTGAGCGTTCTGCCCGCCAGATCACTTACCGTAAGACTGATCATGACAGGCAACTCTACTCCATGTTTCTTCATCATGGTGAGCGCTGCATCTATCATCGCCTTGCAATTGAGCGTATCAAAGATGGTTTCGATGAGAATCACGTCAGCACCGCCTTCGATAAGTCCGTCCACCTGTTCGCATACATCGGTGAAAAGCTCATCGTAGGTAATCTCGCGGGCGGCAGGATTGCTGACGTCCGGACTCATGGAGCAAGTCTTGTTGGTTGGTCCCACATCTCCTGCAACGAAGCGTGGTTTATCAGGCGTAGAAAACTTATCGCATTCGATACGTGCCAGTCGGGCACCCTCGAATGCCATTTCGCGGGCACAGTTCTCCAGGTGATAATCAGCCTGCGAAATGCGCTGGCACGAAAAAGTATTCGCGGTAATAATATCGGCGCCAGCCTCCAGGTAGCGTCGGTAAATATCAGATATCACATCAGGACGAGTAATGTTGAGCATATCGTTGTTGCCTTTCATCATACCCGGCAAATCGCGGAACCGCTCACCTCTGAAGTCTTCTTCTGTAAGATTATACTTCTGAATCTCAGTACCCATGGCACCATCGAGAATCAGAATCTTCTCCTTTACAATCTCTCTTAAATTCTTCATTGTCTAAAAGTGCTTGATTGCTCTATCCATCTCTCTTCTGTCTTCCTTTTCTTTCAGAGTCTGGCGCTTGTCATACTCCTTCTTTCCCTTGCAGAGGGCAATATCCACCTTGGCTCTACCGTGATTATCGATAAAGATGAGGGTTGGAACAATGGTGAAACCAGGCTGCTTGCTGTCCTCTTCAAGACGGCGCAATTCACGCTTGGTGAGAAGAAGCTTGCGGTCACGGCGAGCCTCATGATTGCTGAAAGAACCATAAAAATAAGGAGAGATGTTCATTCCCTTGACCCAAAGTTCGCCCTGATAGAAATCGCAATAACAATCTACCAGCGAAGCCTTTCCGCCACGGATTGACTTTATCTCTGTACCCGTAAGCACAATGCCTGCGGTATAGGTGTCAACGAAGAAGTACTCGAACGAAGCCTTCTTGTTGCGTATCTGTATCGGACTCTTCTTACGGAGTTCCTGTTCTTGCTTGTTCATATATATATAATAATGTATTATAAGTTTATAGTTTAAAGTTTATAGTTTATAGGGCAAGCCTGCTATACGGCGAAGCCGCTATTAACTATCAACTATTAACTTTTGACAATTTCGCAGAAATTGTCGATATGATCATCGATGTAGAAGGCAACCTTGCTGGTCCACTCTTCTTCGTTCTCAACGAACTCATCGTCAAAATCATCAAACTCAGGAAATTTTTCGTAGAGCGCCATAAACTCCTCATCGGTCAGATCGCGCTCAATCTCCTCATGGTTTGTTTTATACAGGAAATGACTCTTCTTGATGAGTTTGGCGAGTTCTGTCAATCCCCAGTTTTTAAACGCCTTGTCGGTAGGGTTCTTCCAGAGGAAAGCACCGTAACCGTTATGTATGAGCTGAACCATTCCGCCATCCATCATCTCCTCATGCAGGATATCCCAAGCCAGAAGAGTAATCTGGTCGCTGTTGAGCTGCGCCATGGTTTCGGCAGTCAGTTCACCACCAATCGCTTCGCGGATAGCGTCCACGAAAGCCTTTACAAATTCATCCATGCCCGCCTCGGCAGCATGCTGAAGCTTGGCATCGTTTATCTTTACTTCGATCATAATCTACAAAATTGCAATTTTCAGTTTGCAAAGATACATGAAATTGTGCATAAACCCAAGAAAAAATCTAAATATTAGGTTAAAGAGTTAAAAAGAATACCCAATTTTAGGTATTTTCCGGATTTTTTTTGTACTTTTGTGCTCGGAATTGAGGTGATGGCACCGATGTTTCAGCAAAACAATATGAATTAAGTACAGAACTTTATACTTATAATATTCATTAATATAAAATTTAGCGAATATGATCTATTCTAAAGAAGTAGACAACATGTGCGTTGTCGCTAAGGGTCCTAACCACGGACCAGCTCCAATTCCTGAAGAGGGAAAATGGATTCAGGCAAAAGAGATCAAAGACATCTCTGGTTATACTCACGGTGTGGGTTGGTGTGCTCCTCAGCAGGGTGCTTGCAAGCTCTCTTTGAACATCAAGGAAGGCGTTATTCAGGAGGCTCTTGTTGAGACTATCGGTTGTACTGGTATGACTCACTCAGCTGCTATGGCTTCTGAGATTCTCCCAGGCAAGACTATTCTTGAGGCTTTGAACACTGACCTCGTATGCGATGCTATCAATACAGCTATGCGCGAGCTCTTCCTCCAGATTGTTTACGGTCGTAGCCAGAGCGCTTTCTCTGAGGGCGGTCTCGTTATCGGTGCAGGTCTTGAGGACTTGGGTAAGGGTCTTCGTTCACAGACTGGTACTCTCTATGGTACTGTAGCTAAGGGTACACGTTACCTCGAGTTGACAGAGGGTTACATCACAAAGCAGTTCCTCGATAAGGACAGCCAGGTTTGTGGTTATGAGTATGTTCACCTCGGCAAGATGATGGAAGCTATCAAGAACGGTATGGACGCTAACGAGGCTGTCAAGAAGTTCACAGGTAGCTACGGTCGTACAACTGCTGAGCAGGGTGTTGTTAAAGCAATTGATCCACGTAAAGAATAATAAGGAGATACAGATATGATTAGAAAAGTAAGTTACGAAAGTCAGGAACGTCGCGAGAAGCAGGTTCTTGCTGCTCTTAATGCTAACGGTATCAAGAGCTTGGAAGAGGCTAATCAAATCTGCGAGGACGCAGGTGTTGACCCTTATCAGATGTGTGAAGATACTCAGCGTATCTGCTTCGAGAACGCTAAGTGGGCGTATGTAGCTGGTGCTGCTATCGCTATCAAGAAAGGTGCTAAGACTGCTGCTGACGCAGCTGAGGCTATCGGTATCGGTTTGCAGGCTTTCTGCATCCCTGGTTCTGTAGCTGACGACCGTAAGGTTGGTCTCGGTCACGGTAACTTGGCTGCTCGTTTGCTCCGTGAGGAGACTCAGTGTTTCGCTTTCTTGGCTGGTCACGAGTCTTTCGCTGCTGCTGAGGGTGCTATCAAGATTGCTGAGATGGCAAACAAGGTTCGCAAGAACCCATTGCGCGTTATCTTGAACGGTCTTGGTAAGGATGCTGCTCAGATCATCAGCCGCATCAACGGTTTCACATACGTACAGACAAAGTTCGACTACTATACAGGTGAGCTGAAGGTTGTTAACCGCATCGCTTACAGCGACGGTCCACGTGCTAAGGTTAACTGCTATGGCGCTGACGACGTTCGCGAGGGTGTTGCTATCAACTGGAGCGAGGATGTAGACGTATCTATCACAGGTAACTCTACAAACCCTACACGTTTCCAGCACCCAGTAGCTGGTACATACAAGAAGGAGCGTGTGGCTGCTGGTAAGCCATACTTCTCAGTAGCTTCTGGTGGTGGTACAGGTCGTACATTGCACCCAGATAACA
>USSA01000024.1 GCA_900557255.1 uncultured Prevotella sp.
CAAAAAATTCACTATTATCGTAAATATTTCTCATTGATAATTACCTCCACAACTTCAAATTTTCATGTGTTCGACAAATTGGAATCTGTCGTATTAGAGATACCAAACCAATCCATTTTCTGTTGCCTGAATCATTGCCCCCTTCGGTACCTTTCGCAATATGATTAAAACATCCATATAATCGGGTGCTGGAGAAATTAGTCCCATAAACGAAGGAACTACACATATTGTCATCAACCACTTCATTGAAATCGGGCAGACCACGAAAACAGCAAGAAAGATTATCCCCGAAATCAAAGGTGCCAATGACACCATTATATATCGTCCTCTGCTAAGTGCTGCTGAGGATGCAGCATATGCTCTCAACTGTTTTAGAGATACTCCTATATAAACTTTTGCCCCCTTTGGATAACTTATAGCATGAAGAAATTCATGTAACGGCATCGCAACAAAAAAGCCAATAATAAATGACAGCGGCATAAACCATAAATTAAATATAAATTCATCTGATTGCGCCTTTTTTGTAAAAATTGCAACAAAGCATACAATACAAGGGATAATCATGTATGGAATTGATGCTTTAATTATGTCATCTGGTCTGTCAATTAGAACTGCATTTTCAGGAATGATTTTTTCTTCAATCTCTCTGTCCCACGGCTGCTTACCATCCCAAACGTTTTCCCAGTTTTTATTGCCATCCCATATTATCTGCGCCATTTTAATATCCTCCACAAATTCCGGTTTTCTTAATTCTACAAACTTTAATTTTACTTAGTAACTATGACTTTTCCTTCCGAATCCAGAAGAAGTGTAATACTGGCTCCATATCCGGACTTCCAACAAAGGTAATTAACTCCCGTCTCCTTATCTACAAGAATTTGACGGACCCCTTCATCCTTAAGCTGGCTTCCGTCTCTAAATATAATTCCAAATCTTTCTTCTTTCTTTGCCATGTTTATTCCTCCTCGTTAAGCGTTAAATTTCGATTTATATTTCTATTCATTTTAGAAAATGGGCAATCCCGATTGGAATTGCCCACTCGTTATACTATGTATCTTAACATAATATTTTATATTTCACAAGCCCTTTGAGAAAAGGCTTTCTCCTCTCTCAAAGGGCTTGGCAAACTGGAATTTGCAATTACTTTGTAAGAACCTTTTTATGATACGATTTGTTTCCGCAGTATGGTCATTTCATCTTTCTTGATGTGCCGCAATGCAGAGCCATAACAACAGCTTTCATTGTCGGTACATATTTTTTTTTGCATACAGGGCATTCGTAGTATCCCGTATCGTGTTCAATTCTTACTCCTATAAAACAAGTGGCGAAAACTACCGCAGCTCCAAATACCAATAAAGCGATTCCGAGAGCAAGATGGTCTTTCGTCAAATAGCATCCGACAAATATCATAGTGAGAGCTACAACAATCGCAATTGTGATAAGAAGTTTCTCCAAATGCAAAATCCGTTTATTTGACGATTCCTCCTGCTTCTTCATCTCCAAAAGCAAAGAATCCGAAATTTCCTTGTAGTTTTCCATTGCGATTCGCTCCCCACTAAAAAGCTCGCTTAGGTTTATTTTTAGCAGTTCACATAGTTCTGGCATGATGGCTGCATCTGGCAGACTCCGCCCAGTTTCCCATTTTGATACGGCACGGTCTGTGATGCCAAGTTTCTCCGCAAGAACAGCTTGTGTGAAACCCTGCTCCTTCCGACAGGACGCTATGAACTTTCCGATTTTCTCCTGTTCCATAAGTAGAACCTCCTTTCTTGCATCCGTTGTATCACTGTATTACGACTTTTAACAGGAACCAATGGTTGATATGTTCGAAATCGGCTCTTTGATGGGACTCTACTTTAGGTTGAGTCCTCCTCAAATTCCAGTTTATCTTTTTCTTTCTGAAAATGGGCAATCCCGATTGGGACTGCCCATTCATCTTGAAAATTATGCGATTTTTTAGGCTCTGCACCGTTTCAAGCACCATTTGGTGTAAATTTGGTGTATTGGTGTATTTTCAGAGCTTTTTCACAAATGAAGTATATCCTGTTTCGTAGGGTAAAACGCTACTTCTTAATTGAGCTTTGCACCTGCCGGGATATGGTTATCTACCATTAATAGGTGGAGTTTTTCCTCGCCCTCTTCAGTATGAACGGCAGAAAGTAGCATGCCGCAAGAGTCAATACCCATCATAGCTCTCGGCGGAAGATTTGTGATTGCCACAAGTGTCTTGCCGACTAACTCCTCCGGCTCATAATAAGCGTGAATACCGCTTAAAATGGTTCTGTCTGTGCCTGTGCCGTCATCAAGAGTAAACTGTAAGAGTTTCTTTGACTTTTTAACAGCCTCGCAAGCCTTTACCTTTACCGCACGGAAATCACACTTGCTGAATGAGTCAAAATCTACAAAGTCTTTGAACATAGGCTCGATTTCAACCTTAGAGAAATCAATAACTTCTTCTTTTACTTCTTCCTTTGTTTCAGGTGCTTTTTCAGCTGACTTTTTGCTGCCGCTATCTAAGCTCTTCATTGTCGGGACCTTTTTTGTGGTTCTTTCATACTCGACCAAGCTGGTGTTAATACTATTAAATTCTCCATATTCCAATTATCCCCCATACTTCATATTTTTGCTCTACTTTGAGTCACTTTGCGGGCAAATGATGTAAAATATGATGTAAATGATGTAGGGCGATAGTAGTATATGCAAGAGCATATTCATATACAAGAAATTATAACTTCTCTTATTTACAATGTCAATCCACATCAAAGTAACGCTGCCTTATCTTTTCCTGCTTCAGAACAAGAAAAAAGAGCACACAACACTCTGTATGTTCTCTTTCCTTATGTGAAGTCCAATATTATACTACGAAGTAGCTATCCAATCCTTTGAACTCTGCCGCTTTCATTTCTTTTGTAACATCAGCATAGATGTTCAGTGTAGTTGAAATATCTGAATTTCCGAGTGCGTCTTGAATAACCTTTATATTTACTCCAGCTTCACACATTCTTGTTGTAAATGTATGTCTAAGCGAATGACAGCTAAAATGAGGAAGTAATACATCTGGTTCATCACTGTGCAAAAACTGCTCATCATTGCAATCACGGATAATTCTTCGGATTGCTTTGTTGAGTGTAGCTTGGTGCTGTGCCTGACCAAAACGATTGATGAAAATAAAATCTGTATATCCGTCAATTATGACCTCGCAATGAAGTCCTAAATCTTCCTGCTTCTGTTTCTCCTGTTCAAATGCTTCTTTTACAAAACCGAGCATTGGAACCTGCCTCATACTCGCCGGAGTCTTCGTTGTATTTACATTGAAATAACAGCCACTTTTACTCCCCTCAGTTCTGTGGTCATAATATACAAGAGTATGATTAACATCAATCATTCCACTTTCCATATCAATATCACACCATCTCAATCCAGTCACTTCCCCCACACGAAGTCCAGTTCCTATCATTACTGCAAAGACTGGATACCAATGTTCATATACAGGATGGGTTTTCAGGAAATTCAGAAATAACTCCTGCTCAGGTTTCGTCAACGCTCTACGCTTTTCCGACTGAAAACAATGTGCTTTTTTCAATTCTCTCAGCACATTATCTGACGGGTTATTTCTGATAAAGTCATCATCAACCGCAATCTGTAAAACTTGATGAAGAACCGTATGTATATTATCAATCGTTGAAGGCTTCAAATTTCTTTCATCAACAAGATAATTGTAGTATTTCTTAATATCTGATTTCTTCAGCGTTGATATTCTTTTACTTCCAATCACTGGTCGCACAAAGGTATTGTACATATATTTGTAATTTTCAAAGGTATTATTCTTCAGCCCTCTTTTCATATTTGCCCAAAGGTCAAATAATTCATCAATGGTTGTGTATCGTGCTTCGGTCTTAATACCATCACATTTATCTTTCTGAATACGCTTTTCTTTTTCTCTCAGGTCATCTAAAGTTCTTGCGTAAACAAATCTTCTTTTCATCTGGCTGTCCTGCCAGCTAAATTGATAAGTACCGTCTTTTCTCTGAACCTCTCCGGTTTTCAGAACAACCCTTGATTTATCTTTTCTTTTTGTCGCCATTGTATCCTCCTAAATCTCAAACTGTTTATCTGTATATTTATCAAGTCGTTCCCTCACAATATGGATTTTATTGCCTATCCATATTGCAAAGGGACAACCTGCTTGATTAGATAACTCACGCAACTTCGTTCTTCCTATACCGGAATATGCTGCGGCTTCTTCGATTGTCAGCCACTTTTTTCCCATATCGGTTCTTCAGCATTGCTTATGAGTTTTTCCTGATATGTTCTTACTTCGGCAAGTAAGCGTTCATCATCATTCAAGGAAAGTAAGTTTTTCAATGTATTCATCAAAAGTCCTCCTCTTAATCATTCGACGATTTCCTATATGAAGAACAAATGGGCATTCTTCTTGGCTTGTTAGTTTTCTCAGTCTTTCTCTACCTATGCCAGAATATTCAACTGCTTCATCAATCGTCAAATTAGACTTATGCCATATCGGCACATCATATTTTTTTCGGATAATCTTTTCTGTATCTGCCATTACGAAAGCACCTCCTTGTTTTTTTCTGCCCTTATGATAATTTAAAATGAGCGATGAGCCTATTATGCGAACCGACCCATCGCACACTTTACAAATCAGCTATATCGAATACGCATTATCAAGATATTCGTCCAGTTTTCTTCTTTTAATCAGTCGCTTACTTCCATTCCAAAGAACAAACGGGCAAAACTCCGAGTCGGACATTTCTCTTAATTTTCTTGAGCCAATACCACAATAAGCTGCGTCTTCTTCTACTGTAAGATTGGACTTCTTCCAGATAGGAATAATGATTTTATTTTTGGTCATTGCTTTCCCTCTTTTCTTTCTTAGATGAATATCTGTCGGTAACAACATAATCCCAACCATCTCCATCACACTTATCACATCTGTCTTTTTGCTTTGCAAATGGGTCGAGTCGCCTTACAATATAGTCTGGATTGTGAATGTAATCATTCAGGCACTTTGGGCATAGGCAGCGAATATTTTCTTTTCCCTCTGGCTTGTAAACCCAAAGTCCAAAAGTCTTTTTCAAAGTTGCATTTATCTGTCTGAAAAGTTTATCGTCATCTACCGTACCTATGTATTCACGTAAATCCTCTCTATTGACTGTCCAAATCTGTTCCAGAAGAACCATTGACGGTTTCTTCAACCCAAACTCCTCGCCGAGAATAATGTGCGATGGCAAATATCTTTTCTTGATTACACTTGTAACTGCCGCAACAATAATCGTCGGAGCATTCTGATTATAATCATCCGCCTGAACGACAAGCACCGGACGCTCTCCGCTTTGTACTGAACCACTGTTATCTCCAAAGTCATAGTAGAATAAATCCCCACGACAAATCATTTTTTCTTTCATATACATAAACTCACAAGAATCTAATTTTTAAAGTGTCATTCGTATCCGGAATGAAATAACCCCTTCACTCATTTGGACAAAGGGGTCTGAAATGCACACCCAAAATCAGAGATTTTCATAAAATTTGATAAAGTTTTTCTTTGCCGCAGCAATGGACTTATCCACGGAGCTGTAATATACGCCCTCCTGCTTTGCAATCGCTCTGGAACTCAGACCGCAGCATACATTCTTCATAAGACGTTCCCTTTGAAGTGGCTGCAACATTGAAAGTGCTATCCTTGCTTTCCTGATTTCACACTGACGCAATTCTTCTCTTTCCAGTTCAAGCCTTTCTTCCTCTGCTCTTTCAAACGGGTCGTCAAACATAATGGCAAGCTCTTTATGAAACTGTGAGGGCATTTCATCGTCATATCCATAGCAGTCAAGTGTGCGACTGCTTCTCTTTGCATACTTGTCCTCATTTCGGTTTGCATCGTCAATTACCTCTCCCTGAGCAATTGAAAGATGAACAAACGGAGAATATCTTTCTATAACAAGTGGATACTTCTCCCAAAGCTCTTTTACAGACAATTCCGTAATAATCGCCCATCTTTCATCTCCGGTATAACCGTTATATTCGTATTTAAGATTTATCAGTTTACAATCCTTTGCAAATAATTCTTCTTGTTCTGCTAATGTAAGTTTGTTTGTCATTTTCGTAATCTCCTTTGAATTTTCTAAAATTGCTTTTTTATATAGAAAATTCGGAGATTACGGGTACTCAGCTATCTGGCACTGCCATGCGTTATAAAAAATAAAAGTCCTTTCCCAAGTAAGGGAAAAGACCTAATACTGCACGAAGCATAATCGAATAAAACAGCAACAAAAAAAGCACCGTCGAATCTGGACAGCAAAGAATACTTCTATTCTTCACTTATCCGGCTTCGTACGGTGCTTGGTAGTTTAGCAAATAAATTGCTTATCTCCGCTTACTCGATTAGAAATCGTTTCGATATTTACTTGTAATCCTCATCGCCTGCAATTCCTGCCATATCCATTCCTACGGATTCTGCGGAAGTAAGCGAGATTTAAGATGTGGACATTCTTGCACTTCTGACACTTCACACTCAAATGTCCGGTTGCGTCTGAAAAAACTCTCTGTATCCTGAACCCGCAAGTTGGGCAGAGAATATCACGCTCTTTCAGGCTTTCTTCTTCTACTCTTGACAGAAGCAATCTCTTTTGTATTTCAGGTGCTACCTGAGTCTGTAACCTCATTGCGAAACACCTCCAAGGTTTAATTCATTGGAAATGTATTCAAGGATATTGTGATACTCAAATAGTCCCATATCTCTCAATCTGATAACCAAGGCTGTATAAGATACTCCGATATAAGCTGCCATTCTACGAATAACTGCTTTATCCTTTGAAGTAATGGTATTATCGCCATACACTTTTATCGAATTTGACTGATTATATTTCGCCAAGGCATTTTCAATAATTCTTCTCGGCATAAGAAGCGAAGCTCCCATTGTATCTGCCTGCCACTCAACAGAAGCAAACATCTGAGCCAGTTCCTCTTTGGAATAACTACGCTCACTGTCATACTCTGCATGAAAGCGTCCTTCACTCGGCATTGCATACATCTTACTCAAGATATGATGTGACGCTTCGTGTGCCATTGTAAACCTGCGACGTCCCTGCTCCTTTTCAGCAAGTAGAAATTTATCAAGTACGATGGTATCTTTCGGGAAAACAAAGGGAATAATTTTTCCGTCCTGATGTACCAGCAGTGGTGTTGCTTCATCTGCCAGAAAACCAATCCTGCCTGCATCATCTTCTGCGAAAGAAGCGTATTCAATTCGTAACATAAGAAATTCTGTAATGAAATGTTCTATGTCGATGGATTGAATCACTCGATTGCTAAACTTATTAGCATAAGCTGTTATCAAGCCTTCGCTGATTTCTTCCAACTCGGCTCTTGACATATAAATACTCAAGTTGTGTCCACCTCCGACTCCACCTTGTCCGGCGGTGCAACTCCTCCGGCAAAGTTCTGTTGTATTTCCGCACTATCCAAATTGATTAGATAGCGAATTCCTTCAAGTGTTCTCATTCGTCTGTCCTCTGTTATAGTTCTTTGATGATGTGACAAGCCACACCCTGAATGCAGCACTCATCTACAATGATGTCTTTCATCTTCTTATTTTCCGGGTGGAGAATGATTTTCTTATTCTCATCATCTCGGAAGTAGCATTTCAATGTATTCTGATTATCCACAAGGGCAACTACTATATCGCCCTCTTTGGCTTCTACCTGCTTTTTGACAACCACAAGGTCGCCGTCATCAATCCCTGCTTCAATCATAGACTGACCGCTTGCTTTTAATATAAAGAAATCTCCTTTGCCGAAAATAGCAGTAGGAAGTGATACATATTCTTCAATATTTTCTTCCTCATACTGAGGACTGCCACAAGGAATAGAACCTACAATCGGTGTCTGTGTCTGTTCGCCACTGTACTTACGGGTCACATTGGTGCGAATCTCCTGCCCGTCGTACTCAATCATATTCTTCTCAGCCATCTCTACTAAGTATTTATATGCTGTACCTCTGGCAATGCCAACAGCTTCAGCAATCTTTGTAGTCGATGGGGATTGTCTGTTTTGCAGGTAATAATCCTCGATATACTTTTTTATCTCACTCATAAGTTCAGGACTCTTGCTTCTCATACCTGCACCTCGCTTTCTTTTCTATCGGAAGCAGTTTGCTTTCGATAGTTTTATTATACCTGATACGAAAAATTTTTCAAGTAGGTTTTTCGCAAAAGAAAAGAGGTGTCGCAATTTGCTAACACCTCTCCATTCTTTAATATTGACTTTACGCTTTATGCAGACCATCTACATAAATGCAAATCTGCACTATTCAAACTCTTTCATATCTTCAGTAGCTTTTGTAAGCATTTGTTTGTATTGCTCTTTCAAGCTTTCCGGTGCAAGTATCTTTACCTTGCCATTAAAGCCAAACACCCACCCGAAAAAGGTTGGACTGGCTGATACTTCGGTCTGTACCCTGAAAGAAGTCATATCATACGCAAGGGTTGTCACATCTTCTCCGAAACGGTCAACCATTGTTTTCATCAAGCTGTTATCACATCGTAAATCCACAAGAACTTTCTCGCCTGAAAACATAAAGAAAACTTCCTTTGTGTAATTCTCAATATCAAAATCATCAGGCATAGGAATAATGTCCTTATCCAGTATCTCCGGCTTAGAAGCAATACGGTCTACCCTGAAATTGATAACTTTGCTTTTCTTCTCTGAATATCCGAGAACATAATAATAGTCCCCACACCAGAGAAGTTTATACGGACTGAACTTATACACTTCGCCCTTATTCTTCAGAACCTTTTTCTTTAATCCGGTATAATCATAATACTGGAAAGAAATCTGTTTACCTGCATTGATGGCGTCATTTATAGCGTCGATGATGTAATATATCTGTTCATTATCCGGCTTAATACGATTGACCACATAGTTATTACGCTTCAGCTTTGCCACCTGCCCTGGACTGGTCATCGTATGTATTTTCTCAATCAAAGTTTCACTTTTCTTCTTTGTAATAAACTTCGATGACTCTACTGCATCAATCAGCAGTTTCAATTCCGGCAATTCAAACTTACGGCTGGCTACAAAGTATTTGCTCTGAGTAGAATGGATAGTAACAATGTCCATCCCAAACTCCTGAAGTGCGGCAATATCTTTTGAAACGGTCGTTCTATGTGCTGAAATCCCGTATTCATCAGCCAATATATTGATTAGCTGCGTCGTTGAAAGCGGATGTTCCTCGTCCGTTCGTTCCTCTAATATTTTCTTTAAGTATAATATTCTTGGTTTTGTTTCCATAGTCTACCTCTTGAAAATATAATTTCCAATAGCAACCTTTCTAAACGGTTACTTGTTTGTTCAATTTTCCTTGGCTGTTATGATATAGCATCTTTTTTGCAAAAACACATCTCATTTTGTTCGCTTATATGTCTTGTAAATATATTTTTGTTCCCATATCTCATCGTGATATGACCCGTACTCTGAAATCTTGCAATCATTGTAAAGGTCATCGGCAATCTCCAAAATAACATCTTTCAATTCAAGATTATCTAAGTATTTTTTGGGGATACTTTTCAGCCCAAGGTATGTACCTAATATATTTCCAGTTACAGCTCCTGTAGAATCACTATCACCACTATGGTTAACAGAAGCGATAATTGCTTTATCAAAATCATCGGAGTATTTTAAGGAACAATAAATAGCAATCGCAAGCGTTTCTTCAGCAACCCAACCTTGCCCAAGTTCTCTGATTGCTTCCAAATCATCAATGTTCTCTTTTGATAATGCAATAGCTTTGTCTATTAAATCAATTTGTTCCGATAAGTGTTTTCTGTTAGTAAATTGTCTACGAAGTGCTTCTTTCATATCTAACACAGCATCCAACAATGAAATATCTTCATTATGAGAAAGCGACTGAACGATATGTACCAATCCGGCTGCTGGTATATAGCCCAATTCGTGACCGTGTGTTATAGCTGCTGTTTCAGCACCAATCATATCAATTTCATCAATGGTTCGCCTTTTGGTTTCAAAATACAAACCAATAGGTGCAACCCTCATAACGCCACCACAACCTTTACTTCGGTTTATTGGCTCGTCTATTGTTCCGTTTGCACCGTTTTCAATAGCGGTCAGACAAGTGTTTCCGGGCGCTCTGCGATTATATAATTCAGGAATATTGATTAACCAAGAGTAAGGGTATTCTTCATTTAAGGGATATTTTTCACACTGAGTACGAAGCCAATCCTTATAACAGAAGGCAATATAACTCGGATATGACCCCATTATTCCACGTGTCATTCCTCTTGTTGTACCAAGTAATAACCCATTAGCAGTAAACAAAGTCATTTGTGTATCGTCTGAAATCTCTGCAACTCCATTAACAAGGTCGTATCCAGTTATTCCATTTTCTCCATAACGACTAAAGATGGTTTCTTCATCAAGAAATTCAACAGCATATCCCAATGCATCTCCAGCAGCACCACCTATTAGGCAACCTCTAAATTTATCAATATCCTTCATTCAGCACACACCTTACTTTCTCTGCAATGCACCCTCCATAATCGGAAAGTCAGAAATATCTATACTGTTTATTTCACAGAAACGTTCCAAAAATTCCTGAGCAAGAGCTTCATCTTTTTTTCCTTTTTTAACAGATACAATATCTTTCAAAATGCTTGCTGCTTGTTCATCGGTTATGTATCTGTGCAATCCTTGACCCCAAGCTACATTTTCAGGAGCATTTTCATTATGATAGTAATTCCAAAACAACACCTTTTTTGCTTCATCTTTTGTAAGACTTAATTTGTATTTTGATGAGGTTGTTACATAACCCTCATCACGATTGTCGCCTTCATAGGCTTCATCAACAAGGAATACCCCAAATACAAATCTATCTTTTTCAGAATCGTGAGGTTCTCTTGTCGTAAGAATAGCTAAACTGTTTACCTGAACCTTATTCAACTTCATAGGTCTTTGATGATTTTCTTTTGTCAATGCAAATCCGGCAAACGCTGTCCAGTTTCTAAGCATTTGACTTTCATAGCAAACGAATCCATCTTCTTCTGAAATGCTATCCAATTCTTTTCTTGTAATAATTCCGTCATAATACTGCTTACAAGGAGAGTCATCATCACAGCACCAATTATGCTGAGCAATCTCAATGTTATAATCTATCATTTCATCACTACAAGCACATATATATCCGATTCCGTTTTCAGCCAAGCCACCATTACAATAGTTACACTTAAAAGCAATGTTTTCTTTCGGATATGTTTTCTGTCTTGTTCCAGATGGTTTAACAATCGTTTGAGTTTTTATTAAACGAGCTTGTTCTTCTTGCTTTTGTCTTTTGATTTCCGCTTCTTTTTCCTTTTTTATCGCCAATTCTTCAAGCACTATATTCTGTATATTTGAATTTTCGCATTGTAAGAACTTTTCAAAAGCTTCAGGAAACTGAAACTGCTTTGTTCCTACCGGAAATTCGATTTTAAGATATGTGTCTGTTTGTTCAATGACCTTGCCGACACCAAAACTCTTATGTTTTATATTAACACCTAATAATTCAATCATTCCGTTCACCTTGTCCTTCTTTATCCGCATTTTTATAATATGGACTCAAATTTATAAACAGCTTTTTCATTTCATCCACATCTGCACAGTTTTGGAATATGTATTCGAGTAATTCTTCTTGTCGTGCTTGTCCCAAAGTCAAACGATATAAAGAAAGTATTTTTATAAGTCGCTCGTATGCCAATTCATCACGACTAAACGGGTACATCGGTACAATTCGTTCTATCTTTACCATATCATCACGTTTGGTTAATCCCCAAAATGGAATTAGGTCAGAGCCGTTTCCTCCGTTTTCCTCTTTGGCTGCAACATCAAACATTTCTTTCCATACATTTTCCTTAAATTTAATATCTCCATATCGTTTAGAGATGTTCTGACGAATAGCCAAACACTCAAAGCGATTGATACGACCTTCTCGCTGTTCCAAATCAATCGGATTTGATGGCAAATTCCAATGCACGATTCTTCGGCAATAATTGTGGAAATCCAATCCTTCTTGTCCTATGGAAGTAGATGCTAAAACAAATGGTCTAAATGGAGAATTGAAAGAATTTCTAACGCTCTTTTTTCTGTCTGCGTCCTTTTCTTTTCCATCTCCCTTAGTAAAGGCAACTGCAAAGTGAGAACGAATAGCAGTTGGTTTTTCTTTTGTTCCATTTGCTCTTGCCTTAAACGCATTGAATGTATCAATAGTGTAAATTGTGGTTCTTACATCCATAGAACTTGCTATTGTATAGTGTAAGTTATCAACCAAATTATTGTCTGCGTCTAAACTGTTTGTAATTAAATGAGCATATTCATCAAACATAGCCTGAATGTTTCCCTGCTTGCAATAGGTAAGCAGATTTTCCCAATGTGCGTCCTCGCTTTTTTTACCACAAGCAAGCTCGACTGTGGCTGTAGACTCGGCTGTATTCATACGGTTTATAAAGATTTTTGCAATCTGACTTGGCAAATAACTTGGAAAAGTAGTTCCTCGTTTGCAGTAAGATTGATAGGTTCTGTTTATAGTTATTGCAGGAGAAGCTATTGCCATATCTGCAAGAACATCTAACAAATCATCAGGTTTTTTCCCAAGCGTACAAATCTTTCCGTAGTTTGTTTCCAAATACAACTCCCGTAATGTCTGAAGATGGGTTAAAAATCCCTTTTGTCGCTTGGATTTCTCTTCTTCTTCATCAAACGAAGCAAGAGCTTCACCACTATTCAGCCAAGTTGTAACATATCCCGCACCGTCCAATAACAAAGGTGCTAGATAATACCATCGTTTATCCTGCGTTCCCGATGTCGGAGCAGTATATTTATCTAATTTCTCAGCAATCTTGCTCTTTATATCTTTTTCTATTTCTTTTAAACTCGCACCTGCATTAAGATATTCAATAGGGTCATAACATCTTGTTAAAAACTGCGATGGATACATTAAGCAAAATAAAGTCATTGCATTTGGTGTTCCATTACTTACTGAAAAATTAAGTCTCGCTGATGGATAACGCCTTTCTCCGGTATAAAAGTAATGAGCTTCTTTTGCTTCATTGGCTTTTGCTAATTTACCCACAGTTTTTCGTTCTGCTTCATAAGACAGCAATCCGGCTATCATTCGAGGAACCATCTCCCAAGACGAGAAGATAAGTGTCTTTGAAAAAGCAGGAACATTTTTGAAAACACCTTGTGGAGCATAATAAGGCTTTGAAGGAGGAACCCATAGTAACAATTCAGCATTATCCTTGAATGTATGAGCCATAACCCTATCAAGTCGTGCGTTGTTATTAGGAATTTTGTCATACTTATCAATGGTTCTTCTCTTTAGCCAAAAGCTATCTTTATTGATTTTATTTATTTCTTCAGGTCGCTCTTTGAAATATTTCTCCAAGTATCTTTTAAGTTGGTAATCTCGCATAAATGACATAAGATAAGGAGTCGATTTAATATAGTCTACCGGAACATTAAAAGAAGCTCCAACTTCTTCAAGAAGTTTCTGTGCCTGCAAATAGGATTTTATATCTTGTTCCATTACACTTAGTGGAACATTAACATCTTTATCATCAATAATATCTGCATTTTCTGTTGCAGACACTCTTTCTGTTCGGCATATATGTTGATACATTGCATCTTCTGCTGCCTTTTTTGCAGAAAGAATAGTTGTATCTCCGTCTGTCAATTCTTTTAAGTGAACGGAATAATTACTCCACACCGACTTAAACTCGTTTTTTTCCTTTTCTGTGATATTAAGAAAATTCATTACATCAAAAAACTCAGAATAATGCTCGTCTACCTGTGTTTCATCAATTTCTTCAAGGGTAGAGTACATTTTATATGGAGTTGCCGATAACAATAACATTCTTACTTTATCTGAATTAAAAAACTTGTTTGCCAACATTCCCGTTTCCGACTCAGGGTCAGAGTTAATTAGATATTTGAAACGTTGAAACTCGTCCATAATAACAAGGTCAGGTTCAAGTTTATCTAAACTGATTTTTGCGAACAGAACTCTCAGTTTGCCTATAACATAATTGTTGTTCTGCTTTTTATAACCGTACTTTTCAATGGTTTTGCACATACCAACTACAAGGTCTAAGTATGTAACATTTTCCTCTGCCGGTTCTTTCAATTCTTCAGACAACTTATCCAACATATAGGATAAATACTTTCCACCGGAAAGCTTGTCACACTCTAAAACTTCTGTTTCATACCAATTTTTTGCCCATCCGTCCCAACCACTACTTGCACCGTCTTTCATTGCAAACTCTAACGCCTTTGTATATTGGGATAGTTCCGGTAATCTTTTAAGAATCGCAAACATCAATGCTCGTTCAGGATAAGTTCCTGCACCATTTGTCATTCTAAAAGAAGTATCTGGTGTAAGAGGTATAAGTTGAATGTATCTGCTTAGTAAATCAGCATCATTCTCTTGCTTGAAAATATTCAAATGTTGCATAGAAAGACGAGATGAACCCGTACGTTCCGTTCGCAACTCACTTGTTATTCTGAGCTTATTAAGATTCTGTTCTGCAATAGAAGCATTGGAACAGATATAAACCACTTTTACAAGATTATCTCCAACTTCTTTTTGCAGTTTTGCGAGTTTTGCAATCGTGCCACGTGCAATCAATGTCTTTCCAAGTCCTACTTCATCGGAAACCAACACTCGCATTTGGCCAGCTCTATAAAGCTGATCAATGCGAGTAACGGTTGCTTTTTGGAAGTCCTTTAATCCTGATATTACTGTATTTTCAATTTTTTCAATCTGATTTATTACATTAACATCAGCCATTAAAGTTTCACCACCTTCTTAAACACGTTATATAATTCCTCGAACTGTTCAGGAATTACTCCATCTGCCGATATTGCTTTTATCAAATAATCTATTTCCTTGAAACGTTCCGGTGCTGTCGCTGCTGTTTGAAGCATTTTTTCATAAAGAGCAGGTATTTGAATTGTTCTATGAGTATGATTTCCTCCCACAATTTCTGCTTCACTTGCTACTTCCAATGCACTCAGCACGTAATTGTCTCCAAGCAAAAATGCAATATAACGATAAAAACATTCTTTATCTTTCACAATATTAGAAATAACAACTTTTTCTCTATCTTCCGGCATTCCCTCCGTAGGAACAATGATTACCCTTTGTACGGTACTTGTTCCGTCACTAACAGAAATCTTATAAAACTCAGAAAGCTGTGTTAATGACAATGATTTGAATAATATGTTTTCACTTATCGCTTCCGTCTTGTTGGAAAGAAGCGGAGATACGGTAACAACATATTCGCTGTTTTCAAATCTTGCAAAATTGACATTTATATCGTAATTATCGCCATTACAAACCACCTTAGCAGATGGTTTCATTCTATTGATTTCCTTGATATAGCTATCAAGAATATTCTGTTTTTCTTGTTCTTCATCAGCAGTAATATTGTCCGTCAGTTTTACCTCCTGAAATGGGTTAGACGGATTATCTTCAGAACCATTAAATAGTGATTCTGATAGTTTTCTCATATTCAAATAACGATTTTTAGATTTAAGCATCATCGTAAATTCCACATTGCCTTTAATCGCATTGTGAGAAGCATTCAACGAACCTAAATACAAATATGTATCCGAGTATTTGCGAACCATATATAATTTTGCGTGAATATCTTGCTTTTGAATTTGCTGCGTTTCTTCTTCAGAAATCGTTGACTCTCCATCAAACACAGCATCTTTCATTGTAAATATTCTAAAATCAGCACAATCGGTAGGATTAAGTTTTCCAAGTGACATCGCTCTTGTGAAAAGCATATAATCCGTATGGTTTATGTATTTGTTTCTATCAATAAAAGCTTTGATTACCGAGTTCGTTAAGAATGGGGAAATTATCAATATCTCGTGAAAACTGTCCTCGAACAACGGTGCAAACGATTTATCTTCGGTTGTATGAAAACCACCGTCGCCATTTTTTATTCCAGTTGGCAAGAACTCGAAATCATCAAATTCCTTAGAGTTCAATTCAAAATGAACATAAGGCAACTCTCGAATAATCGTTCTGATTTTTTTTGACTTTGCCTTTGCATTTTCATCAGAAGGCAGAGTGTTTGTGATGTAGGAGAGGAAGTCGCTTACCGGAGCTGTTTTAAGTGTCTTACGACCATTTACTTTACCTTCCATAGTGAAAGTCACATCCCAACTTCTATCAAAAGTCAGATTTCTACTTAAAACAACAACTCGGTATAGTGGTGTTCCATTCTCATCAACATATCTGATAAGCCAAAATTTGGGGTGGAATGACGGATACTTAGCAATTCCTTTTCGCTTTGCTGTACTTACCTGAAATACCATTTTTTCAAGCAGAATATAAAGCGAAGTTATGTTATTAGGGGTATGTATCTGCCCACCTTCACAAAATAGGGCAACTTTATCTCCTGTTGCTCGTAATGCTTCCAACAAACAAATAGGATTCTTCATCAAATCACTATCGGTTTCTTCCGAAAGACCAAGAGCAATACAAGCACCTACAAGTGCATCTAAATCTAATGAATAGGTTGTACCTATTGCAAAATCAAGTATATAACCGTCAGGTGGTGCAAGAACCTGACCATAATCTAATCGGTCATTATTGGGATTAAGCATTGGTCTTGTCCTCACTTTCCATAATATCTCTGACTATTGTTCTTGCATTGTAAAAACGATAATCCAGTTCTTTTCCTCCCTGCCATTCATTCGGATTAAACTCGCATGGATGTTTCGTTTTTGCTCTGTTAGTACCTTTTAACTGTACTTCTCGTGAAGTAATACATTTTTTCAAGGCTTCCACATTTCCGGCAATCATATATTCCTGACATTGTTTCAAAAATTTTCGGAGCAGCGGATTGTTGAACACTTCTAATTTTTCTAAAATGTAATCTATATCAATATCTGCCAACTCAGAAAAGATTGGTTGCAATCTTTCCAATTCTCTGTTGGCTTCATCATTTTTACAATCCGATATGACAATGTTATACACTGTACGAATAGTATATATATAATCTGAAAACGCATACGCAAGCCAATATGTTTCCTTAATATCTTCAGGGAACATATCAATAATGCTGCTAACATCTTGAAAAGATGTGCAATCAAGGAACTCTGCAATATCATTTTCAAGTACATACGCAAGCATTGAGCCTTTGCAAGATGTGATAATTTGCTCTTTCAAAAATGCAGCTTCTTCACTACTTAACTTCATTGAGAAACCTTCAATCCAATTATCTCTATAAAGGGGCATTTTCCAAAATTGCATACCGAACAAATCACCAGCATTTTTATCATCACACTCATTTTCTTCTGCATTGTCATTTCTATTTCCAAGTTTTTTCAATGTGGCTTTCTGTGATTTTAATGCACACGAAACACGCACATATTCGGAGAGAGAAAGACTTCCTCCGGTAAATATCCCATATTGTCTGAGTCCAGCCCAATAAATACTTGCTGGTGTTCGTTTTACCCAATTCCCATTTTGAAGCGAGTTCTTACCAATAAGTCCACTTTCATTTCTGTTCTGACTAAATAAAATCTCGCCACAAGTTCTTTCAATCGTATCCAATGTCTTTAAGACCTTGTTCGGATTGGTTTCATTGCTTTTCTCCAGTTGTTTCAAGGCATACGGAACAGCAAAGAAATATTTTGCCCTTGTTTGGATGGTGGAAGTCCCTGGAAAAAATCTGTTGGAAAAACCATCTCTAACAGCAGCAATGCCCAGCTCATCTAAAGTCCCGCTTTCAGAAAGCAGGTCTAAAACGCTCAACACTTTGCTTCGTTCTGATTTTGAAAAGTCAATCCAACCTAATTCCATTTTCTTATCTCCTAAATCTATGAATTATTTTGCATACTTCTTGAAATTCTCTGCCTGCTCAAGAACTTCCTTGTAAACATCATCAATGGTTACTGGCGGATAGCCGAACTCATCAAGCAGCAATATCAAATCCACTTGCAAGTTTGCCTTAATATCATCACGGGCAGACCAATCGGTATAGCGTGACTTATCATCAACAATCAGCTTTATCCTCTTGGATAATTCAATCATTTTATCGTCCGGATATTCAAACTCAAACTTCCTGGAAACTGCTTTCAAAATATCATAGAAAGCTTTTTCTTCATAATCTATACCCATATTCTTGAAGGAGTTCTTTTCTGTTTTCAGTTCAGACAACAACTGTGCAAGCTGCTCCGCAACATCATCAAGGACTTCGTTGGCATACGCTTCATCACGACGACGGTTATTATACTCATCAACAACCTTTTTGAGTCTGTCGGCAAACTCAACGCCCATAATCTTATTGACTTTCTTAAACTCGTCAATCGCCTGAGAAAGAAGTCTTTGAAGTATCTTGATTTTTGTATTTGGCAACTGAATAGCATTTATCTTATCCATATACTCATCGCTGAAAATATCCACCGATATATGCTTTCCGGTTTCAAATAATTCCTCAATGCCATCAGACTGAATTGCACCCTCAAGCATTTTGCGGACACGAGCGTTCATCTGCTCAATATCCGGTGCATCGCCTTTTGTCAACTTGAAAAGGATAGAACGGACAGCACAATAAAAATGGATATAATCTTTATCTTCATCAGAGAATTTTTCACTTGAACTACAAAGGTTAAATGCCTGTTTCATTCTCTTGACTGCTGCCATAAATCTTCTTTCCAGTTCTTCAGACAACTGCACATACTCAACCGCACGGTTCAGGCAGGCAAGCTGTTCGGTAGGCGAACCATTGAAGAAATCACTGCTGTTAAAGTTATGGAACATCTGACCAAGAACTTCTAACTGGTCTTTTACAATCGTGATAGACTGCTCCACACCTTCAAATTCTTCGCTCTCAAAATTCGTATATTTCTTGAGGGCAGTGTTCATGTTTTTTTTGATACCTATGTAGTCAACAATCAAGCCTTTATCCTTGCCCTCGCATACACGATTTACACGGGAAATCGTCTGAATAAGTGTATGCTGCTGAATAGGCTTATCAATGTAAATCGTATCAAGTTCCGGCACATCAAAACCAGTCAGCCACATATCTACAACAATGGCAATCTTAAAGTTTGATTTTGGGTTCTTGAATTGACGGTCGAATTCTTTCCTATCCTCTTTTGTGCCAAGCATATCAAATAGGTCTTTTTCATCATCTTTATTACGAGTCATAACCAACTTGATTTTTTCCATTGGCTTCAACTCTTTTTTATCTTTCTCACTCAGAACAACACCGTCATCACAAATCTTTTTTTCTGTCCATTCCGGTCTGAGTTCCTTTACTATCTTATAGAAATCGTATGCTATATTTCGATTAGAACATACAAACATTGCTTTGCCTGCTACGGTTGCACCTTCTGCCACACGGGTTTCATAATGTTTGATAAAGTCCTCTGCAACAGCACGAAGTCTATCAGGATCGCCAATAATAACTTCCATTTTGGCAACTGCTTTCTGACTTTCTTCTACTTGATGTTCATTTGCTCCCTCAAGCTCACACTGTGCATAATATTCTTCAATCTGTCTTACCTTGTCCTGATTGAGCATAACCTTAGCTGCACGACCATCGTAAACAAGATTAACTGTAATACCGTCCTTGACAGCTTCCGTCATTGTATATGCGTCTACAACACCACCAAAGACTTCGATTGTTCCATCAACCGGAGTTCCGGTAAATCCAACATAAGTGGCATTTGGTAAAGAGTCGTGCAGATACTTGGCAAAGCCATAGGTTTTCTGAACGCCGGACTCTGTAATCTTAACCTTTTGGTCGAGATTGATTTGGCTTCTGTGTGCTTCATCAGAAATACAAATAACATTCGTCCTATCTGTAAGAAGTTGCAAATCCTCTGTAAATTTCTGAATGGTAGTCAGATAAACACCGCCACTCTCTCGTCCCTGCAGCTCCTCACGAAGTTTCTCACGGGACTCAATACTTACAACAGTTTCATCTCCGATATATTTTTTTGAACCTACAAACTGCTTGGAAAGCTGGTCATCAAGGTCTGTTCTGTCCGTAATAATTAGAATAGTTGGAGAAGAAAAGTATTTACTTTTCATCAGCATACGGGTAAGGAAAAGCATTGTATAACTCTTGCCGCACCCTGTCGCTCCGAAGTATGTACCACCTTTACCATCTCCTTCAGGGCGAAGATGAGCCTTGATATTCTCATACAATTTATTTGCCGCAAAGAACTGTGGATAACGGCACACTATCTTCAAATCCTTATCTGAGTTATCCGGAAAATAAATAAAATCTTTGATAACTTCAAGCAAACGGTCTTTTCGGAAAAGTCCCTTTATCATTGTTACAAGAGAATTGATACCGTCCAGTTCTTTATCGTCTGAGTTTATCTTTCTCCACGCATAGAAGAAATCATACGGGCTGAAGAAAGAACCATATTTATTATTTGCTCCGTCACTGATAACAACAAACGCATTGTATTTGAAAATCTCCGGAATATCTCTACGGTAACGGATTGTAAGCTGCTTATATGCGTCCATAATCGTTGTGTTTTCTTTTACAGCACTCTTAAATTCAAGAACAACAACAGGAATACCGTTTACGAACACAATGCCATCAGGAATACGCAATTGGTTGTTTACGCCCTCAATTTCAAACTGATTAACCGCTTTGAAAATATTGTTTTCGGGAGTGTCGAAATCAATAAGTTCAATGTAGAGGTCTTTCTGCGTTCTATCCTCACGATTAAGAATAAAACCATCGCAGAGCAACTTAAATACTGCTTTATTTGCTTCATAAATCGTACCGGAAATATTACGTAGCATTAGAATGACACTATCCACCTCACACAGTGTGATACCGTCTTTCGCATAGCGATTATAAAGGTATTGCTTCAGGTCGTCCGTAAGCAGAACATCTGTCCTTTCTCTGTGTATCTGGTCGCCACTGACATAGGTGTACCCCTCGTCTTTGAACAACTCCATTATTGACATTTCTAATGCATGTTCATTGAAATTTGCCATTGCGTTCACTCCTTTTTATCAGCATATATCTCTTTCAATATTTGCTTATGTCGCTGTTCCATTTCATAATCCTGATATTTCAGTCCCAATTTGGCAAGCATTAGAGTTCCTTCCATATCATCTATATTTCCATAACTTACTGCACGACTTACTCCAGTCAATGCCCCAAGTATTAGCCTCGTGCAATCAAGAGCAAAATCTATCAACTCCTGAATATCAGGATATGTAACCGGATTTTTATCCCATACGTTTTCTTCTGCTAAAATATGTTTCTCGTCATTATGAGCATATATTTTATTTCTTTGAACACGAATATTCTCTTGTTTCTTACTAAGAGAGCAAAAACGCTTTTGATATAATTCTAAAAACTCTGAAAATGTCAGATTAACCCGTACTGGTACTTTTTCAAAATCAGGTGTATCAAACAATTTTAGAATTTCTCTTTGGCTTTTCACTTCATTTTCATAGAAACATTCTTCCGTTGGTTTCAAATGATGCTGGTATGGCACTTGAAAAGAATATTCTCTGCCATCTTCCTTAATTGTTACTATATCTCTATATTCGGGAAATAAGTCCAAATTATCTCTGCAATACTTTAAGAGCAAACCAACTGAAACAACGTCTTTTGTTTTATCATACAATTTTGCAATTTCCATAAAACAAGCCTTTTGCAACGCCCCATACACTACTTGATAAAAAGCCGGCGAAAGATTCATTTCATTGTTGTACTTCTTGCTCATTTCTCTATACTGCATCATAATTGCATAATACGCATTAGCGTCAAATGCACTTTGATATAAGTCCTCTGCAAGTTTGATTAACTTTTCTTTATCCATTTTTCACACTCCTTGCAGTAAATGATAATTTAGCGGCTTAAATTCCGTGAACCATTAATTGTGGAAGGATATGAGATTTTAGTTGCTTGAGGCTCTCTATTTCAAATCCAGTCCTAAAAATCTCTTTATAAATAGGTTCAATATGACGATTGAAAACTTCAATATCATTTTCCGGAGGCATAAATACTTCTATATTCTCAACGAAAGAAGTGAAATCAAAGTTTTTTAATCCTGTTGAACTGTTTTCAAAGTCAAACATTCTTCCATTGCGATAGAGATAAATCCAATTCTGAAGAAAATAATATACATATTTCGGTTTTACACTTACAACTCTGCAAAAATTTGAACATATTAAATTATTTCCTCTGTAAGTTAATACTTGTTCTGGTACAAGAGCTATGCGGCCAGTAGCCTGAACAGGACTGCCACCGGATATTTCAACAACCATATTATTTGCATTTATCTTTTTGTTTTCAAAATTCTTTGGAAGAATGTATCGTGTTGGTGCATCAGAAATGCTACCCATATTTAGAGATGGAATATCTGTTCCACGAATACAGCAAACTTCTTGAGTATAGTTACCAGAAGGTGTTTCCTTACCCCAATCCCCGCCAAATGTGTCAAGTATTAAATCTCTAAAACAGCCTATCGCCCAATTTTCTTTATTGGTGTTCTGTAAAAATGATTTAATGAAAATAGCATTTGCGGTATCCTCTAAATTATCATTTATCTTCTGTTTTAAAGCTATTCTATCGGTTATTGTCTTGTAGGCTTTCACAATTTTTCTCTGCTTTTCAATATCTGGTACTGGAAGTTCCACCTTACACATTTCCTCCCAATCCATTACTTCACGTACACTGCCGTGCGATTTAAAACGAGCATATCTATCAAATTCAGGGCGGCTAAACCACAACATTAAATATTCCGGCAAAAGTTTCTCTGCATCTATCACCTCAAATACTGTATAAACATTGCTTACAAGCCCTTCTTCATAATCTTCAAGCAATGCAATAGCGATTTTATCTCCTCTACGAGAGGTATCTGGTATATATGTGAATTGTCCTTTTTTAACTACCTTATATTTTGTAAAATCTGTCCCAACAGTATTTGCAATAGACTGAATAAACTGCTTTTGTACAGAAACACCTAAGAGATTTTCTTTTTTTCCTTCCTTATTGCGAATATCTACCTGTCGTATATATTCCCCAAGAAATCTGTATCCTTCTTTCATTCCTACCACCTTAACCAATGTATTTTCTATGAGCAATTTTCACATTACTCTGTTTAACCATTGCATATTGCAATGTAGTATCTATTCTTTTATGTCCCAAGAGCTGCTGAAGCTGCTCTATTGGCATTCCTTTGTCTATTGCCATTGTCGCAAGTGTTCGCCTGAATTTATGAGGGTGTACCTTATTTAGTCCCAATCGTTTTCCAAGCTGTCGTAATCTCACTTCAATACCTCCGATATTCATTCGATTATACGGAGATTGTAATGATACAAAAAGTGCCGGATTGTCGTCCTTTCGGCTGTTTAAGTAATTCTGCAAATGTATTTTTGTTCTTGCATCAAAATATACTATTCGCTCCTTATCGCCTTTGCCGAAAACAACACATTCTCTTTCGTTAAAGTCTATATCTTCACGATTTAATAACACCATTTCTCCGACACGCATACCCGTTGAAGCAAGCATATCAATCATTGCCAAATCCCTAAGTTCCGTACAATTATCCCTCATCAATTCAAGTGATTCATCGGAGTAGGTTTCTTTAATATTCATTCCGGTCTTAACCTTATGTATTCGCCTGACCGGACTTTTCAAAATATAATCCTCGTCCTCAAGCCAAGAGAAAAAACTGGAAAGAATTCGTCTTATATTATCTATCGTAACTTTACTGGATTTTTTCTTAGCCTGATACTCAGTCAAATAGCAACGAATATCATCAGTTACAATGTATTTAATACCTTTTCCAATACCATCAAGCATTGACTGTATCGTTGCCTTATAATATTTCAAGGTTTTTTCAGAACAGCCTTCAATACGCTTTGCTGATAAGAAAGACTCTACTAAATTCTGCTCTGAAAGTTCCTTGTCTTTTTCTGTCTTTGTTACCTCATAATCAAAAAGTGTATGTTGCAACACCTCTTGCAATCTTTCTGTCTGTGCGTTATTCAAATAAGGTAACATTCCTTGAATAACATCTGCAATTAGGTTCTGTTTCATAGTCAATTCTCCTTTTGTTTTTTAAGAGAACGACTACCAGTGGCAGTCCCCTGTCTTAACTCCCGCCACTGATGGGAGGTTTATTGTAAATGATAATTTAGAAGAAACTGCTCAATCATTGTTTCAGGAGCAATTTGCAGCTTTTTATAATGAAAATGAACTACCATATGGTTACAGTATTGCTACATTAGATAGTCTTTGTTCAATTAAAGGTGGGAAACGACTCCCTGCCGATGGCGAACTGCTTGATACTCCAACCGCACACCCATATATCCGTGTGCGTGATTTGGGAAGCAATCGGTATGTGTGTCTGACCAATCAATTTCAATATATTGATGAAGAAACACATTCTGCTATATCACGGTATATTGTCAATACTAACGATATTGTTATTTCTATCGTTGGAACTATTGGCTTGATAGGAAAAATACATACTTCGCTCAACAATGCAAACCTTACTGAAAACTGCGTTAAACTGGCTAATATTCATACGGTTACCCCTGATTATCTTTACTATACTCTTTGCTATAAAAAGCAAATAAAAGAGATTGAATTATTAACAGTTGGTGCAGTTCAATCTAAGTTACCGATGTACAATATACAGTCAATGAAAATCCTCGTACCCCCAACAGAAGTTATAGAGGACTTTCAACATAATTTCGATATATTTAATGAGCAAATTGAAGCAAATACTATCGAAATTCAAAGACTTTATGAATTACAATCTGTTTTATTGGCAAAGCTGGCATATTAAGCTGCTAAATTATCATTTATCTTCTTCTTTAAAGCAATTCTCTCCGTAATCGCCTTATAACTGTTCACTATTTCAAGCTGTTTTTCAATAGGCGGGATAGGCAATTCCAGTCTGCAAATATCGTCCCAAGTAATCCCACCACGAACACTTCCGTCAGTATGTAACCAACAAATACGGTCAAATTCCGGTCTGCGAAACCACATCATCAGATAATCTTCATTCAAAATGCTGTTATCTACTACCTCAAACATAAAATACGCCGGAGAAACAATAGCAGGTTCTTCTTCATCATACAATGCAACCGGAAGTCGTTCATCACGACCAACGTGCATTGGATTACACGCAAACTTTCCTTTTGTTATCAGTTTATATTTACTCAAATCCGTACCAATGACATTTGCAACCGACGGCATAAAGAACTTGTCTATGTTAATTCCCAAAACTCTGTCTGTTATGCTTTCTCTGTTCCGAGTATCAATCAGTCGGATATGGTTTCCTAAAATATCATAATTCGATTTCATATCCCAACTCCTTAAATACAGCAAGCAAATCTGATTTAGATTTTTCCTCTTGAGCAAGAAGTTCTTTGAGTTCTCCCTGCAATGATTTCATTTTGGTATCAAAGTCGATGTTCTCATCACGGTTGACAAACTCAATATATCTGCTCGGTACAAGAGTAAATCCTTTTTCCTTTACTTCATCAAAAGAAGCAGAACAGCAAAATTCCGGCACATTCTCATAAGTTTCCTCATAGCCTTCCTGCTGCCAGTTATGATATACACTTGTAACTTTGGCTCTATCTTCCTCTGTCAATTCAATGTACTTCTTCTCATAAGGACTGCCCATCTGTCGTAAATCCATAAAGAGTATTTCATCTTCTCGATTACGATAGCGTTTTAGCTTTCCATTCTGTTCCACAACACGAGCCTTTTTATTCTTATTGAGTACCCAAAGGGTAACGCTGATGTCTGTGGTATAGAAAAGGTTTCTCGGAAGAATAATGATTGCTTCTACCAAATGATTTTCTATAAGCTGCTGTCTGATTTTTAGCTCTGTACCATCATCAGATAATGCACCATTGGCAAGCAGGAAACCTGCTACACCGTTTTGAGAGAGTTTGGAAACAATATTCAGTATCCAACCATAGTTTGCATTACTTGTCGGCGGAACTTCATAGCCGTTCCAACGAGGGTCATCTACAAGCTCATTTTCGGCTCTCCACTGCTTCTGATTGAAAGGCGGGTTTGCCATAATGAAATCTGCTTTAAGGTCTTTGTGCTGGTCATTGGTAAATGTATTGGCTGCCATTTCTCCAAGATTTGCAGAAATACCACGGATAGCTAAGTTCATTTTTGCCAGTTTGAAAGTGGTATTTGTGTATTCCTGACCGTAAATAGACACTTTCTTTTTATTACCGCTGTGTGCTTCTACGAACTTGATGGACTGCACAAACATACCGCCCGAACCGCAACAAGGGTCATAAAGTATTCCATCGTAAGGCTCAAGCATTTCGGCAATCAGGTTTACAATACACTTTGGTGTGTAGAACTCTCCTTTACCTTTTCCTTCTGCAAGAGCGAACTTACTAAGAAAATACTCATATACACGACCTATAATGTCGTTCTCTTTATCATCAGTGTTGATACGATTGATTTCATCAAGCAAAGAAGCCAACTTTGCCGTATCAATATGTAAGCGGGAGTAATAGTTATCCGGCAAAGCACCTTTCAGTGCCGGGTTGTTCTTTTCAATCGTATAAAGTGCTGTATCTATCTTCAGGGCAATATCGTCCTGCTTTGCATTTTCAATAATATACTTCCAACGGCTTTCTTCAGGAAGATAGAATACATTTTCCTGAGTATAAAACGGCTTCATATCCGCATACTTTTCGCCGTGCGTAGCAATAATCTTATTACGGCATTCCTCAAACTTGTCACTGGCAAATTTAAGGAAGAATAAACTCAGAACAACGTGCTTATACTCCGCAGGTTCAACCGAACCTCTCAGTTTATCAGCACTTTTCCAAAGTGCTTCTTCCATTGATATTTCTTTCTTTGGTTTAGTTGTTCTTGCCATCTATAATTACCTCCGTATTTTAATCTTCGTCTAAAATAACTTCGCATATATCTCCGATGTCACAATGAAACACCTGACATATCCTCATCAGTACTTCAAGAGATACCGGCTCATTCTTATTTATCTTCGTTGCAGCGTATGATGTGATTTCAGCTGCACGCATTAAATCCTGTCTTTTCATTTGATTGTCAATCATAAGTTTTTGAAGTTTGTTATAGCATATCTTCATCAGTAACACCTCTTCATCTTATAATTCATCTTTGTTACAGTTATTCATTTAACATTATATATTAAATTTTCAGGCATTTCAAGATTTCGGACAGAAATGTAACCTTTGAGGCATTAATGTGTCACTTTTTACAAACACCTAATGCAACTCTTTTAAAGAATAATAAAAAAGAGATGCCGAAGCACCTCAATTATACATTCTATTATTAACGTTCAATGCAATCATTGCTATAACCTTTTCTATCGGCGGCTCTTTTCCGTCCGGTGCAACTGCTTTCCAAAAAGCTATTGCTTCCGGTTCAGCACTTTTCATTGCTTCCCGAATGGCAAACTGCATTTCCTCTTTTACTGCTTTTTCGGTTGTTCCATTTTCTTTCGCTATTTGTCTGAAAATGTCATTCACTTCTACTTCCTCATATGTCTATTAGTATGTGTCTATCACTGATAGTTGTTGTTATAGCATATTCTCTCTGTCGAAGTCCCGAAAAATTTGTCGATAGCAGAAATTTTTTATACTGAAAAAAAGAAAGCTCGTCGATTAGGACGAACTTCTGTGTTTTATGGAAGTATTTGCTTTGACTGCTTCACAAGTGTATCTATGACTTCATAAATTCTGTATCTATCTTCAGGAGCAAGTTTTTCAAGCTTCTCATTCAGCATTGAGTTTTTGACAGTATATCCCGTTTCCAGAACATCTGTAAGAACCATATCCGATGATACACCTAAAGCATTTACTATCTTTATGAAAGTTTCGAGTGACGGAATTTTCTCTCCACGCTCAACCATACCAATATAATTTGTTGTCAAATCTGTTTTCTCAGCCAAATCTTCTTGGCGTAATTTCCTCGCAAGTCGGAACTTTCTTATATTCTTGCCGATTGTATCGAGCTTCATCACATCACCTCCCTTAGTGTGCTTCCATAACTAATAGTATAGGTTAAGTAGATTCCAAATCACACGCACCAAAAGGAAGTCAAACCAACTATCAGTAATGATTTCCAACTATTTTTATGTTATACTATAAAAGTAGTAATTCACGATTGTTAATGGCGAAAGACAAACCACAACCCAAGAGCCAAGTTAAACAATCTCCATAGAATAAACTTAGGGGTAAAAGGAATGGACGAACAAAAGATAATATTCAGTAATCGGTTTGAAAAAGAGAAATTTGAGGATTACAAAACAGATTTGGGAACTGGCAGCTCAATCACTCCTGACTTTTCAGGAGCTGATGATTTTTTGAAATTCATACAGAAGAACCGCAGAAGTGTTCCAAGTAAAGAACGAATTGCTGACAAAGATAAATTCATCAAGACCGTTTACGAGCTATCCAATAGCTTTGAAATTGACGCTGACCTGATAGAATTTGCTGAGGGATATATCGCCAATATCTATGTAGATTATGCCTGCTACACTGGATATATCAAGAAGCTGTTAGCAATTCTTTTTATCCTTGCCGATGATATTTCCTTTTTAGATGGCAGTAAAGAAAATGCAGATATGCTTTTCAGCTTCACTTATCACACACACCATATTTTCCTGAATAACAGAGAAACAACTGATTTCTCATAATGTACCCGATGGCTACTCAACTGAGCAGCCATCTTTTCAATTTTCCAGACACCG
>USSA01000025.1 GCA_900557255.1 uncultured Prevotella sp.
TAATTGAGCAAGCAAATGTCAAAAGCAAATAATAGAGCGGCAGCCGATACATTTTGGCTGTCGCTCTTGGCGTTTTGAATAAAAGCAATAAAAGATATTTATAGTCGATTCAGCTCTGCATTACCGGCACCAGTTCCCTTGTACTTGCTACGTGTGGTATTGAACTTATAGCGAAGGGTGAGTTGCAGGTCTCTCGTACCTCGCTTAGATACTTGCAGGAGTTCCATCTTCTGGTTATAGAGCAAGTCGGCATCCCAACATTTATAAAGCAGGTCGTTGCCTTTTATTTCCAAGGTAAGGGCATCCTTTAGGAATGACTTACTGATGCTGACATCCAGTACATGCTGCTCTTTGGCAAGATATACGTTCATTGTGTTACCCTTGCTCTGATAGCGATAATCCACGTTAAGAGTGATGCCGCATGGCAAGGAGAAGGCATTGTTGAAGTTGCCCATGAAGATAGGACGATTCAAGCGATAAGATGCCACATCAGTATGGAGGGTGAACCAGGGTTTCTGCATGCCCAGGTTGATTTGCGGCGCCCAAATGCCTATCTTTGGAGCGGCACTGATGTAGGCAGTCATGCTCTTGAGACTCTTCACGTTCTTACGACTTATCATGGTAATAGCTTCGTTGCCAGGTATTTGCTCCGCCCAATAGATGATGGCATTGCGAGAGTCCTTGTAGTTGACCATAAACTGGATGAACTTCCATACACCCGATAATTCCACTCTGTGATTAGTTTCGTTGTCAAGATAAGGATTACCAGTCTGGCGAGTAAATCGATTCATATAAGATACATTGTTGCTCAGTTGACTATATGAAGGACGAGAGGTCTTTACCGAATAGCTCAACTGTGCCATTACCTTACCTATCTTTGCACCATAGCTGATGGCAGGAAAGAGGTTACGGAAGGAGCGACTCTGCTCGGGCTGATAGATGCCTGCATCATAATACTTGAATCTTACATACTCGTATCGCAATCCTGCCGTGATGTTTCCTATCGGGGTGAGGTGCACATATTGGATGAATGGACTTGCCGTCTGCTCCTCCAACTTGCTATAAGAGTTGGCGAGGAGGTCGGTGCGATTCACTTCGTAGTCATCGTTACGATGAGTATTTATATACTCAGCTCCATAGGAGAGATTACCGCCTAAGAGAGGAGAGGTAATTACGAGTTTGGTAGCTACCATCTTATTGCTCACACGATTCTTGGAGTTGATGTTACGAGAATCGTGCTCCTGGCTCTGTTCATCGCTATAGGCATAAGCCCTGTTTGTACTGAAATAGAGGTCGGTATTCAGGTCAATAGTGGTCTTGCCCAAAGTGCCGTTGTAGTAGGCATTCAATTGATGGCTAGGGTTATTCTTGTCGACCGTCAGACCATCGGTTTTGATATAGTCGTAAAACTTACCGTCGGCAGTCACCTGACTATCAAAAAAATCTTTTGAGCGAGAATAGCCTGGCGAGGTCAAGGTGTATCTCGCACCAATGGAATGATTGGCATTGAAATCATAGCTAAAACCACTGATAAGACGGTGCGATTCTATGCGGCCTGTTACTTCGTTGTTGTTATGCTGTTGCCAAAGCGTATCGACATGTACAGTCTGTTCGTAGGTGGCCTTTTGCATCCATGTTGCATCAGAGAACTTATAAGTGGCAAAGAGATTCAGTCCATTATGACGATAGTTCATGTTAACCTGTTGGATGGTATTGTCATGCTTATTGTACCAATACACAGAGCGAGTATCAAAGCCGAAGCCTTCGCCTTTCTTCTTGATGGTCTTGATTTTGATTACCGCATTTACCGAAGCATCGTAGGTAGCTCCTGGATTCTGGATGACTTCCACACTCTTGATGTCGGAAGATTTGATGTTATCCAACTCACTGATGTCTTGCATCTTCCTGCCGTTGATATATATAATAGGTGTACCCTTGCCGACCACCTCATATCCATCTTTCTTCTTCACGATGCTCGGCACATGCTTCAATACATCTTCAGCCGTACCCATCTTGCTAAGCACGGTTCCTGCCACATTGGTCAGCAGTCCTTCGTGGGTCTTCTTATATTGAGGAAGATGAGCTTTCACCACCACTTCGCCAAGTTCTTTGGAGAACTTATCAAATAGGGTCGTGTCGGAAATCTGTTCACCATTGATGTTCTGTGCCATCATCTGTGTTATGGTAATGCCACAGAAGGATGCTACTAACGCAAGTCTTTTCATTTTCTTACTATTCTTTATGTTGTTACTATTCTTATTTGTTGCTAAATAGCAAGGCAACGGCTATGCCAAAAACATAAACAATTGATTATCAGAATATATAGAAACAAAGTCCATAAAACGACCTGTCTAAATACTTGACACGGCTGTCTAGTTATTAGACAGAAAACCCATCAAAAAGGTTACGATGCGACACCATCTCCTTCATATACTCATGGTATTATTATTGTATTCTTGCTGCAAAAGACTGAAAAACATTGAAATAGCAAAATCTATCACATTTTTATGAGGGACTTTTCGAGTTATCCATACACTTTTATGAGGGACTTCCTACTTTTTCGTCTTTTGCTGTATCTTTTTGTATTTCAATTGGCTCTATTTCCAACTGATCAAAAATTATTTTATCTGAATTGCAAATTTCATTTTTAAATTTAGAGATATTTTTATTAGAAGCATTATTCAAATATACGACAATTCTATTTTGAATAGGTCTGATACTAACAGCAACCCACCCAATTTCGTCTCGCAATGCGGCTTTCTTGGCAAAAGATACTTGCAATTTAGCGTTTAATTCTTTTAATTCTTGAAGAGAATAAGTACAAGATACAAATGTCACATTTAAATCTGTGCCTAGTCTTTTCTTTATATCTTCTATTCCTTTTGGACTTCCATTTTTGACCATGACAATAAGTTTATTTGCCTTGACATATGAGCCTCCAAAATATTCTGGTGTTATTATGTCATCAGATGTTGTGTTGTTTTCCCTTACTGCAACATTTGCATAAGAATCATATAACTTTTCATTAAGTTGTTCTATGTTGCTTGCATAAGAAGGACTACACTTATTACTATTCTCTGCACAAGAAGAGATAAATCCTAAAAGGAT
This sequence comes from uncultured Prevotella sp., assembly GCA_900557255.1. Next base: position 3,109 of record USSA01000025.1, read on the forward strand.
TAAAGAGAAGATTGTAAAGTATAAATTCTTACTATTCATAGTTGATAAAATTTAATAATACTACAGCATGGGTTAGTTCCACCCATCGAATCGGGCTCAAATGCTCTCAAAGTCCTAAGTACTCCAAGGTGTTTTTGGAACGCAACCAATTCTTTACCACATCTTTGGGCTCAATGGGATTCTTCTGCCTTGCAATATCGGTAATGCAGATGTAATCAACACCATCTTTTGTTAGTGTTTTTTTCGTTTGGTTTCTTACAATAATCTTTGCCATAAGATATTTGTTTTTGCATTCATTTTTAGATTTTTGCGTTGTCGGTTTCCCGATTGCGAATGCGAATATACGAAAAATATCGCTAAAATGGGAACAAAAGAATAAAAAAAGGATGAAATTTCGAAATAAGACTTGGTTTTTAACGGTTGTTATAGCATTGGCGCACGTTTATTGTAGTATTAAGATTGCAAAGACTATAAATAATGATAAAGGCATTTAGTGAGGAAAAAGAAAAAAAGATTAATTGAGCAAGCAAATGTCAAAAGCAAATAATAGAGCGGCAGCCGATACATTTTTGGCTGTCGCTCTTGGCGTTTTAAGAAAAAGTTATTACCTTTGCCAACAGGAAGAGACAACGCAAGAGTAGCCGACGAATTCTTCACTCTTCGTTCTTCACTCTTCACTTACGAACATGACAGAGAAACAACAAAGCATGGCTGCCGCTGCCTTCGCCAAGCGATGGGAAGGCCGGGGATATGAGAAGGGCGAGAGCCAGACATTCTGGATAGAACTCCTCACCGAGATTTTCGGGGTGGAGAGTCCTTCAGTGTTCATCACCTTCGAGCAACAGGCACAGCTCGACCATACATCCTTCATCGACGGAATGATTCCCTCCACCCATGTGATGATAGAGCAGAAATCACTGGGCAAGGATTTGCGACAAGCCATCAAGCAGAGCGATGGCACACTCCTCACTCCCTTCCAGCAGGCACAGCGATACTCTGCCGTGTTGCCCTACTCCGAGCGACCTCGCTGGATCGTTACCTGCAACTTCGCCGAGTTTGATGTCTATGATATGGAGAACCCAAAGGGTGAGCCATCCCGTATTCTCCTCAAAGACTTGGAGAAGGAGTACTATCGCCTGCAATTCCTGGTAGAGCAGCAGGGCATTCACCTGCAACGAGAGATGGAGGTATCGATGAAAGCTGGCGAGATTGTCGGCAAACTCTATGATGCCTTTGTTACTCAGTATGATGCCAATGACCCTCAATCACTGCGTTACCTGAACATTCTTTGCGTGAGGTTGGTTTTCTGCCTCTATGCTGAGGATGCAGGAATCTTCGGCAAACGAGATATGTTCCATGATTTCTTGGCTCATTATCAGACGGAAGATATGAGAATGGCTCTAGTACAACTCTTCGAGGTTCTCAATACCCCTGCCGACAAGCGAAGCAAGTATCTCAATCCCTCGCTTGCCGCCTTTCCATATACCAATGGCGGACTCTTTGCCGAGGATATTGACATTCCGCAGTTCACCGACGAACTGCGTGATACGCTCCTGCAGCACGCCTCGCTCGATTTCGACTGGAGCGAGATTTCTCCAACCATCTTCGGCGGAGTGTTTGAAAGTACCCTCAATCCTGAGACTCGACGTTCAGGAGGTATGCACTACACCTCGATAGAGAATATCCACAAGGTTATCGACCCTCTGTTTTATAACGACCTTCGAACAGCGTTCGAAGACTGTTTGGAGGAAAGCAACATCAAGAAACGTATGCAGCAACTTCATGCCTTGCAAGACAAGATAGCAGAATTGCGTTTCTTCGACCCGGCGTGCGGTTCAGGTAACTTCCTCACGGAGACTTACCTTTCGCTCAGAAGACTGGAGAACGAGATTATCAAGCAGATATACAGCGTGGAGCAACTTAATGCCTTCGAGAATCCCATCAAGGTGAACATTCATCAGTTTTACGGCATCGAAATCAATGACTTCGCCGTCACCGTAGCCACCACCGCTCTCTGGATAAGCGAGGCGCAGATGATGGCAGAGACAGAGAAGATCATCCACCACGACATCGACTTCCTGCCGCTGAAGAGCTACGCCAACATCCATGAGGGCAATTCTTTGCAAATTGCCTGGGAGGAGGTATGTCCGAAAGAAGAGGTGGATTATATCATAGGTAATCCACCATTTGTGGGTTATTCATTGCAAAGCAAGGAGCAAAAGGCTGACTTGCTCAATATTTTCGTGGATGAAAAGGGCAAACCATATAAGACAGCTGGCAAGATAGACTACGTGGCTGCTTGGTATTACAAGGCTGCCCAAATGATGCAGAACACTAACATCCACGCAGCTCTTGTCTCCACCAATTCCATCACACAAGGAGAGCAGGTTGCAGCGATATGGAAACCTCTCAAAGAAATGTTTGGCATACATATCGACTTCGCTTATCGCACCTTCAGATGGGATAGCGAAGCTAGCCTGAAGGCACATGTACATTGCGTGATTATCGGATTCTCTGATGCCCCTACTAACAAGCCAAAAATATTGTTTGACAATGGACAGGCGATAGAGGCGAAGAACATCAATGGGTATCTGATAGATGCGCCAGATGTTTTCGTGGAAAGCAGAAATAAAGCTCTTTGCGATATTCCGCTTATGACAAAAGGTAGCCAACCTACAGACGATGGCAACTTGATTATAGAGGCAGACGAATATGAAGACTTCATTACAAAAGAACCCAATGCCAACAAATTTATACGTCCATTCGTAGGTGCGCAAGAGTTTTTGAATAAGAAAAAGCGTTGGTGCCTTTGGCTTGTTGGAGCTTCACCATCAGAACTTAAAGCATTGTCCGAAGTGAGAAAAAGAGTGGAAGCCGTCAGAGAGTTCCGGCTAAAGAGCAAGAAAGAGGCAACAAGAAAGAAAGCCGACATGCCAACCCTCTTTGATGAAAGAAGAGCCTCAACTACAGAGTACATTATTGTTCCAAGGCACTCGTCGGAAAACAGAAAATATATTCCAATGGGATTTGTCAATCCGAATATCATCGCAAGCGATGCTGTTCTTACAATACAGAATGCCACTTTCTACCACTTCGGCATTTTGGAGTCGAACGTCCACATGGCATGGATGCGAGCAGTATGCGGTCGCTTGAAGAGCGATTACCGCTATAGCAAGGACGTGGTGTATAACAACTTTCCATGGCCATCGCCTACTGCCGAGCAAAAGGCAAAGATAGAGCAGAGTGCCCAGGCGATACTCGATGCCCGCGCCCTATACCCCGACTCCTCTCTCGCCGACCTCTACGACCCGACACTCATGCCAAAAGAGCTTTTACAAGCACATCGCCAGAACGACCGAGCCGTGATGTCAGCCTATGGTTTCTCCACCAAGATGACGGAGAGTGAATGCGTAGCGGAGCTGTTCAAGAAGTATGCAGAAATGGTGGAATAAAGAATTTGCAATATAAGCCAACAAGGGCATTTGCCGACAATACTTCTTCATCTATAAGATAGGCAAGTACAAGGAAAAGAGAACCAAGGACGTAGATACTTCCAGAATGGGAGTAAACTAGCGAATTTCTTAAAAAATCGTCAGTAAACAAGCGCACTTTCTTAAAAAATCGTCTACAAACTGCTCTTTTTTCTGATAAAAGTAGTATCTTTGCACCGTAATTGCATTTTAACTATAAGACGACAATGAAAATAACAATTATCGGAGCAGGTGCTATGGGCGGTGCCATGGCTGAAGGACTCTTGCAGAGCGAGAAGTTCACTCCATCAGATATTACGGTATCTGACCATAACCAACCAGTATTGGATCACTTCGCAAGCGAAGGAGCCAGCATAACCCTCGACAACCAGTTGGCTTGCCATGGCGCAGACATCATTTGCGTGGTAGTAAAGCCATGGTGCGTGGAGAAGACATTAAAGGGAATCAAGGATGCACTCAACTACAAGAATCAGAAACTCGTGGTCGTTGCAGCCGGTGTGCCATCAGCCAACATCAAGGAGTGGCTGGACAAGGATGGCATCACCCCAACCTTCTTCCTCGTGATGCCAAACATCGCCATCGCCTATAAGCAGTCGATGACCTTCATCACTCCTGTAGATGCATCTGCTACAGAAATCCAGCAGATTACAGAAATCTTTGATGAATTGGGCGAAAGCCTCATCATGGAAGAACGTCTCTTCCCAGCAGCTACCGCTATGTCGTGTGCCATCGCTTACGCCATGCGCTATGTAAGAGCCAATGTAGAAGGCGGCGTAGAGATGGGCTTCAAGGCTAAGGATGCCCAGAAGATTGTCTTGCAGACCATCAAGGGTGCCGTAGAGCTGCTTCAGGAAACAGGCGAACACCCAGAGGCTGCCATTGATAAAGTAACAACTCCTGGCGGCTGCACCATCAAGGGCTTGAATACCATGGAACAAGGCGGCTTTACCAGCGCAGTAATCAATGGTTTATTGGCAGGAAAGAAATAAGAAAATGATACAATGAATGCTGCACAGATTACTTTATTTGTGCAGCATTTTCGTTTCTATAAGCACAAAGAGTTATAAAAACGTAAGTTTTTTGAGCCGTTTTAAATATTTTTCGTATCTTTGCGCTTACATTTCGAAATTGCCCATCAGCAACTGTTCGATGTATTATCAAGCAAACAATAAAAAGAATATTTTATGGACGAAGCAATTAAGCAAATCGGTGAAAGGCTGAAAGGTCTCCGCGAGGTTCTCAATATTCCTGCCGAGGAAATTGCAGAACTGTGCGAAATCAGTCTTGATCATTACCTCAAGATAGAATCCGGCGAGGCGGATCCTTCTGTTTATCGCCTGTCAAAAATCTCTAAGCGATACGGCATCGACCTCGACGTATTGCTCTTCGGCGAGGAACCTCGCATGAAGGGATACTACGTTACCCGCAAGGGACAGGGACCGGAGATAGACCGCAACAACCAGTATAAATACCAGAGCCTTGCCGTAGGATTCAAGGATAGAAAAGTGAATCCGTTCATGGTACAGGTAGATCCGTTGCCAGGCGACAAGAAGCCGAACAAGAACGGACACGACGGACAGGAATATGATTATGTGATAGAGGGACAGCTGGAAGTTACCATCGAAGAAAAGGTGATGGTACTGAACCCGGGCGACAGCATCTACTTCGACAGTAGTAAATCGCATTGCTTCCGCTCACTCAACGGTGAACCTGCCAAGTTTCTTTGCATCATCATTTAAGTTTCCTTATATCATTATTTAGAAGAGTAACTATGATCGAGAGATTTCTAAAACAGACAAAATTCACTTCAGAGCAAGACTTCAAGGAGCATCTGGAGTTTATCATACCAGAAGATTTCAACTTTGCCTACGACGTGATGGACGAATGGGCAAAGATCAAACCAGACCACGTGGCGCTGCTTTGGGCAAGCGAACGTGGTGAGGAAATCCGTTTTACATACAAGGACCTGAAGGAGCAGAGCGACAAGGCTGCTGCTTACTTCCAGAGTCTCGGCATCGGTCACGATGATAAGGTGATGCTGATTCTGAAGCGTCACTATCAGTGGTGGCTTGCCATGCTCGGTCTCCACAAGTTGGGTGCCGTAGCCATCCCTGCTACCCACATGCTTACCAAGCACGACATCGTTTACCGCAACAATGCAGCAAGCGTGAAGGCTATCATCTGCTGCGGCGATGATTACGTGGTAGAGCAGGTTAACGAGGCAATGCCAGAGAGTCCGACTGTCAAGACATTGATCAGTATCGGTCCGGATATCCCTGAAGGTTTCCACGACTGGATGAAGGAATGGAACGAATGCGCTCCTTTTGTTCGCCCAGAACATGTAAACTCTAATGAGGATACCCTGCTGATGTACTTCACATCGGGAACCACAGGTGAGCCAAAGATGGTGGCACACGATCACCTCTATGCCCTCGGTCATCTGACCACGGGTGTATATTGGCATAATCTCCACGAGAATTCCATCCATCTTACCGTAGCCGATACCGGTTGGGGCAAGGCTGTATGGGGCAAGCTCTACGGACAATGGTTTGCCGGAGCTACCGTCTTTGTCTTCGATCACGAGAAGTTTACGGCTGATAAGATCATGCGCCAGATTGAGAAGTATCACATCACCTCTTTCTGTGCCCCTCCTACTATCTACCGCTTCATGATTCAGGAGGATTTCTCTAAGTATGACCTCAGCAGTCTTGAATACTGCACCACTGCGGGCGAGGCTATGAACCCATCCGTGGCAGAGACCTTCCAGAAGCTGACTGGTGTTCAGATTTATGAGGGCTTCGGACAGACTGAGACCACGATGACACTCGGAACCTTCCCTTGGATCAAACCAAAGCCAGGAAGCATGGGCAAGCCTAACCCACAATATGATGTTCACATCCTTCGCCCAGACATGACTGAATGCGAGGATGGTGAAAAGGGCGAAATTTGCATCCGCATCGGTGACCATAAGCCTATCGGTCTTTTCAAATATTACTATCGTGATGAAAAGCAGACCAAATCGGTTTGGCATGATGGTTACTATCACACGGGCGATATGGCCTGGCGTGATGAGGAAGGCTACTTCTGGTTTGAGGGAAGAATCGATGACGTAATCAAGAGCTCGGGCTACCGTATCGGTCCTTTCGAGGTAGAGAATGCTCTGATGACTCACCCTGCCGTAGTAGAGTGCGCCATCACCGGTGTGCCAGACCCAATCCGCGGTATGGTAGTCAAGGCTACCGTCGTACTGAAGGATGAATACAAGAGTATGGCAGGTCCAGACCTCGTCAAGAAGCTGCAGGATCATGTGAAGCATGAGACTGCCCCTTATAAATATCCTCGCATCATCGAATTCGTAGATGAATTGCCAAAGACCATCTCAGGCAAGATTCGAAGAGTAGAGATTCGAGAAAAAGACAATAAAAAATAAAGAAGAATGCGCTGGGAGGGCAGGTTTTGTTTCCTACCCTCACCCAGTATGTCAACATAAAAGAATTTATGAGACGAATAGTAGTAAAGGTGGGCAGCAACGTACTGACCCGAGAGGATGGACATTTGAACGTAACAAGAATGTCGGCTTTGGTAGACCAACTGGCTTGGTTGAGAAGGCACGACTACGAGGTGATCCTCGTATCTTCTGGTGCCGTAATGGCAGGAAGAGGCGAGCTTCAGGTAGACCACCAGCTGGACAGTGTAGAACAGCGACAGTTGTTCTCTTCGGTAGGTCAAGGCAAGCTGATTAGATTGTATTACGACTTGTTCAGAGAATACAACATCAAGGTGGGACAAGTATTGACCATGAAGGAAAATTTCCTCGCCAAGGAACAATACCAGAACCAAAAGGCTTGTATGGAACTGATGTTGGAGAACGGCGTTCTCCCTATCGTCAACGAGAACGATACCGTATGCCTCACCGAGTTGATGTTCACCGATAATGACGAGTTGTCAGGCTTGATAGCCAGGATGCTGAATGCCGATGCCCTCGTCTTGCTCTCCAATGTAGATGGCATCTACAATGGCGACCCTTCCCTACCAACCTCTCGCATCATCCCTTCGGTATATTACGACAGAGACGTGAGCGAGTATGTGAGTGACGAGAAAAGCAGCCATGGCAGAGGTGGTATGATCTCCAAGTTGAAGACCGCACAGGATGTAACCAATGCGGGCATCAAGGTCATCATCGCCAACGGTAACACGCCCAACATCCTCATCGACTTGAAGGAGCATCCCATGGAAACCTTACATACAGAATTTGCACCAAGGCCTCAAATATAAATCTATATTTGGGGCCTTGCCCTTTTATCTGACATAGAGGCTTGTCACGAGTAATCGGATGGTGCCATCCCTTTCATCTTCTTAAACACCTTTGAGAAATAATTAGGGTCAGAGAAGCCACAAGCGTATGCTGTCTCCGACACATTATAACCCTCGGAAAGCATGTGGCAAGCACGTTCTATACGCTTATGACGGATATAGTCACCCATAGAGATATTCATGAGGCTCTTCATCTTGGTATATAAGAGACTCCTGGAAATGCCCATACTAGAAGTGATGTCGTCTATGGAGAAATTAGCATTTTCCAAGTTTACTTCCACCATATCGCTAATGCTCGTGACAAAGTCCTTGTCCAGTTGTGTCAATGTATTGTTGGCTTCAATGGCCTCCTTGCCTCCCTCAACGATCTTCTCTTGGCGATTACGCACCAATCGAAGGATATTACCAATCTGATAACATAGGGCAACAGGGTCAAATGGCTTGGAGATATACACATCCGCACCATCCTTGTAACCGCTCTTGATGTCATCAGGGTCGCTCTTGGCAGTCAACAGAATGACAGGAATATGCGATGTAGCCATATTACCTTTCAGCATGTTGCAAAGTTCATTACCTGTCATCCTAGGCATCATCACGTCTGATACCACCATTTCAATGTCCTGTCGAGAGATGGCAATATTCCAAGCCTCCTGTCCGTCTTTCGCCGTAACGACATGATATTCCTTGCCCAACAAATCAGCCAAGAACTTCAACATGTCCGCATTATCCTCCACAACCAATAAGGTATGCATGCCTTCGCCAACTTCTTTTTCTTTTGAAAGCTGTGTCACAACACCATCTTGGGAATCTACACTCAAAGGCTCTGCCTTGCTGACATAATCCTTCACGGTAACCAATTCTTTGTCAGACGAGATCTTGTCTTTTTCAGTAAATGCGTCTTCTGCCACATCAATCCATACCGTGAAAGTACTACCCTTTCCCAATTCACTATCTACAGCAACACTACCCTTATGAATCTCTGCCAAGCGACGAACCAAAGACAAGCCGATACCCCAGCCTTTACTATTGGCATTAAAGCCACGCTTGGTTTGATAATATCGCTCAAAGATATTAGCGATTTCTTCTTTCATGATGCCAATGCCCGTGTCGGCAACTTCCATCTTCAGGAACAAGTCGGGAGACTCTAGCTTCCGCACCATCTCCGCCCCAATGGTAATGACACCACCAGTGGAAGTAAACTTCATCGCATTCGACATCAAATTGTTGAGGATATGCTCTATATAAGAAGGTGAGAACCATCCATCCTCACCATTATCAATGGTATGAATCTCCAGTTTGAGCTGTTTTGCGGAAACCACCTCCTTGAAATTGGCAGCCACCATGGCTACAAATTCCACAGGATTGCCTTGTTGTACATAAAATGGGAAGTTGTCGGACTCTATCTTGTTGAATGTCACCAACTCATTGATCATGTGCTCCATCTTGGTAGCATTACGTATCGCCATATCGAGCGAAGTCTTAGCCTCATCACTGAGTTGTGAGACGGCAATCGTCTTCAAAGGGGCTTTAATCAGTGCCAACGGCGTCTTCAACTCATGAGAGACCATCGTAAAGAAGTTGGACTTCATCTTATCCACCTCCTTCACCTTTTCCTTCTCCAAACTCACATACTTGATTTCCGCCTTTTCCTTCATTCGCATATTATAGAAAGCGATAGTTCCAATAGCTACACCACACAGAAGAAGCAAATAGATGAATATCGCTAGATTGGAGCGATAGAACGGAGCCTCAACAACAATATCCAAGACCCGCTCACTCATGTTGTCTTCTTTCATGATGCCATTGTTGGCCCTTACATGGAGGCGATAGTTGCCTGGCTGAAGCAGATAACCATTAAATCGGTGCTCCGTACCCACATCTCGCCAATCCTTGTCTATGCCATCCACCTTAATCTGATACCTCACATTCTCCATACAGCCTGGCATGACGACACCATATTCTATGGAGAACGACTTTGCCTGGTCATAGCTCAAGACGATCTCGTCGGTACAGTCTAGGCGAGTCTTGAGTGGGGAGTCTTCACTTGCCACACTCATGAGCTTGTTGTTGATGTAAAGCTGCTTGAAATGTATTTGATAATGAATGGCCTTATCCACTATCTTTTGAGGATAGAAAGTTAGCAGTCCATCAAAGGTACCCATCATCATAAAGCCCCGTGGAGAGTAATAAGATGAGGTAAAGTTAAACTGATTGACTGGTAGCTCTGCATTCGCAGAAAAGCAACGCGTGCTTCCATCCACGAGATGATAGCGATAGAGACCGCGATCCGTACCAATCCACAAACAATGATTGGCATCCTCGACAATGCTGCAAATCGTGCATTCCTGCGGAAGTCCACAAGAAGCATGCTTTATCTTCTGCTTGTCGTTAACATTTAGATAAAACATTCCGCAGTTGTTGGTGCCAATCCAAATTCTCTTTTGAGAATCTTCAAATACGACGATAATATAATTATCCGTCAACCCACAATGGCTTTCCTTACTGTAGCGTATCACCTTGCCATGGTCTATGCAGAAAAGGCCATAAGAAGTAGTTGACGCCCACAAGCGATGCTTGCTATCCTCAAAAAGCGAATAGATGAACACATGGTCAAGAAGTTGATGACCTATCTTGCGGAAGACATTGTACTTGGCATCATAATAGCGTAGACCATCCATGGTAGCGACCCAAATCCTACCATTCGAAGTCTTACAGACATCAAAGATTCCCGCCGATGTGATGCCATTCGTATAAAAATATTGCGAATATTGATGTGTTCCTAATTGATAACGGAACAATCCATTGAAGCGTGAGCCTATCCACATGTCACGAGACACAGGGTCATAATAAAGACTATGCACATTGGAACCTAGCGTTGGGATGCTCGTAAAAGGAGTAAAGACATGGTTCTGCATATCATAGATGAAGACACCATTATCCTCAGTAGCAATCCAAACCAATCCGCCCTCCGCCTCAACTATTGAGCGAGGAATACGTGCATTGAATGCCCCAGGTTTGCCATTGGCATAATCATGTATAAACCAAGAGTTGCGCTTGACCAAGTAATCCACGCCTCCGAAATAGGAGCCAATCCAGATATTATCCTCCTTGTCCGACAAGATACTATAGATAGCATTATCCGTCAAACTGTTCGACTTATTAGGCTCTTTTTTGATTCTCTCTATATGCCCATCAGGAGCAATCACGGCAATCCCCATCTCCGTGCCTAGCCAGATGTTATGGCGCTTGTCCTCGGTGATGGTTCGCACAATTCCTCCCGTAAGCCATTTCGCTTCATACTTCACTTCCTTACCAGTGGCAAGAGTGACGCATGCCAATCCCCCATTGTCACATCCAATCCACAAGCGTTGACGAGAATCCACATAAAGTGGCTTGATGGTGTTTAACTCTATGCTCGAATTTCCCAAACCATCCAATTTGTGAAGATTTATCTTGGATAGCGTTGCATTAAAAGAAAAGACAGCCTTGTTGGTAGATACAAAGATATTACCCTTACCGTCCCTTGCCATGGAGGCGATGGCTCCATAGTTGAGAGACGGATAAACGGAGAAGGCATCCGTTTTCTTGTCATAGACAAAGAGCTTGTCATGGCCCGTTAGGATTCGACCATCTTTCGTTTCCACGAAACTTGCGCAATACCCCTTGACATTACCATAATTTTGGAAGTCGTCCGTTTTGGAGCGATAACGGCTCACACCATTTTCGGTAGCAACCCACAAGTTCTTCTTGGAATCCAAAAACATTCCATGAACGAAATTATGTATCAACGAATGTGCCATTCCTTCTTGATGGTGATAAGTCTGCACATTATAACCATCAAACTTGGCCAACCCATTTCGGGTACCAATCCAGATATATCCATCGGCATCTTGCACGATGGCTTCCACTTGTTGATTAGGCAAGCCTTTAGAGGTATTGAGATGTCGAAAGCCGAAGTCCAAGGCCCATGCTGACCATGTATTGACTACAGAAAAAACTAATGTCAAGAGTATTTGTTTCATCTATGTTACTTTTATTTCAAGTGCAAATATAACCTTTTTTATTGGTAATCCTGCACTTTTTACAAGTATTTTTGACCAGACTAGACAGAATTACCCATATCCAAGACGATATTACCCATGATGGCTTAAAATATTATGTACTTTTGCAATCGAAATTAACAATCTAATTATTTATAACGATGTACAAAAGAACAACCATCCTTTCAGCACGGCTACTCTCTACATGCATGGCCTCCCTATTCATGATACCATCTTGTAGTTCAAACGAGCCACAATATCCTGAGATCAACAATAAAGATAATAATAAGGAGAAAAAGACTATCTTGACAGAAGCCGACCCTACCATCTTCAGAGACACCGATGGCACCTATTATTTATATGGCACAGGAGCTCAATCCGACAAAGGCTTCTATGTCTATCAGTCGAAGGATCTCAAGGAATGGTCTGGACCTGTTGGCAAGGAAAACGGCTTTTGCCTCACGAGCAACACTTCGTTCGGAACCACAGGTTTTTGGGCGCCACAAGTAGCCAAACGAGGCGACACCTACTATATGTTCTATACAGCCAATGAGCAAATTGCTGTAGCCACAGCCCCATCTCCATTGGGACCATTCAGTCAACCCAACAAGCAGATGATTCAAGCACCTTGCAAGACTATTGACCCCTACGTATTGTTTGACAACGACGGAAAGGTGTATCTTTATCATGTAAGACTTCAAAACGGCAATCGCATCTATGTAGCCGAGATGACAGACGACCTTAGCTCCATCAAGGAAGAAACCGCCAAGGAATGCATCAGCGCCAGCTTGCCATGGGAAGATACCGAACAAGTGGCATGGAAAGTGACAGAAGGCCCAACGGTTTTGCATATCGGCGACACCTATTATATGTTCTATTCCGCCAACGACTTTCGTAACATTGATTATGCAGTGGGCATAGCCACAGCCGATAATCCATACGGACCATGGACCAAGCAGAATGCACCTATCATCTCACGAACTAACATCGGGTATTACGGAACAGGACATGGAGATGCTTTTCTAGATGATGCAGGCAAGTGGAAGTACGTATTCCACACGCACCAAAGCTTCACGGAGGTAGCTCCTCGCAAGACCGCTCTCGTAGGATTGAACTTCAAGAATGGTAGTTTTACCATCGAAGAGAATACGTTCACCTATTTATATAAGAAATAACTCTAACTATTATACAACTATGTACAGACGAACATTACTTACAGTGGCACTCACAGTAGTCACACTATGTTCCAATGCTCTTGATGTCAAGACGAAGATTAGCATCAAGCAGCCAGGCAATCCTGCCGTCACCTATTCACTGAAGGAGGATGCCGGACAATTGGTATCAGCAAATGGCTCTGCCTTGCCTATCGAAATCAAGCAACAAGTAACCAATAACGGCAAAGACCAAATCTACCAGGTTACGCTGACGGCACGACAAACAGCCTTCTACAACTTCGAAGCCAGCCTCAACACGGGTTTGCCTTCCAATGGCAGCGAGTTCTACTTGCCTGGTTTCTGGTATCACCTAAACCTTCGCTCTCCTAAGGAGGCGCCAGCCTTCCACACCTCGAAGAGTTGGAATTTCAGAGAAGATCGCCTATCATCCCCGATGACCAGCGCCTTCAATGAGAGTGAGAAGAAATCCATAGCCGTCATGCGCTGCCTTGACAGTTCCAGTGAGACCCTGACCACCCATACAAGCGGGGAAGTCATCCTCAGTGGAGAAACCTCCTTGGGATATCTCGGTTTCGACAGCGAGCACAACGACGTTGCCCTTACCTTTGGTTATCCTTATATAGAGACCCCAAAGCGCTATATCCGAAAACTAACACTTATCGCTCCAATCTTCACATACGCAAAGCTAGAAAAAGGAAAGAGCAAGACCATCTCTTGGAGAATTATCGATGGCTCTGCCAACAATTATGGAGAACATGTAACCAACATGTGGAAGAAATGCTTTGACATCTACAATCCACAACCTCTGACTCCGCTCTTCGGACCAGACGAAATGAAAAAAGGATTATGCAACTATTTCAGACGCTCTTACATAGACCGTTATCCATTGAAATATCATTCAGGACATACATTGCTCACTTATGATTGCAAGCCATATCCTGCCATGCAGATTGGTTTCTGCGGAAGAGTATTGCTCAATGCCTTCAACGCAATAGAATATGGAGAGCAACATCAGGAGAAAGACTTGGTGAACATGGGAAATGAAATTCTTGAGAGTTTCCTACAACATGGTTTCACCAGTGCAGGCTACTTCTATGACGATGTGAACTTCAACAAAGGTTTCCCTACCGAAGAGAAAGTTGTTCACTCCATTCGTCAACAGTCAGAAGCAGTATATGCCATCCTCTTGTACCTGAAATACGAGAAGAGCCAAGGACGCAAGCATACAGAATGGGAGAATCACATCAAGAAGATCCTGGATGGTTTCATCAAGCTACAGAAGAAGGACGGCAACTTTGCCAGAAAGTTCCACGACGACGGTTCCGATATAGACGCCTCAGGTGGAAGCACTCCTTCTGCCACATCAGCCTTGGTGATGGGCTATCGTTACTTTGGCAAGAAGCAATACCTTGAGGCAGCTCGCCGAACCATCGACTATCTGGAGAAAAACATCATTTCAAAGAGTGACTATTTCTCCTCAACCCTCGATGCCAACTGCGAGGACAAAGAAGCTGCCATATCTGCCGTCACTGCCAACTACTACATGGCATCCGTGACCAAGGGTAAGGAACGTCAACGCTACATCGACCTTTGCCAGAAAGCAGCCTACTTCGCCCTGTCATGGTACTACCTATGGGATGTACCTTTTGCGCAAGGTCAAATGCACGGCGACTTAGGTCTCAAGACCCGTGGATGGGGTAACGTATCTGTAGAAAACAACCACATCGATGTATTCGTCTTTGAGCTGCCTCACATCGTCAAATGGTTGAGCAAGCAAGTGAACGAGCCAAGATTCCAGCAGATCTACGATGTCATCTTCACCTCACTCTCACAATTGATGCCTACCAAGGAGCGCAACTGTGGCATTGCCGTACCAGGCTTCTATCCAGAGGTGGTACAGCACACAACTTGGGACTACGGTATGAACGGCAAGGGATTCTACAACAATTACTTCGCCCCAGGCTGGACAGTAGCATCACTGTGGGAAATGTACTCACCAAACCGTACTGACAACTTCCTCAAAAAATAAGAGGAAGTCCATCATGTATGAATTATCTAACGTTTAAGACCTGCTCAAAAGGCAGTCACTACCAAATACAAAAAGAGAATATGAAAAAGAATTTGTTACTAACAAGCATTGCTCTCATGTCTATTGCATCCGCAATGGCAGAAGGAGCATCGACGCCAAACAAGTATTTTACACATTCTGCAGCCATTCTTCAGCAGAAAGCAACGGCAAGTGGAAAAGTTCTCGACACCAATGGAGAGCCTCTCATCGGCGTAACCATCATGGAAGAGGGAACACAAAATGGAACTGTAACAGGACTAGATGGCAGTTTCTCTCTCAACATGACGAAAAGCAATGCGATGCTTAAGTTCTCGTATATTGGATTCACGGATGTCAAGTTGCCTGCTGCCAACAACCTAACTGTTACCATGAAAGAAGAGCAGAATGCTCTGAATGAAGTCGTGGTTGTAGGTTATGGCACCCAAAAGAAAGTAAACCTTACAGGATCTGTTGTATCAGTAGATCTTGCCAAAGAAACCAACTCCCGTCCTGTCACCACCGCAGCGCAGGCTCTGCAAGGTATGGCTGCCGGTCTCGATATCATCCAAGGCTCAGGAAAACCTGGTGAAGAAAACTTCTCTGTCAACATACGTGGTGTGGGAACCATGAATGATGCCAGCCCATTGGTATTGGTGGATGGTATGGAAATGAGCCTCTCTGAGGTAAACCCAATGGATATTGAGAGTATCTCTGTATTGAAAGATGCTGCCTCTTGTGCCATCTATGGTAACAGAGGTGCCAATGGTGTCATCTTGGTTACCACCAAGAGCGGAACAGAAGGTAAGATCAACCTCAGCTATTCTGGTCGTTTATCCATCAACTCACCTTCAAAGCTCATTCGTTTCATGTCCAACTATGCCGACTACATGTCTATCGTCAACGAAGCTTGTGAGAATATTGGCACTGCTGGCAAATATCCAGAATCTGTGATCCAGCAATGGCGTGACGCAGAGGCAAATCCAAACGGATTGGCAGAGTCGGGCTATCCTAACTACGTGGCATACCCAAACACAGATTGGTATGACGAGATCTATCAGACCAAGGTGATGCAGGAGCATTCCATCTCTTTGTCAGGAAAAGACACACGCACTCGCTATAACTTGGGCTTGACTTATCTTGACAACCCTGGTATGATTGTACGCTCAGGCATGAAAAGGTACTCCATCAACTTGAAGTTGATTTCAGACGTTACCAATTGGCTTCAGATTGGTGCACAGGTATGGGGTTCTCATTCCGATAAGGATAGAAACAACGTAGATGCATTAAGCAGCTGGGAATTCTTGAAGACCGTACCTGGCATTTATCCTTATTACGATGGCAAATATGGTGGCATCGAGACTTCCATGGAAGATGGAGCCGCTCACAACCCATTATTATTGCTCAATGGCCAAGGCGACAGCTACAAGAAGACGACACATGCCTACTCCACTGCGTATGCACAAATCAAGTTCCTCAAGGACTTTACGTTCAAGACCAACTTTGGATATGATTTCTACAATACACGCCATAAACTGACAGAGGGTAGCAATGAGAGCTTCAGTTTCAGCAGAAACGAAGTGGTTAGCTCTCCCACATCATTGGAGACTTTGGCTGGATACATGTATTATAACCACTACTACAACTGGAAGTGGACCAACACCCTCAACTGGAACCACACTTTCGCCCAAAAACATGACGTAGGTGCACTCGTCGGTTTTGAGGAAGGCAAGAATAGCAATGGTAATACTGATGTAAAGAAGATGGGTATGATAGACCAAACCATCAGCGACCTGAACACCCTGACTTCAGCAGAATACATCAAAGGTTCTTTCACTGGATATACTTATCGTTCATGGTTTGGACGTCTGAACTATGCCTACGATTCTCGTTACCTCTTTGAGGCCAATGCCCGCTATGATGGTTCATCTCGCTTCTCTCCAGACAACCGCTGGGGTTTCTTCCCTTCAGCATCAGCTGGATGGCGTATCAGTGAGGAAAACTTTGCCAAGAATTCTTTCCTCAGTGCATTTGACAACTTGAAGCTCAGAGTATCATACGGTAAGTTGGGTAACTCTTCGGTTGACAACTATGCATACCAATCTTGGTATGAGACTGGTTACACAATCATGGGCGGCAAAAAGGTTCCTCGTTTCTACCTGAACAAGTTACCAAACATGAATGTGACATGGGAAACAACCAAGACCTTTAATGTGGGTATAGACTTCGCCACCTTGAACAATCGCCTGTCTGGTGTACTCGACTACTATGACAAGCGAACCACTGGCATTCTCTATCGACCAACCATCGGTCTCGTATTTGGTGACAAGCAAGCGCCATTGCAAAACCTTGCCAGTGTAAGCAACCAAGGTTGCGAGGCTACACTCCGTTGGGAAGACAAGGTGGGCAAAGTAACTTACGGTGTTGCAGTAAACGGCTCCTGGAACAAGAACCGCGTCACCAAGTATAAGGGAAAGCTCGTTCAGGGTTGGGGTGCAAACCCTAACGACCCAGATGCTTATTACTCTAATCTCGGTGAGGTGTCATCTGGAGGCAACCAGCGCTTGTTGGAAGGCCACATGATGAACGAGTTCTATGTATATCCTATCTATTCTGGTAAAGGCAATTATTACGACGCCAGTGGTGCTGTCGATCCTAACGGTGGTCCTAAAGACGGTATGATACGCACAGAGAAAGACTTGAAATGGGTGCAAGACATGATTGCAGCTGGCTATAGTTTCGAGCCTCAGCATAATGTTTCCAAGAATGCCATCTGGTATGGTGAGTATATCTATGCTGATACCAACGGAGATAAGGTATATGGTGGCAACTACGACCAGAAGTTCACCGGCAAGTCTATGGTTCCTAAGTTCAACTTTGGTATCCAGATGCACGCAGAATGGAATGGCTTCGACCTCTCCATGAACTGGGGTGGTGCTACAGGTTTCTCTACTTACTGGAGAGAGATTGGTCAAAACTCAACCAACGTCGTATTCGGTTTATCTGTTCCTCAGTGGATTGCCAACGATCACTATTTCTACGATCCAGAGAATCCAACCGACCCTCGTACCAACCTCACCTCCAAGAACCCACGTATGTCTTTGGAGAACCCAAGTATGAGTGACGCACTTGACAACACCTTCCATCTCTATAATTGCGATTTCATCAAGTTGCGTAACCTCACCATTGGTTATACACTTCCAAAGAATATCTCGAAGCGTATCTATGCAGAGAACCTTCGCATCTACTTCTCAGGTGAGAACCTCTGGACGATTACAGACTTCCCTGGCCTCGACCCAGAGACTCGTTCTGGAGAAGGTTATGCAACCATGCGCCAAATTTCTTTTGGACTTAACGTAACATTCTAAATTATAAAATATCAGCAATATGAAAACGAATATGAAGAAACATATATTAGGTGGCCTATTGATGGTTGCTGCTGGAACTGCTTTTACAGCTTGCTCATCCGACTTTCTAGACACCCAGCCAACCGACCGTGTAGGTACCGACCTTGTTTGGAGCACATACGACATGGCCAATGCTGTAGTAAACGGAGCATACGAGCGTTTCTATTATGAGAATGGATATGAGACACCAGACTGGCAGAACTTCGATGCCGCAACCGATGTTTGCGACCTTGATGCCAACTGGGGAGGCTATGATTGGTGTCGTGCACGTTGCAATTCTATCTATTGGGGGTTCAGCGCCATGTGGAAGAGATTGTATGAGGAAATCTATCGTACTAGCAATGTCATCTGCAACCTTGACAAGTGTGAGAGCATGTCGAAAGAAGAGCGTGCCAGAGACATCGCAGAATGCAAGTTCTTGAGAGCTTGGACATATTATCGTGCCAACGTGTTCTGGCGTGGCGTACCTATCTATACAGAGCCTGTGGAATATGGCCAAGACACCAAAGGTCGCAACACGGAGGCAGAAGTATGGGAGCAAGTCATCAAAGACTGCACCGATGCCATCGAAGAGCCTAACTTGCCTAACAAGTATTCCACATCTGATTCCAACTATGGTCGTGTAACGAAAGCTTGCGCCTACTATCTGCGTGGCCAAGTATATATGTGGCTGAAGCAATGGGACAAAGCTGTTGCCGACTTCAAGGCTATCACTACCATGGGCTTTAAGTTGTTCCCAGACTATAAGAACATGTTCAAGGCAGCTAACGAGCGAAACGATGAGTACATCTTCCAATATCAGTATTCTGAAGAAGATGGCATGGGATCCTTGTTGGCACGTACACAGGGTAACCGTGTCACTTATACCGCTGATGGATTTGGCTGCTGGAACAACTTGATTCCCAACCCATACTTCGTTGACTCATACGAGTATGCCAACGGTAAGCCTTTCAAAATGGACGAGGCCATTCCTGGTTACTCTAGCATGACACCAAAGGAACGTTCCGTATATTTCCTCCGCAATGGACTTGACCCTAACTCAAGTGACGCCAAGTTGAAAGCCGCTTATGAACAAATGGTGACATACGGATCAGACATGAGCAAGTATGACAAGAATGGCAATGAGGAGAGAATTCTCAAGATTTACCAGGACAGAGACCCTCGTATGTTGATGAACTTCATCACTCCTTACTCTACTTATAAAGGTGGTGCTACCGCCGACTGCTGGGACTATACCCTCCGTTGGCCTTACATCGGCTCAGACAATGCCGCTCCTTACGACTTGCGTACCGATACCAACGACCGTTTCTACTATCTCTGGCGTAAGTACGTACCAGAAGGAAGAGAGATGAAGAATGGTTTGAACAGCGATATTGATACTCCGATCTTCCGTTATGCAGGAGCACTCTTGTCTTTGGCAGAAGCCTTAAATGAGACTGGGCAGACAGATGAAGCCATTAAATACGTCAATATGGTTAGAGGTCGTATTCCAGGATTGGCATTGCTAAACAGCAACGAATGGACCCAAGTGTCAGGACAAGACGACCTGAGAGAACGCATTCGCAATGAATACGGATGGGAGCTCTGCGGAGAAGGACAGCTCTACTGGAAACAGATTCGTTGGGATACTTGGATGGACCGTAAGATCGGTACCAACCGTACGACTGTCAGCGATCCTGCCCAGTTGAATGGTGCCAATGGTATGACTGAGATTTGGGGAACCAAGCGCTATACCAACGGATATATGGGTGAGCATGCCAAAGTGTTTGCCATCCCACAATCAGAGATAGAGCGTAATCCTAACCTGACCCAGAACCCAGGTTGGTAATTGTAATCAAGAATTCCAGAACAGACAATGAATAAAAATATGATAAGTTGTTTAGGTTTATGTATTGTGTTCGGTCTTACTACTACAAATTGCTCGGTGTCGAATGACATCGAGCAATCACCAACTCCCGAACAGCCAAAAGTTGCTAAATACCATAATCCCATCGTTTCGACTTCACTCCCTGACCCAACTGTGACGAAGGCGGACGATGGCTATTTCTATTTGTATGCCACGGAGGACATACGCAATCTCCCAATCTATCGCTCCAAAGACTTGGTCAACTGGAACTATGTAGGTACAGCTTTCACTGATAGCTCACGCCCACAATGGAATCCGCAAGGTGGTATTTGGGCCCCAGACATCAATGTCGTGAATGGACGCTACATGCTCTATTACTCCAAATCAGAATGGGGAGGAGAATGGACTTGCGGTATTGGCATCGCCTCCGCCACCTCTCCTCAAGGCCCTTTCATCGACCATGGAGCCTTGTTCATCAGTCAAGACATTGGCATACAGAACTGCATAGATCCTTTCTATATAGAGGATCATGGAAAGAAATACTTGTTTTGGGGCTCCTTCCATGGCATCTTTGGTGCAGAATTAACGGAAGATGGACTCGCCCTCAAGCCAGGCACAAAACCTGTACAAGTTGCAGGCAACCAGATGGAAGCCACCTATATCCATAAACATGGTGACTACTATTATCTCTTTGGCTCGGCAGGTACTTGCTGCGAGGGAGTCAACAGCACCTATCAAGTCATCTATGGACGTTCCAAGAACCTCTTTGGTCCTTACACAACGAAAGAAGGAAAGAATATGCTTGATGGAGCTTACGATGTACTGCTACATGGCAGCAACTTGGTTGCAGGTCCAGGACACAATGCTGAGTTTATCACCGATGACAAACAACAAGACTGGATGATCTATCATGGATTCTTAAGATCCGACCCAGACGGGGGCCGCCTACTCTTCATGGACAAGGTGGAATGGATCAACGACTGGCCGCAAGTGGCTGGCAACATAACATCCATAGAAAGTAACAAACCCTATTTTAAAAAGTAAAGGCAAATGAAAAAGAACGCATTAATCTGGCTATTTTTAGCTTTGATGAGCTTGACCGCCACTGCCAAAGCTCCCAACTCTCCGTGGAAACCTGCAGGAGACAAGATCAAGACAAAATGGGCTGAGACCTTGGATCCCAACCATGTGTTGCCCGAATATCCCCGCCCTATCATGGAACGCTCCAACTGGGCTAACTTAAATGGACTTTGGGAATACGCCATCCAACCAATCGGACAAAAAGAGCCACAAGCCTTTGAGGGCAAGATTTTAGTCCCTTTTGCCGTGGAATCAAGTCTATCTGGTGTACAAAAGCAAGTTGGCAAAGATAAGGAACTCTGGTATAAGCGCACGTTTACGGTTCCATCATCTTGGAAGGGCAAGACGGTATTGCTGCATTTTGGAGCAGTCGATTGGAAGACTGAGGTCTATCTGAATGACATTAAAATCGGCTCACATACGGGTGGATATACTCCATTCTGTTTCGACATCACACATTATCTCAAGCCGGGAAATCAGAAGCTGGTGGTAAAAGTGTGGGACCCGACAACGGATGGTTACCAACCTGTAGGAAAGCAAAATGCAAATCCTAATGGCATCTGGTACACTCCTGTTACTGGTATCTGGCAAACCGTATGGATGGAGCCTGTCAACAACAAGCATATCACCCATATCGAATCAACTCCAGACATTGACTCTCAAAAGTTGACCGTTCATGTTGCTACGGAAGGAACTACTTGGGGAGACCTTGTTGACATTCAGGTCAAAGACGGAAACACTGTTGTTGCCAATGCCAAAGGTGCTGTAGGTCAACCTGTAGATATCGCCATTGAGAATCCTAAGCTATGGTCGCCAGAATCTCCTTCGCTATATGATGTGGAGGTAAAACTATTCAGTGGCGGTAAATTGCAAGACAAAATAAAGAGTTATGCTGCCATGCGAAAGATTTCAACCCAAAGAGATGGTAATGGCATCGTTCGTTTACAGCTGAACAACAAGGATTATTTCCAGTTTGGTCCATTGGATCAAGGATGGTGGCCTGACGGTTTATATACAGCGCCTACGGATGAGGCACTCCGCTATGACATACAAAAAGCCAAAGACTTCGGTTTCAATATGATTCGCAAGCATGTGAAGGTAGAACCAGCACGCTGGTACACCTATTGCGACCAATTAGGAATCTTGGTTTGGCAAGACATGCCTAGTGGAGACAAATCACCTCAATGGCAGAATCACCAGTATTTCAATGGTTCAGAACTAATACGTTCAGCTGAATCAGAAGCAAACTACAAGAAGGAATGGAAAGAAATCATAGATTGTCTGCGCTCTTACCCTTCTATCGTTACATGGGTTCCTTTTAATGAAGCATGGGGACAGTTTAAGACTATCGAAATAGCAGAATGGACCAAGAAATATGATTCTTCTCGTTTGGTGAATCCTGCCAGTGGTGGTAATTTCTATCATACAGGTGATATGCTCGACCTACATAATTACCCAGGACCAGAGATGTATTTAGCCGATGGAGAAAGACCAACTGTCTTGGGAGAATATGGCGGCATTGGCTTACCTATCAAAGGGCATCTTTGGCAAGCAGACAAGAACTGGGGATATGTTCAGTTCAAGAATGCAAAGGAAGTTACCGACGAGTACGTGAAGTATGCCGAAAAGCTTAAGAAATTGGCTCACACAGGTTTTTCTGCTGCCGTCTATACCCAGACCACGGATGTGGAAGGAGAAGTGAATGGCTTAATGACATACGACCGTAAAGTGATTAAGGTGGAAGAAGATAGAGTAAGAAAAGTAAATCAAGAAATCTGTCATCTATTCAATCAATAATGTTTTTCTTAGTGGAAGGAAGGGAAGGCTTGAACTCATAAGCCTTCCCTTTTCGTCTTAATATACTCTTCATGTTTAGTTTTTACCCCAGTTCATCTTCCAAAAGCCTGCAAGTTCAGGAAGAACATCATCTGGAAGAAAACTCTTCCTTCCAACTCCACAAAGCGATTGTATGATACAGCTGTTGGAAACTCTTTCTTCAATACAAGCTTTATAAATGAGAGATAATAATGCTTGAAATTACGATAACTCCCGAAGTGAAACAACAGAAAGACACCCTTTCCTTTGGCTAGGTAATTCCCGCTATTAGGGCTTACTAGGGACTTGCACCCATTAGACAATGCTCATGCCGAGCATACAATACAAGCTCTACTTGCCAAATAAGGAAGACCTAAGAAGAGAGATAGAGCGACAAAAGGAGTTGTACCTCATGGCGCATCCTGACAAATAAGATATAAAATCGCCAAGGGAACATCAGACAAACATAGAGAAGTTTATATCATTTCTTAGCCCAGTATATACTTTCTGGGCTTTTTATTTGTTCTATTCAGAAAAAAGCCGTATCTTTGCCATTACAAAAAAGTTGTTACATAAAATATGTAATGGCGCATGAAACTAGGCAACAAGAAATTAGTGAATCCTTTCATCTATCACCACCACAGACTTCTTGCCTATTATCGTCTTTAGCATTGTAGATGAAACGTTCTCAAACAAGTTGCGCACATCCAGCTCATCGCCATTAAGCCACAGCACGTCGTCACGCCTTGCCAGCAAGTTTTTCAGCATAGTAGTCTTGCCTACTTGACGTGCTCCAAATAAGACTATTGCCTTGCCTTGTCCCATTCTACCTCCTATAATTGACTCTAAATATCTATTAATCATTTTTTTATTTCATTGTTAAGATGGTGCAAAAGTACATACTTTCGTTGGGAAATCCAAACAAAACAACACTTTTATGGAATTAATTCCATAAAAAGCATAACTTTTAAGGAATTGAATCCATAAAAGTCTAAACTTTTTAGAAATACCAGAATGTATTATTGCCCCAGCCATGCGATAACGGGCAGATGACATACTATAAAACAAATAAAATCAAGACTGGTTTATGCATAAGATTAAACCAGTCTTGATTAACTTCTTTATTATCTGATTCTTACAGAGATACTTTATTCTAATACCAATACATGACTCGTTCCATCTGTCTGACTGAATACATTCAAGCCGACCTTCATCAGATAGTCACCGCTGTACTGCTTGCCATTGCACTCCAAATCAGATTCCTTGCCAGGCATCAGATTGGTCTCCTTTACGGTATAAACCTTATCGGCATCCAATCCCTGCATTTTCACATTCATCACAGGCTCCTTGTAGCGTGGATGCAAGTCGTAAGCAAAGAGAACGGCACGCTGCTTGTCCTTACTTACATAGTTAATGGCACAGTGGTTGCCTTCGTATGGAGAAACCAGGCGATACTGGTCGCCCTCAAGAATCATAGGCTTCATGCTATCGTAGTTCTTTACAGCATTCTGCACAAACTTGTAGTCATCACCAGAAAGCAACTTGAGGTCGATATCAAAGCCCAACTTACATGAACTGCAAACATCGGTGCGGAACTTCACACTGGTATTCTTGTTCCAGTTGGTTACATGCGAACCCATGGTCTTGGCTGGGAAGAACTTTGACAGGCTCCACTGGATGTAGAGGCGCTCGTATGGATCAGTATCGTCTGAACACCAGAACTCAGTGAAATACTTCAGCATCTCGTAATCCATTCTGCCGCCACCACCAGAGCAAAGCATCATCGGCAACTTAGGATACTTGTTATGAATACGGGTAAGCACCTTGTAGATACCACGGACATGATCGATATAGAAATTACCCTGATTCTCCTTATGATATGGAGAATAGATGTTGGTAATCACACTGTTGCAGTCCCACTTGAAGTAAGCCACATCCGGATTCTCCGTCATGATACGATCCACGATGCCGAACACATAATCCTGTACCTTAGGATTACTGATATCAAGCACCAGCTGGTTGCGGTAATAATAGGTATCACGCTTTGGCTGCATGATCACCCAGTCGGGATGCTTCTCGAAGAGTTCACTCTTAGGATTCACCATCTCAGGCTCAATCCAAATACCAAACTTTACACCAGCCTTTTTGGCATCTCTTACCAATC
>USSA01000026.1 GCA_900557255.1 uncultured Prevotella sp.
CTCTCCAAGGCATATGTTTAATTCAAATTTAACTCACTTTTTAAAGTGGAGTCAACATTGCATATTTTACATGAGGATTTTGTCTCAGCAACCATCCATGATATATAGATGGTTGCCAAGCCCCTATGTCCCTTATATAAATACATTATAAAGCCTTTAGACAGAGCTTATTATCCCGAACTGAGGTAGAGTATGAGTATTCCTTCTCCTTCATGCATGATGAAATCATCACCGAGACTCTGTACTATTATCCGAATGGTCGCAAGTCGTTGGTGTTCAGCCGTGATGAAAGCAGAGGAACAGAGAAAAAGGACATCTATGAGTTTAAGACTGTCATCAAGCGTCCATTTGATGTGGCTGACAATACATCAAAGAAGACACTCTATATTTCTCGTGCCAGTCAGATGGACAGGGAAATAGCCCAAAAGATTTTCCTGTTCTTCTGCAATGACATCGTGCTTGATTATCAGGTGGCTAACATTGATTCTCTGGATGATTTGTTCAAGGAACGAAAGGAGCAGATGCTGGAGGTGTTGAGTACGGCAGATAGCGACATAGTTGACTTCAAGATTCAGAACAATGCCATCACGACGTTTCATCGTACCAACCCTTCCGTTGCGTTTGATTTCGAGACGGAAGAGTCGGAGGGAACCAAGACTTTGTTCCGGATGATGGTGAGGATGATTGGTATTATCCATGAAAGCAAGATGCTTCTTGTCGATGAGATAGACAACAGTCTCCATACCCAGCTGGTGGAATTTGTGATAGGTATGTTCAATCATAGCGACCATGCCCAGCTCATCTACACCACTCATAACACCCATTTGCTGAACACCGATTTCCAGCGAAGGGATCAGGTGTATTTCGTGAATAAGCGAGAGGATGGAAGCAGTGATTTGTATTCTCTGTTTGATTTCAAGGATTTCCGGGACACGCTGGATATGGAGAAGGCTTATCTGCAGGGACGCTTTGATGCTATTCCTACTATATCTAATCTCACTATTTAGCTTAGTATGAAGCATTTTACTTATCTTCGTACATAAATTATAAATATATGGCACAGATGAATCTTACTCCATTAGACGATGTGCTTGACAAGCACTTTGGAAAAGTTGGTACTCCGAAACGTGACGCATTTGAAAATGACGTGGACGAAGCTTTACATGCTTACCGTTTGGGAGAAGCCATTAAAAATGCTCGTATAGAGCAGACCCCTGATGCTTAATAATATATATAGAAAAAAGAGGGCGTACCATTCTGCCTTAAATACGCCCTCTTATTATACTCTATATAATAATCCAAACCTCTTTGATTAGACATATGATGTTTGTTATCAAAATGCAAACTGCAAATCCTGTGATCAACATCTCTTTTTTGCTTACGCCTTCCGTTCCCTGGAATATAAGATTGACGATTGTTTCAATAACTTGTTTCATTTCTCTGTGCTTTTAAAAAGGAAAGACTATACCACGTTGTCTTGTGGTTACATATGGGTTTTTGAAGTATTCTCTGTTATATGATAGAATCCACTTTCCAGAATCCTTTGTGAAAGAGAATAATGATTTATAAGTATTTTCCCATTTTTTGAAATCCTTCTCATTTGGCTTACTGAAATTCGGGTATTCTTTGTCTAGCTCAATTTCTCTAAAAGGCTTTTTTTCTTCTTGGTAGTGAATTGTAGAGTCCTTTTGTTCATTCCATTTTGTCTTGCTCCAGAATATATAGGAGGTAAATGTTGAACTTGTGGCTCTTTTTACTATCCAGCTTTCCCCGTTAATCAGGCTTTCCATGTAGGCTTCTCTTATTCTTATCCATGTTGTTCTTCTTGGAACTGCTTTGTCGTTTAAGAAGTCATGGTATTCTTGAAGTGTTATACGATTTATCTTACAGACTAAAACAGAGTCTCCTTTGGATAGAATGGTCATATCAGATAGCATTTTTTTTGCAGATAATTTTCTGGAGATATTCCAAATACTCTGTCTTTCTTCATATTCGTAACGATGGGCTTGTTGTATTAAGCTGAAGTACTTGTTCATCGTGCAATATGTGATGGTTGCTATGATTGCCACCACGGAGATTGCCAAAGATATTAAAATCTTACGTTTAGTTCTTGCCATAATTTAAAAGTTTATTTTGATAATTGATATTTTTTT
The DNA here is from genome assembly GCA_900557255.1 of uncultured Prevotella sp. The sequence goes on from USSA01000026.1 coordinate 2,154, forward strand.
GTTCATTGTTTGCTTTTAATTAGTTTATACTTTTTGATACTAAAGTAGCAATAGAGTATTGCACTTTCAAAAACGCTATAGCTTCCTATGCAGAAAGCACTGTACTTATTAAAAGGCTGACTCCAGCAAAACAACAATTTTTCCTTGATACTTAACCCTATGGGCAAATCGCTGTACTTTAGTTCTATGCACTTAAATGTTACTGCTAATGCTATTAGAGCAATTACTAATGCAATGCTAATTTTTTTTTCTTGTTTCATTGTTTTGTTTATTATATTTACCGACCTCTAAAGGCTAGCTCATAGCATAACCTTTAGAGCTGGCATTTTATGAAGTTATCTATTCTTGTGAAATAAAGTTAGGATGGCGTAACAAATACTCGTAAAGGCGTTTGACTACGTCATTGTAAAATGTCTTGTCATCATACCTTTTGTTCTCCTTTTTATTGTATATTCCGTAATAGGATAAGTGATAAGAGTCGATAGCAAGAATGTTTCGAGATTTGTCTATCCAAATTCCTTCTACTTCTGTCCATTCAAAATTGTAGCCGTTGGAATTGAGAAATTCTTCTAATATCATATTCTTGTTTCTGCTATTGGAACAGCAAATGATAATTTTTGGATTAATATTCTCAATTTGTCTTTTCAGATAGTCTTTATAGACTTCTGCTTCTGCTAGAACTATTTTATCATTTGCCTTACCAGAACCCCCAGTTTTCTTCAAGTTAATTCGGGCAAAAGGGTATTGGTCTATAGCCTCCAATATGTTTTCATTCGGTATATTTTCAAACTCTATGAACTTCGATGGAGTATCCAATACTGATTTCAGACCGTAAATGATATAGGCTATTCTTTTGTCAAGAGAATGCCCTATTAACATAGGATGTTCAATAGTACTACCTCTTTTCCTGAAAGAATCACATCTTTGGTCCCATGCGCAGCCTCCTGATAGGTTTGGCTCTTTGGTGATAAACAAAACGTTTTTATTCAAGTTGTTTGCCCAAAGTATATTGTCTTTCTTGGACGATATTCTAACAATATCTCCCATCTCGTTTTGGTGTAGTTCCCCTTTGAACATGATGCCGTCGAAGCAGAAAGAATCCTCTACTTGCTGTCGGATTTCTTGCAGCTTGCTTTCTGGTATGTTGTCTGTAACCATTCTGTTGATCATTTCTTGTTTCATTTCTTCAAGAATTTGATTGTTCGTGCTTTGATAATCTTTCATTTTTTGTCTCCTTACGTTTGTAAATATTGTTATTTCCATCTTATTCAAATTCCCAGTTTCATATATTCCCCAAGATAATTCAAAGTTGTGAATCCAGGAGCAGAAGAAATCGTTTAACTCTGAGTATTCTTCTTTTGAGAAGTTCCTTTTCTGTGGAATGTATATGATTAGACATATCTTCGAAGAACATGTTATCTGTTTTTTCTTCTTAAGGTATTCAAAGAACCTATGCATGAAAACATGTGTTTCTTCTCTGGGTTTTGCGGCATCTCTGAAACAATGGAAATTATGTTATAGAATTGTCTCAATCTCTTCCTGAGGAACTGCTATAACTGCAGTTCTTGAGAGATATTTGTTTGTTTCCTTTTGATTCATACATTTATGCTTTAAGTAAGTAATTATTTTGAAACATCGCCACAAGCTGACCATCTGGAAAAAATATGAGTTCCACCTTTGGGACCTTTTTCTTCATCTTCGGTTCTTTCCCATTCTACGTTCAAGACATGTGTGCAACCTAAATATTTTGCCATAGCTTTTAAATCGTCTTCGGCATCAGATTTATCTCGGTATGCATAGGTTTCAACATGTTGAATCTTGGTCAGATGGTCAAACCTGTTTCCTTGATAGTTACTAGAAACAGTTTTAACGTCCTCATTGTTTTCTAAAGCATTTATCATGTTGCCCATTTTCTGCTGATAGCTTTTTGCACATGATTTACAGAGATAATGAGCTTCCTTCCATAGTGAGTATTTGGGTGAGGTATATGAAGAATCTACTCTATGAAGTAAATCGTCCGCATTTGAATTGTAGTCTACTCTGGTTAAGCATTTTCCACACAAGACTTTACCACACTCATTGCATACATACTTGGTCAAGAAGTTTAGCTTCTTGTTACAATAACTGCATTTTGCCATAATTCTGTCTCCTATTTTTTATTGTTAATCAATATTCTCTGAAAGTTTTACAATCATACTAACCATATCTGGACCTTCTACACAGTGTTTTGAAGAACCACACCTGTATGGAAGTATACCGCCTTTGCATATGATCGGTGCTCCCTTGTAATTGATGTCTATTATTAGAACCAAGTCCCCATGATAACTATACCAATTATACCTCAACGATGAAAGAAGAAGTGGATTATTGTAAGTGTAGGACTTGATGAAAGGTATCAGAAACGTATTCTGAAATTCATCAATAGTGTCCATGTTGGGGTATCTAGTTGCAATCTCGTCTTGGAGCTTATTGGTCAGGTTTGTCTTATCATCAATCCCTATAATAAGTTTACAAGGCTTTTGCTCACTGATATTACACATGGCAACAATACTTTCAACAATCTCCTTTGGCTGGGCATTTTCATCCTTGGATCTATTCGCTGGCGTGAAAAGACTCTTTTTTTTCTCAAGTGTTTCAGATTCTTCGAAGTCCAAAGGAAAGGCAACAAGGCTTGTTAGCCTAATTTGTTTTTCCTCTTCTCTGAGATCTTGATTCACGAGAATCTGAAGTACTTCATTTCGTTTGTCTTCCTGTATGGATGGCATTATGTTGCTTAGTTTGCCAAGTAGTTCATTGAAGCTACATTCTATTTTTAAAGGTTTGGCATCCTTGAGTAGATAGGAGCCATCCACATAGTGTATTTGCTCCTGTGAATTGCTAATGCCATAGGTTTCGTGGTCAGGATAGAATGTTTGCTCATCTTTTTTGACTAGATGGATGCTACCTCCAATCTTGAGATGACCTGATTCCATCATGTTGGTAGGAAACACTGGATATTTGTGCATTACAGAGTAAGGGATAGTGACAGACTTGTCTCCCACAGTTATAGTATATACATTGTTTGTATAGTTGGTGATTTCACCTATAAATTTTTGAAATTTGCACATAATACTTATGTTTAAAGGGTTGCACTTAATGTTTAATTGCTCAAGGAATGTCTCTATGATATTCTCTTGAATGATAGTGGCTCTATATGAACCACCTTTACCTTTCAGCTTATAAAGGCTAGAGGTTTGATGGTATTTCTTGCTCATTCTTCTTAGCGAATGATACAGCAGATATACTCTATTAGGCTCTTTGCCATAGCTTACTTCATTCTTGTTGTTTGGAGCTCTGCTCCATGTATAGTTAGTATTACTCATTGTATAAAGTTTATGATAAGATGATGAATGCAAAATGTTGCTATAATGACTTCTATAATGCGGCCTAGGAGTCCCTTGAACATTGATAGCTCCAGAAGTCCCCAAAGTGGTCTGCAAATATAGTAGGTGAGGTTGTTGGCCCTTCCTGCTGATTGTAATATGAAAGTGATAATGTCTAATGCAGATATCACTCCAATAATGCTCAAAATGATTGATACTTTTCCCATAATCTTTACTTTTTAATTTATTCAATAATTAAACCGAAAGAAGGCTCTCTGGAACCTGCTTCGGTAAGGTGGTGGAAATACCTATGGTTGAGCAGATTTTAGCCAGAGAGCCTATACCTATATTGTATATGCCAGACTTATTCCACACCAACCCAGACAAGTTCCACCTTTACCGAGTGTGAGAAGTCGTAAGACTTTAATGTATAATTCTATATATTCATAATTTCTATGTTAAGAACCTTTCACCAACACCATTCTGGTTATTCGTTCTGGGTGCAAAATTATGGAAAATAAATAATGGCTCCAAACATATTGTTAATTAATATAAAACCGCGCGGAAATTTATAACTGATATTTGCATATTACATTATTTTTTCTTATTTTTGCACGAAAAATGGAAGAAATAATTAGAATAGAAGATAAAGCACATTGTTTGTTGAATAAACAATGTGATAGGTTGAAAAAGTTGTGGGGTGAAGGTACATACTTGACAATTTTACATTCTATCGTTGTATATGTATTAGCTTTAAAAGCAAATATAAGTTGTTCTATGCAGGATTCTTTTCATAAAGTTTTGCATGGTAATTTTGTTGGTATAGATGAGGAAAGTTTAAAAGTCCTTATTAACATGGTCCCAGATACCATTGGTTATGCTGAAATTCAAAACTATATTGTTTCATTTCAAAATTCATTTGTAGATAAAGAGATTCTTATAGAGATTGAGCGGTATATGGAATTGGTTAATTGTAAAAGACTAGAAACGAGTTTTTATAATGCCGATCTTGCTGATTATTCTTTTAATTCAAATATTGAGTACTCTCTCATGTTTTACGGAGATCACCGCTTGTTTGAGTGTTATTTATTCTCTATATATTCTTGCTGCATAGGGCAGCAGGATATAGCTTCAAATAAGTACTCCGATGATGACACATTGTTTGTTGTAGATTTAAGTGCATATATGAAAAATGAAAATACATTCAGTAATTTAAAACAGGAACTGTTTGATAAGATTAATAAAGATAAAATAATTTTTATAATTCCTAATAAAATGCTTGAGTATTCATATATGTCATCTGATAATGTTAATGCATATTCAAATGAGGTACGGCAATATCTCTTCCTATTACTTGGCTTTTCATGGAAAATCACAGAATTTGCTAAATGTAGTATAGCTTATAAGCTAGATGTTAAACAAAGTGAACATGTAACTTTTTCTTTTGTAAAAAATGACATGTCTGTTTCATATTCTTACAATATAAGGGATTATAGTAGTATTAAGGATAAATTTCAATCAGGTATGAATAACAATGATGTTTTATTTCATAATGTTACAACTCTTACCCTTCGTCCTTCCTTTTTCACACTTCATGTTATGGTTAATAGACTATTGAAAGCATTTATTAAAGAGAAGTATACGCATGGTCTTCAAGGAGTTCCCTATTATCAAGATAGCTATAAAGTTAATTGGAAAGAATGCCTATCTTTTAATGATGTATTTAAAAGAATATGTATGTATCGCGAGGGAGAAATCTCTTCAAGTAACGTTTATTGTGATTTGTATTTTAATAATATAGAAGAAATATGTGGTGATGCATATGAGTTAGAGCCAGCTTATCGTTTAAATAATTTAAAACGTACTAATTTAAAGTCAATTATTCAAAAAGCTAGTGAACTTATAAGAAATGAAGCTTCTAGACATTCAATTTATTTACAGCCTTCTGATATGTTATTTCTTATGAAACACATTGAGATTCCTAGAACATTACTTTTTTCTAAGAGTGAGGGACTGGTAAATATGGTTAATAAAATGTATGCAGCTGGACTTAAGTCTACTAAACTTCAAAATTTGCAAACAGTAATACCTGAGATTAGTGAAGTAGAAGGAAAACCTTATTACGAGAAGTTGTCAAAACTATTGTGTCTCTTTGAAACATTTAAAATCTTACATAAAGATAAATACAATATTTATACTTGGCATACAAAAATAGATTGTACTAATAATATAGATGAATTTCTGTTAAACAAGATGAGAAATGATGCAAAAACCAAGCATTTATTCTTTTTTTTATGCAGTGCTTGCGTAGATGATAAGGATAAACTTATTTTTTTTAATACAGACAAGGGACTATCATATAAAAATTATACGGATATGCGTAAAGATTTATTGGTATTTTTTCCTCATTTGAAATCTAACAAAATTAAAAATTCAGAAGACCAATTTAGGAAGAATTTGAAAGAATTTTCAAAGGGACAATATGATATTGCTCAATTTGAAAAACCAGAAGATGAACCTCTTAAAACGTGGAAAAAGCAAAAAAAAATGTATTTAGATTTAATAGAAGATTACATTAAAACAGATCTGTTATCTATGAAAGAAGAAAGCGAAAATTCAGCTTCAAGATTCTTAAAAGAATTGAAAGGTTTTATTAATCTTTTAAATGGTTCATCCGACATTTCGTGTGATAGAAAGTAAGAGTTTTTTTGTAAAAGCCTCAAACATATATAAAACAGAGTTTAACCCTCGAAAACTGCAATATAATTACAAATATCGTGGTTAAAACGGTTTTTGTGGTGCATCAGAGGCAATTTAATCGTTGAAAATCCTGCATAAGGAAGTTGCTGTTTTTGTTGTACGTAGATATTCGAATAGGAATACTTCGATGCAAAAATAGCAACTTTTTCAATTGCGCCCGCACTGTGGACGCAATTGAAAAAGTACAATTCATGTTGTTGGTCATGTGGACGTGAATACATGTATATATGTATAGGTGTGTACATGAATACACCATTTAAAGCCGTAAAAAGCCGAAAAAGAGACTCTTTAAAGCCTTTTTTTAGAAAAAATCACTCACAAAACAACTTTTTTGAAACTTTTTTCTTGCTACGAAAAAAGACTTCACTCTCCCTTTCTACCTTTGCATCGTCAAAATAAGGAAGTATGGGTGAGCGGCTTAAACCAGCACACTGCTAACGTGCCGGACCGAAAGGTTCCGAAGGTTCGAATCCTTCTGCTTCCGCATTTTGGCTCGTTAGCTCAGTTGGATCAGAGCACGACGCTACGAACGTCGGGGTCGGGAGTTCGAGTCTCTCACGAGTCACAACATTGGAGGTTTGGCAGAGTTGGTCTATTGCACCGGTCTTGAAAACCGGCAGGCGGCAACGTCTCAAAGGTTCGAATCCTTTAGCCTCCGCAAACTTGCCCTATCGCATAACGGTAGTGCGGCAGATTCTGGATCTGCAAGTGGTGGTTCGATTCCATCTGGGGCAACATCAGTAAGGAGCTTTGGCAGACTTGGTGTATGCGCGGGACTGAAAATCCCGAGAACGTGGTTCGACTCCACGAGGCTCCACTTTAAAATTCGGGAGTGCTCCAGTGGCAACGAGGGCGGACTGTAAATCCGCTGTCTGATGACTTCGTAGGTTCGAGTCCTACCTCCCGAACTCAACTTGCCCCATGGTATAATGGTAGCACAACGGGTTTTGGTCCTGTTAGCGAAGGTTCGATTCCTTCTGGGGCGACAAGTTAAGAAACAACTTCATGGTGTAATTGGTAGCATGCCAGATTTCGGTTCTGGAGGTGGTGGTTCGAATCCATCTGGAGTTTATATGGAGTTTGTAGCTCAGTTGGTAGAGTGCCAGGTTGTGGCTCTGGTGGTCATGGGTTCGATCCCCATCAAACTTCCAAATGCTTCAATAGCACAGTGGTAGTGCAGCTCACTTGTAATGAGCAGGTCGTAGGTTCGAATCCTACTTGAAGCTCCACATAAGAAAGGCTTCTCTTCAGGCAGTTTTGCTTGAAAAGAAGCCTTTTAGCTTTCTTGTAAGACGATGTCTCGCTGATGTTCGTTCATAATTTTCCTCCTTTTTCCTTACACAAAGTTCAGAATAGATTTGAGTCTGTCCTGTACCTTGTTGAGCACCTGGATGGTGTCTTCGTTGTTCTTATCCTTCTTGTTTTCAAGAAGAATGATAGCCTTCTTTATCAACTTGCAGTCCTCTATGGATAAAGGCATTTCAGTGATAGAATAGTCAGGATCAGCGTATCTGTAGTATATTCTATCATAAACCTCGATAGGAGCATTGTAGCCCAGTTTGTCAGATCTCATAATCTGTATATCCATCTGAACAGTTCTGGCGCATACTCCTTTGGTGATTCCCTCCATGTCGTAGAGAGCGTCGCTACATGCCTCCACGAGATCATCGAGAGTCCATCTTCTGTATCTGTTTCTCAAACAGTTGTCTATAGTTTTGTACCTTATTAAGGCATTCTTATTTGCTGGCATAGTTCTTTCATTTTAAGCGTAAAAAATATAGTTGGATTTCATCCAGCTTTTTCTCGCCATGTCAGAGCTGAAGCCAAGCATTTGGCTAAAAAGAAAAAGTTGGATTTTCCCGGCAAGGAAACTCCAACTCTTTCGTATTATCTTTATTCTCTGTGGGGCACGCTGTTACGATACCCGATAGAAATAACTATGCGAATAATGATGTGGAAATCCTATACCGGCTGCATCTGATGTACTTGATGTATGTACATAACTATTCCGCTCAAAGCGTCGATAACTCTGAACGAATGATTGTGATGTTATGTGCATATTTAAATTCATTTCCGTATAGGATTTTTATTGTATTTTACTTCTAAATTCTTTTAACGGGTGCAAAGATACAAAAATAGTGCGAAATCTTTTTGCGTAGCAGCAAAAAAATGGTATAAACATGCGGATTTTAATCAAAATAAGCTGTTCTTATAGTGATAATCGGCTGATTTTCCCTGATAATGCTTCGCCCCACGCCATGAAGGATGCTACTGGAGTTCCACCTGATAGACTTTGCATTTATGTCAGCAGAGCATGACGTAAGTGCAAAGTCCCTCAGTCGGAAGGTGCCCACGAAACGACATCCGGTAGCTTACAAACTGAGTAGGTGGGACGCAAGCGATTCCCACTTAATCAGTTTGCCACTACTGCATGTCCATTCGTCGAGAAGGGCACTGGCTCACAGCATCAACCTTCATTTTCCCTCCCTTCCACCTTATTATAATATCCTGGTATTCCTCTTTAAAATGTATTCATGTGGACGTGAATACATATATACAAGGATAGGTGTGTACGTGTACACATGAATACAACTTGAAGCCCTCATACCATGATGAGTAGCAGGCCTTTATAGATTTGCATTTTATAAGCAAGATGATAATGCTTCGCCCCACGCCATGAAGGATGCTACTGGAGTTCCACCTGATAGACTTTGCATTTATGTCAGCAGAGCATGACGTAAGTGCAAAGTCCCTCAGTCGGAAGGTGCCCACGAAACGACATCCGGTAGCTTACAAACTGAGTAGGTGGGACGCAAGCGATTCCCACTTAATCAGTTTGCCACTACTGCATGTCCATTCGTCGAGAAGGGCACTGGCTCACAGCATCGTCCTTCATTTTCCCTCCCTTCCACCTTATTATAATATCATGGTCTTCCTCTTTATAAGCATTCTGTCTTTTCTAAATAAATCTTTCGGCTTTCCTTCATTATAATCTTCGCCCACACCATAGTCCAGTAAGCATGAACAGTTAGCCAGGGTGTTGTTCTTTCGCAGGCCGATTATATCGACTTACGAAGGAACAACACGCTGGCTTTTTAAACTGTTGATACTTGCTTGGACTATTCCCACCCAGCTTTTTTTATCCCTTCAGTCATTCCCAGTTATACTATATTCTTCTTACTGAAACCAGAAGTCTTTGCTTCCGTATCGTCTTTGGGATTTCGGGATTCTTTTTCTGCAAAGTTATCGCGTATCTGGCAAATAGCAAGTCGTGATTCGGTAACAATCTTCCTTTTCCATGAAACATGCAAAAGAGTATTCTTCCCATCAGACTTGCCTTATTGCCTTGTACGCACTTTGAAAAGCAGAAAAAGCTTCCCGATCCCAAGTCCGAAAGGACTTAACGAAAGGGAGAAAAAATTTAGAGACTATGGCAAAAGATTTCAACAACCGCCTGATTACTCCAGAATTGGAGAAGGCAATGCAGGACTATCCGCTCTATTCCCAGGATAGCAAGAAGAAGGATGCAGTTTGCATCGCAGTGTTTTTCATCGGCAACGCTCGCTGGTACATTCTTGAAGGACAGCGAGAGAATGATGATTTTGTGCTCTTTGGCATCGTTGTAGGTCTGGCTGAGACTGAATACAGCTACATTTCTGCCAATGAAATGGCAAGTGTGGAACTGGACGCAACCAAGTTCGGACTCGGCAAGGTCAGAGTGGAGCAGAGAAAGCCATTCCAACCATGTCAGCTTTCAGAAATCTTCGACAGAGAGTTGCAGTCTTTCCTCAGCAGACTTTACGATTGAAAACATTTTTCTCGGTGGGTAGTGGCTGATGGCTGCTACCTGCCAAGTAACAACACTTAAAGCAATGAACATGGTACAGGTTTACATCAAGGGACAGGAGGATAAGGAGTTGAGCAGCTTTTTGCGCTATTATCCAGTACGTATCAAGAACATCGGTATGGATGCTTTCTTCGACCGCCAGGTTGTCTATGATTTCAAGGATGGTCGAAACCATGCAGATGTGGCGAAGTGCGTGGCAAAGATGCTCGTCAAGAAGTTTGGTCGCAAGGTTCGCAGCGTTGTCTTCTCTTGCGTTCCTGCAAGCAGTCAGGAGCGTAACGAGGCACGCAACAAGAACTTCTCTGAACTTGTCTGCAAGTTTTCTGGAGCAATCAACGGCTTTTCCCATGTCAAGGTTGTTGGCGAACGTACCGCAGTTCATGGCACAAAGGTCAAGAAGGAAGAGCGAGCAAAGCGCTTGAAGGAAAAGAATAATATTGAGGTGGATGCGAACTTCTTCAAAAACAAGATAGTCTGCATTTGGGACGATGTGGTCACTACCGGCACTTCATTCTGTGCCTACACTGCACAATTAGAACAAGTAGGGGCGCACGTAACAAACGGCATTTTCCTCGGCAAGACATCATATAAATATGTACAGCAATGAAAAGAAAGAACATGACAAAGTTTGATAAGGCTGTTTCGGCAGCCTTTACAGGTCATCGCTTTTACAACTTCTCTCAGCAGGAGGTCATAAGAGAGCGATTGACCAAAGCCATTCTCGAAGCTTACGAGCATGGCATCAGCAATTTTATTTCGGGATTCGCCATCGGTATTGACTTGATGGCAGCCCAGATAGTGCTGTCGCTGAAACCTTCCTGCCCGGGAATGACGCTTACCGCAGCCATTCCTTTCAGAGGTCAGGCAGATAGGTTCAAGCCCAGCGACAGGATGGTTTATGATGGATTGATGGCTTCAGCAGATGAGGTGATCATCCTTTCAGAATACTATTACACCCGATGTTTTCTTGACCGAGACGAGTTTATGATTGAGAATGCGTCCCTTCTTATAGCTTTCTATGATGGGAGAGAGAAGGGTGGAACCTACTACACTTTCAAGAAAGCCAACAGCTTGGGCGTTCCGGTTGTGAATATATATTGAATAACTCGCTAAATATCAAGCTTATGAATGAATTTGTTGACATCATCGTTATCTACATCGTTTTCCGTGCCATCATCGCCTTCCTGGGCGCATGGTGGCATGGAGACGGACGCAACGATTTCAGACGAGACCGATAAATCTGTAGAAAATGTAAAATGTTACGGATATTATTTATATTCTCCGTAACTTTTTACATAAAATATTCGTTATTCTCAATAAGAATTTGTATCTTTGCACAAAAAAATAGTGTGTATTATGGATAGAAATACAATCATAGATACGATGCAAAAGCAGGGAGGATTCATAACCGCAGGTGAAGTGCAAAGCCGTGGCGAATATGAACAGCTTCGTCGTGCTACAGAAAACGGAACGCTTATGCGGCTTCGTAACGGTATTTATGTTGAATTCTCAGCCCTGGCAAATAACATGATAGATGTAGAGCGTATTGTTCCGCACGGAGTACTTTGTCTATATAGTGCATTTGCTCATTATGGTCTTTCCACACAAGTACCTTCTGCTACATGTATTGCTATTGAAGCTAAGCGAAAGGTGCGTTTGCCAGAATATCCTCCTATCGATCTCTATTTTTGGAAAAAGGAGAACTTGGAATTTGGTGTTATTCAAAAGAATATATCGGGATATTCTGTGCTTATCACTGATTTTGAACGAACTGTCTGTGATGCAGTTAAGTTCCGAAACAAAATAGGACTAGATGTATGTGGCGAAGTGATAGATAATTATCTTAAAAACGAGAACCGCAACATAACTCTACTACATGAATACGCACAGAAACTAAGAGTAAAAAATATATTGACTACATATTTGGAGACAAGACTATGATAAAAAATATAGGAAAGTCCATCAGGACACGTTTGCTGAACCTTGCCAAAGAAGAGAAACAAGAGTATATGAAGGTATTGGTGAGATACTTGCATGAACGCTTGTTATTCCGCATTTCTGCAAGCCCATACAAGTGCCACTTTCTGCTGAAAGGTAGTTCTTTGTTGTTCGCTTTAGATGGGTTCAAGGCACGTCCAACTATTGATATAGATTTGTTGGGTGAGCGTATCAGTAATGATAGAGAGAACCTTAGGGGAGTTTTCCAAAAGGTATGCGGCATAGAATGTGAAGACGATGGTGTTATTTTCGATGCAGCTTCGCTTGAATTGGAGCCGATTGCCGTTGACAAGAAGTACCCAGGCACCTGTGTAAAAGTTATAGCTCACTTCGATACGATAGTACAGCAAGTATCTGTTGACATAGGTTTTGGTGATGTGGTAACACCATATCCTTTATCTTTAGACTATCCTTTATTGTTGCCAGATGTTCCTGCAGTGGAACTGTATGCCTATTCTTTGGAAACTCTAATAGCAGAGAAGTTTCATGCAATGGTCGATCGTGATGAAAGCAATAGCCGTATGAAGGACTTCTTTGATGTATATCAGTTGTTCGTCAACCATGAGATTGACCGTGAATTACTTTCAGAAGCTATTGTCTGCACATTCAAGAACAGAAGTACCCATTACCGGGAGAATCTTGCCCTTTTCACAGATACATTTGCTGCAGATGCCACACGTAATATTTGGTGGAAGGCTTTCTTGAAGAAGATACGTTGGAAAGAGCCGATAGAATTCTCTATTGTTATGAAGTGCATCAAAGAAAATCTACAAGAGTATTGGAACAAGGAAACATTAGGATAAAGAATTATGGAAAAGGAAATATTATTGAATAATGGAGTGAAGATTCCTACACCGGGCTTCGGAACGTTTCTCACTCCTGATGGAGCAACCTGCGTTGAAGCTGTTAAGGCTGCCATCGCTGCTGGCTACACCCACATCGACACCGCTGCTATCTATAAAAATGAGAAGAGCGTGGGCGAGGGAATCAAGGAAAGTGGAATCAAGCGTGAGAATCTCTTTGTTACCAGCAAGGTTTGGAACACGGAGCGTGGTTACGACAAGACGTTGAAGGCATTTGACAAGACTTTGAGTGATTTAGGTCTTGATTATCTCGACCTCTATCTCATTCATTGGCCAGCCAACGAATTTCAGTTTGGTAAGGATGCTAATCAGCTGAATGTAGAGACATGGAAAGCGATGGAGCGTCTTCATGAAGAGGGCTTGATTCGCAGCATCGGTCTTTCCAACTTCATGCAGCATCATGCAGAGCCAGTAATGGCGAAGGCAAACATCTGTCCGATGGTTGACCAGATAGAGTATCATCCTGGATTCACCCAGAAGGAGTGCGTGGAGTTCTGCCAGAAGAACAATATTCTTGTGGAAGCATGGAGCCCATTGGGAAGAGGCAATGTCTTGGACAATCCTCTCTTGAAGTCGATTGCTGCCAACCATGGCAAGAGCGTGGCTCAGGTAGTTATCCGTTGGGTGATGCAGACAGGCGTGCTGCCGCTGGTAAAGTCGGTTACTCCAAGCCGAATCAAGGAAAACATAGGTGTATTCGACTTTGAACTCTCTCAGCAGGAAATACTTGAAATCGCATCGCTGAAGGCTGACAGAATCGGTTCAGATCCAGATACATGTGACTTCTAAAATAGCAAAACCGACTGATTATAGTGTCAGTCGGTTTTACCTATTCTTGCTTGTAAAGAGGCTATATTGATTTGGAATACAAATGTTAGCTTCTTACAATCCAACCTTCAACCCTCTTTGTTTGAAGTTGAATTCATCGAAGACGTCACCTGCTTCCACTTCCACTTTCATAAAGCGGTTAGCATCCAGTGTTGTAGGCTGAATGGTTACAGTCAATATATTTCCTTCACTTTTAGCAGTCAGCCAATCTGTTGTAATGGATGCATCCTTATTGTCATCATAATTAGGAGAAAATCTCTTTTCTTCACCTCCTGCTTCTTTTTCTGTAGCCGACACTACCCAAAAAGAACTATAGTTTGTGCAATAGAACACATAAGTTCCTCCCTGTGGCGGCACATGAAAATAGTCGTCACTTGATTTCTTGACTTCAGTTTTCCATTTCATCGGGTCCCAGTCGCCATCTTCATCGCTGCAGGATGATACAAAAAATGGAAGAACCATTAAAAAGAGTAACAATAAATTCTTTTTCATTTTATTTTATGTTTGATAATCTATCTATCTTATAAACGCAAAATACAAGAGATCTTGCATCATCAACATCTTTTTTTGATTATGGCGATGCGCATTTAACCTTATTTATTAGGTTGAAAGATGAAAATGTAAAAAGTTACGGAGAATGTGAATTATCTCCGTAGCTTTTTACATAGAGCATCTGTTATGTTCTTCCGATGGGAGTAGCTTGCAGCTTCCATGAAACTCTTCAGCTTCATGCATTTCTTCGAAGACGAGCATAGGCGAATCTGTGATGTTCTTTTTGAAATCAGCAATACATTGTGAGGAGAGTTTTCCTAAGAATACCACAATTCTGTTCTGTTCGATGTTTATACCAGAGGAAATCCAATTTAGCTTTTTGCGCAATGAAGGATTTCCAAAGTACTTTTTGTCGAGAACTTCTTTTATTTCATTTAATTCGTTCAAAGAATACGTGCATGATTTAAAGAATAAGTTGGGATGCTTGCCGATTCTTTCGTAAATATCAGCAATTCCATTTTTATCCAATTTCTTAACAAGAATGACAAGACTGTCTTTGGTGCCCGTATAACTTCCTCCAAAATATGCAGGATAAGATATGTTCTCATCACAATCCCTTTTATTATTAGTAGAGAAGGACTTATGCAATTCTTCGTTTAAAGTTAATGATGTTTCTTTGCCAGCTTGCTTCTGCGCACTCGTTTTTGCCCCATTATTTACTTTAGGGGCATTTGTGCAAGCTATAAATGCGAAAAATATAGCGGCGAAGGTCAGCATGTATAATTTCATGTATAATTTATTGTACTTCATAAACTAAAAAAAATGTTGTTAACGTAATGCACTCAAGTCTCGGCTTGATTCTTGCATTTAAGTTTTTGTATTATTCCAGTTTCCATCCGCAATCGCCATGGTAAATCATCTGTCGGGTCATTCCACCATCTATGCAGATGTTCTCGCCTGTGATGAAACCTGCCTTTTCGGAACAGAGGAAAAGTACCATGTTGGCAATGTCGAGAGGATTGCCGACTCTGCCTGCCGGTTGCTGGTAGGCATCGGGACCCTCATACACTTTATAGTCCGTATCTATCCATCCTGGAGAGATGGAATTGACACGAGCCTTGCCTGCAAGACTGACGGCAAGGGCATGTGTGAGTGCTGCAATACCGCCTTTCGCAGCCGTGTAGCTTTCTGTCTGAGGCTGACTCATGCGGTCGCGAGAAGATGAAATATTGACGATGGAAGCTCCTTCTGCAAGATGATCCTTCAGGAGTTTCACCATGTAGAATGGCGCAGTTACACCAACTTTGAGCGCATACTCAAATTCTTCGTATGAGCATTCGTCAATGCCTTTCATCAGGGGTAGGGCATTGTTCACGATGAAATCTACCTTGCCGTATTTTTCGATTACCAGTTTCGTGAACTTCTCAATAGCATACTTGTCTGAGAGGTCGCCAACAAAATGATCAAGTCCTTCTTGCTTGTCGATGACTTCTACCAGAGCTCCTTGCTTTCTGAATTCTTCGGCAATACATTTGCCAATGCCTTGTGCGCCACCTGTCACGATGACTACTTTATCTTTGTATTCCATTATTTTCATTTGTTTTTCTGATGAAACTCCTTCCTTGTCTTTGCCATTGCTTCCGTAGCCTTATCGTGGGTTTCTATCAGCAATGGGCTTTTGTGATATTGCACAATCTTGACTCCGACTGAGTTGTGCCTTTTCTTTTCCTCGATACATTGAATGATCAAGTCCGGATTAGCCGACTTTGATGTTGGAGTCTTGTCAAAGTTCTGAATATAGGCAGCGTTGGTCAGGAAGAGAATGTCGGAACCTTCCGGGATTTCCTGCATTACCTTGATCATGAGGGTTAGCATCATTCGAAACTCAGTGGTGTGTAGGTCGCTGATTACATCACAGCTGATGATGTTGCCGTTATGCTCAATCACAACGGCAGCACCACCAGCTCGCTCTTTATGGCCATAATCACATGAGCCACCTATCCAAACGTAATATGTATATGCATCTTGTATCATAATTATTTACCATCCAATCTCTATATACATCTCGAATTATAGAGATAATCCCATACTTCCTGAGCAGGTCTTTTCAATCTGATGATGGGATCAATGAAAAATAACTTTCCATTTCGTCGCAAAGAACATTGTCACTAAGATTCGAAATATCCGTTATTGCCAAATATTCATTACCATAGAAATACTTGTCTTCCTTAGTTAATCCCAATACATTTCGGAGATAGTCATCTATCATTTTGGGGGTAGGAACTCTAAACATAGATGATATGTTCTTTTGCTGCAAGACGATTCTGATTCCTTTATTATCTTCTGAAATTCCGATGAACCTGTACTGGTACCAGGAAATAACATGTTGTGTATCAGATGCTCGTAGATAATATCCTCCGGATGAGATTGTTCTAAAGGAGCCTTGGAAAATGGAGATTTCATCTTTGTGAAGACACTTCCGTCCTTGCTCAAAAAGACAATACTTTCCCCTGTTGGAATCATCCGTCGATTGCCGAATTTATCCCAATCTGCCATATTTCATCTCCACGCCCACCTTATCATACTGCTAGCGCTAGCCGGTTGGTGGCTCAGTAAATGTGATGCGAACTGCAGCCGTGCGTAAAAGGGAACGTGCGATGCTCTGGTCGAAAGCATGGCTAGGATCCCTGTAAGAGTGATTTTTGGCTGTTTCATATTTTTACATTTCCCGTTCTCTTCAGTACGCCCCACTGCTGCAGTTCTCCCTTGATGGCCTTGAAATAACTCTTGAAAATCACATAGTACATGATCCAGCGATAGAAGAAGCGCTGCGGTATAATCCATAACAACGTCCACAACGATTCCCTTTCCACGATGAAGGCCATGATGGATACGCTTGCATCTACAATCAGGAAAATCAGATAGTAGATGAATATCTGCCAGGCATTGCCCGAGAACAGTCCTGCCAGCATCAGAACGTCGGCTATCGGCGAGAACGTAGGGATGATGTACTGGAACACGAGCATATTAGGCAAAGCCCACAAGCCGAATCCCTTATAACGGCTGCGGAAGAGGTTGCGACGATGTTTCCAGAAAGTCTGCATCACACCGAAACACCAGCGGGTGCGCTGCTTTACAAACTGTCTGATATTTTCGGGTGCTTCGGTCATTGCTACAGCATGGTTTTCGTTCTCGATAACATAGCCTGCCTCGATGATGCGCATCGTCAGGTCGCAGTCTTCAGCAAGAGTGTCGGTTGTGAAATATCCAGCTTTCTCCATAGCTTCCTTGCGGAACGCTCCGATGGCACCAGGCACCACGGTGATGGCGTTGATGGCAGAGTAGGCCATTCTGTCGAAGTTCTGAGAAGTGATATACTCTATTGCCTGCCAGTTGGTGAGCATGTTGCGGCAGTTGCCCACCTTCACGTTGCCGGCAACGGCTCCCACACGTTTCTCCTTGTCGGCAGCAAAGTGTCTCATCAGCTTGCTCAAGGCATCGTGGCGCAGTTGCGTATCAGCATCTATACATACTACGAAGTCGGCATCTGTGTGGCTCAATCCGAAGTTCAGGGCAGCCGCCTTGCCTCCATTGGGCTTGGTGAAGATTGCCACCTTCGGATGATTGCCGAATTTCTCTTTTAGTCTTGCAAGAGTATGGTCTTTGCTGCCGTCGTCCACGGCTACGATATCGAACAAAGGGTAATCTTGCTCAATCAGATTGTAAATCGTGTTTACTACGTTTACCTCCTCGTTATAGGCTGGTACAATGATGGAAACCTTAGGCATATTCTCCTTGCCGAGATTATCATAATTGCGTCTGCGTTCTATTCGTTTTTCCTTGATGACAAGACCATACATGAATATGAGTCGCATAAATCCGAGGACGAGGAATACGAGGAAGAGTGCGGTGATAAAATCGCTCAGATGGTAGATGAATTCTGCCAGTGTGAGGTTCATCTGCATGGCATAGTAAGCCTTTCCTTTCTGTATCGTAGGCATCAGTGTCTCGCGTTTCATCCCCAGATATTCCTCCAGCGAGATGAAGCGATAGCCTTCTTTCTGCAGGGTGGTGATGATGCGCGGCAGGGCCTGTATGGTTGCCTTGCGGGTGATACCGCCAGCATCGTGGAGCAGGATGATGTGACCGTCTTCGTGGTGTACGCCATCGGTAACACGCTGGTAAATCTGGTCGGCTGTTACGCCCGGCTTCCAATCGTTAGGGTCGATGCTTTCGCCAACCATCAGGT
This sequence comes from uncultured Prevotella sp., assembly GCA_900557255.1. The sequence goes on from USSA01000026.1 coordinate 20,553, forward strand.
AGTTGCGGCGTGAAGCAAGAATCATCGGCTCTATTTCCTCATGCTGGGTTGGGTCGCTGTCGGCGTTGTATGGGGCACGAAACAGGATGGTGCTGTGCCCGGTTATGCTCTCTATCAGCATTCGCGTGAGCTTCAGCTCTGCATAGGTGCGGTCGTCGGAGTTCTCTATCACGTTGTGATGGGTAAAGGTGTGGTTGCCGATGGTGTGCCCGGCTTCATACACCTTCCTCACAAGGGGCAGGTTCTTCTCCATCTGCAGACCTACCATGAAGAATGCTGCAGGTACGTGGTGTTCCTTCAGAATACTGAGCACCTGGGGAGTCCATTTGCTGTCAGGACCGTCATCGAAGGTGATAACGAGGTCTTTGGCGTGGCAGCGACCGATTTTTGTTACAGTATAATTGGATGGCAGTTTGCGGTATATTTCATTGGCAACAAGTCCGTCATCCTTGTCTTTCACGATGGATATGTAGCCTGGCTGCGGTTCCGACTCCACCTGCAGCACCTCTCCGTTGCCCACGAAATTCACATCGTCCAGACTTCTTATCTGGAGCAGCTTCTGCAGGTTCCAGTTGGAGGTGTTTTCGTAACTCATGTCCTTGCCGTAGAAGTTCCATATACGGGAATCTTCTGTGCCCAGTCGCCACACGCTGAATCCGGCAAGATGGTATTCTGCCCCGAAGCGCATGATATTATAGGAGGTGGCAGCATCAGTGAGATAAACCTGATGGAGCTTGTTGTTGTCATCTATATATGAGAAGTTCAGATTGTATGAATCTTCGTTGAAGTCTATCGGAGCACCAGCGTTCAAAGCAGAGGCTACGGCTTGGTTGAAGGTTACGGTTTCTCCCTGTTTCTCCTCGCACCAGTCGTAGCCATAGGCTGCCAGTCCCAGAACGAGCTTATCGTTGGGAATATTGCGTGCCGCCCAGTCGGTGGCACGTTCTACAAACTGCTGTGAGCATACGTCGCCCGGCTTGCTTGCCGAGTTGTGCTCGTCGTACGCCATCAGGAAGAGATAGTCGTTGTACTTGGCGAGCTGCTCCATGTCGTAGTCTTCATTGAATGGAGCTACATCCTGGGTAACATAGAGTCCTTCCTTATGGAAGACTGCCGACAGTTCGCTCACAAAGGTGGTGAGCAGGGCGTTGTCGTTTATCTGCAGGTCTTCCAGGTCAATGTTGATTCCGCAGAAATTGTACTTACGGCAGGCATCGAGAAGTTTTTCCGTAAACAGTTTTCTCCTGCCTGCATCCTTCATGATACTGCCGATGGCTTCGCTTCTGAAGTCTTCGCCATAGTTGTTGGTAAGCATCGCCATTACGGGCACGCCTGCCTTCTGCGCCAGGCGAAGGGCTTTCTTATCTACCTGAGTATTGAGCACTCCGGTTTTCGGATTGATGAACAGCCATTCGCCCATGAGCAGGTTGATGTGACTGATGTTGCGCTTCAGTGAAAGCAGCGATCGCTTGTCCCAGTTTACATACCATGCAGCTCGGATTCCCATGCGCGGATTGTTCCACTCTCTGAGATATTTCTCGGTGAGTTGGCCACTTTTTCCTGTAAAACGGGTCTTTCTTATCGAGGCCTCGGCATAGTTGGTGTGCATCTTCTTCTCGTGGAAGAAGCGGCGGAACGACTTGTATTCCTTTGCCGTCTCATTGTTGCGCATGAGTGGCTTTTCTGCGGTCATCACCTTGTGATAGTCGTGCACGAAGGGAATCTTCGGACTGCCTTCCAATGCGAATAAAGTTAGAAATACGATGATGAACAATACGATGATTGCCCCGATAACTCTCATGCTCCACTGGAACTTTTTCCAGCGAGAACGTGAGTCTGTTTGAAAAATCTGCTTATCCATATCCTGAATATATTTTGAAACACACTTTTTTTTATGCTATAAATCCATTATCTGGTCATCCGTCTTCTGGACGATACGTCTGCTGCTTCTGTTACGATGGTTGATGATGAGCGGCACACGTTCCACTGCTACCATAGATGTGTCAAGACCCAATGCCTTCGGCTCGTCAATGCCAATCTTGCTGATGAGAGCGTAGATACTCATCAGTAAATTCTGTTGACGGTTACAAGAACTCTCCGGGTAATAAACGCGGTGGATAATGATGAATCGGAAGTCACCAGAAATTCCGTTTTTCCGCAGAGAAGGATATGTACTTCTCAAATCTACCTTACCGTCGGCCACCAGGTCTTCCACAACTTGTCGCAAATAGAGACTTACCCGAGGTTCTATGCGGAAACCTATGTGCATAGTTACACTGTAGAGAGTGTCAGGCACCAGGGTTTCGCAACTGTATTCCAGCGTGTCAGGAGTGTCCACAAACTCCATGTTTATAAGCCAGTAATGGTCAGCTCGTTTCGGCTGCTTGTTGATGATGGAGTAGAGCAGTTTATCATCCACGGTGCCTTCCTTATCGGCATGATTTACATAGACAAGATTGGATGCGTATTTGGGGATGCTCTCGTCGGTCTTGATGTCGGAGATAATCTTGTAATACTCATCCAGCGGTTTAGAGCTGATGTATTGGCGGCGTATCTTCATGGCGCGAACCCACACATACATCATCAGAAACAGAATTCCGCCTATAAGCATCGTACACCATCCTCCTGCGAGAAACTTTGATAGATTGGCTGCAAGGAAGACTCCTTCGATGGAGCAGTATGCGCCCATAAACATCAGCGTGAAGAGGCGAGCTACCCCCTTGGTTCTCAGGTAGAAACCAAGCAGCAGGGTAGTCATCAGCATCGTGATGGTAATGGCGAGACCATAGGCTGCCTCCATGTGCGAGGAGTCGCGAAACAGCAGGATGATGAGAACCACACCGATGTACATGGCAAGGTTAATCATCGGGATAAACAGCTGTCCCTTTACATGGGTAGGGTGCTTGATTCGCATGCGCGGCCAGAAATGCAGGTTCATAGCTTCGCTCAGTATGGAGAAAGTTCCACTGATGAGTGCCTGACTCGCCACGATGGCTGCACCCGTGGCCATGATGACGGCGAAAATTAGCATGCTCTGCGGCATGATGGAGTAGAACGGATTGACTGACAAAGCTTTATCTACATGGTTCAGTATCCATGCTCCCTGTCCCAGATAGTTGAGAATGAGCATGGTCTTTACAAACGCCCAGCTGATAGTGATGTTCTTTCTGCCACAGTGACCCAGGTCGGAATAAAGCGCCTCTGCACCAGTAGTACAGAGGAAAACCGCTCCTAGAATCAAGAACCATTCTGGTGATTTTGCCAAAAGGATGATGGCATAATAAGGATTGAAAGCCTTCAGTATCAGCGGAGAAGAAGCGATATTGAAAGCTCCCACCACACCCAGCAGCAGGAACCAAAGCAGCATGAAAACTCCAAACGACTTGCCTATGCTTTCTGTGCCAAACTGCTGCACGAAGAAGATGACGCTGATGATGGCAAGTGTGATGGGAATGACAGGCAGATGCGGACTGATGGTTTCGAGTCCTTCGATGGCTGTGGTAACCGTGATTGCAGGGGTGATGATTCCGTCTGCCAGCAGCGTACTGGCACCAATGATGGCCAGAATGTAAATCCATCTTCTCTTATGCTTGCGCAACAGAGCGTAGAGGGCGAGTATGCCTCCTTCGCCATTGTTGTCAGCACGTAGCGCCACACATACATATTTAAAGGTGGTTTGAAGGGTGAGTGTCCAGATGATGCAGGACAGTGCGCCCAGAATAGTACTTTCGTTGATAGCTTCTCCTGTGTGGAGAATTGCCTTCATCACATAGAGTGGTGAAGTACCGATGTCCCCGAACACGATGCCCAAAGTGATGAGCAATCCCCAAAAGCCTACTTGATGTGTGCAGATTGCTGCACTTTTTATATTTTCTCTCATATTTTATGAGTTATCCTTATTAAAAATTGCGTGCAAAGATATAAACATACGAGTTAATAGCCGATTTTTTTAACAAGATTTACTGGATTTAACATACATTGCAACTACTCAGCACCCCTATAGAAAACGTCTCGTTAATGCAACATAGAAGGAGCAATTGCCTCTTTATTCCATTCTTCCATGTTTCATTTCCACGCCTTCTTTATCATACTGCTTGCGCTTGCCGGTTGGTGGCTCAGTAAGTGTGATGCGAACTACAGCCGTGCGTGAAAGGGAACGGGCGATGCTCTCGTCGAAAGCATCCATGTGTTGAGGAAGGAAACGTTCACAGATTAGTCGGAGACCATGAATCTTCTCTGCATCTTCGGTCACGATTTCTGCCTTGCCGAATGCAATGGCTGATTTGAATTGCAGGGTGAAACTGCCGTCTTTCGGACCAACTGTAGGCGCACAACGTGTTACGGCTGAAAGGCAAACCTCGGGATGAGTCTTGATTACCTCCAGTTTTTTGCCTTCCAAGGCACCATGAAAATACCAATTCACATCATCATCTGATGCGAGTGACAGGGGTAAACCATAAGGCTTGCCTTCTTCGTCAATAAAACTGACCGTTATATACGGAGCCTTGTGCATTACTTCCAATGCCCACTCACTATCCATTGCTCTTGATTTCTTTCTCATTTTTATTCTAATTAATTTGATTATTTTTCTCCTATTAATTTAATGATTTGTTTATCCGAGGCATCAGGCAGGATTTCTTTCAGATGCTCGAAAATCCTCTGATAAGACTCTTCGGGAGTTCGGTTGCATTGGCAAGCCTCCCTGCCATAGAGCTCTTCGGGAGTATTGAGCGGCGGCCAGTCCCAACCGCCTTCAGGGAAAGTTGCATATCGGCAATCCTCTGCCACGATGTCTTCGGCAGAGAAGCCTTCAATGCCGCTATCAAGGAGAGGAAGGAAGCCGATTTTCTGAATCAGCTCCATCATGCCTGTTGCTGAATATATTTCAGGAAAATTCATACGCTTTGTTCTTTATGTTTTTATCAATTCATTCAGTTTATCTTCTCTGATAATCTTCGGCTGAGCCTTGCCAGCGAGAATGAGAATCTTCTTGCCATTACGATAAATATGAAGCTGTCGGGAGCGAACCACGGCAGTCAACTCCTCATTATTCTGCATGGCTTGCCAAATAGGATAATATACTCCCTCAGGTTCAAACAGCTTCTTTTGAAGATGCGAACAGAGGTTTGTTGTATCAATTGTCATTGCCATAATTTTCTTCAAACTATTTGTTTCCAAAGATTCCTGTGTAAATACGCCATCAGCGCAATCTGTATCAGGAGAATAGCAGGAATGCCGTATTTGAATTTCTTGTGCATCGTCTTATGGTGCCAGACTTTCATCCCCATCCATGCTCCGATGCTTCCTCCAAGTACAGCCAGCAACAAAAGCGTGGCTTCCGGAATACGCCACTTGGCTTTCTTGGCCTTGTATTTATCAATGCCGTACATGATGAATGCAACTGCATTGATGGCAAGGAGATAGTAGGTGAGGCAACTGTGTAATGTATTCATATCTATACTATCATACTATGTTCTTGTTAATTTCTTGCCATTCCTGATGCTCCTCCAGATGATTGGTCTTTACCAGTACGCTCTGGAAACCGAAGTTTTTGCCAGCTTCGGCATTCTCTTTACGGTCGTCGAAATAGAGGGTGGTGGCAGGATTCAATCCTGTCTGCTGCGCCATCTCTTCATAGATTTCGACGGATGGCTTCTCTTTCCGCATGGCGTATGAGAGGAAGACTTCATCAAACAGCTCGTCTGTAGAATATCCAAGCAGCTTCATCAGAGTGACCGACTTCTGCCAAAGCGTATCGTTGATGTTGCTGAGCAGATAGATTTTGTATCGTTTCCGAAGCTTGACCAATGCCTCCAGTCTTTTTACGGGCAGATTACCACACAGTTCTTCGAGTACTTTTTCAATATCCTCGGTTGAGGTTCCTTTGCGGCAAAGGCTCAGCATCTCTTTCAATGTTTCTGCTTCCGCTACCAGACCATTAATATATTGGTGCATCAGTCTCTTGATCTTACGGATATGGATTAGTCGCTTGAACGCCGTTACGCCCAGGCTCTCCATGGCTTTCACAACAGAGGCATCATCAATGTTCACGATGACACCTCCATAATCAAAGACGAGTGTTTCTATCTGTTTCATGCTCATTTTCCTATTGTTAGAATTTATCTATTTCCGTGAAACGATTGAAAGTTCTGCCGTCCCTCGTAACTTTCCCGAAGAACATATCTTCCGGTCTTACCCAATAGGCTTGGTCTCCATAGAGAGCCTGATAAACCACCATGCGCTCCTGGGTTTCGGAGTCGAAGGCAGAATGGATGAACTTGTATTTGCCGCCTTTAAAATGTTGGAAATATCTTTCTTCTTTTGCTGAAAACTCCATCATCATTTTCTGGGCAAGGGGAGCGTACCAGGTCTTCACCTCCTGCTCAGTAGGCGTATGACCGCCAGGGAAATGGAAGGCTTGGT
>USSA01000027.1 GCA_900557255.1 uncultured Prevotella sp.
CATAGCCAGCAGATTTACAGTCTGCCCCATTTGGCCACTCTGGTAACTACCCAAACTTTTCTTTTTCTGAGCCTCTTGTCGGATTCGAACCAACGACCCCGAGATTACAAATCACGTGCTCTGGCCAACTGAGCTAAAGAGGCAATCTTTACAGCCGCAATACGGCTAAATTTCCATCTACCGGAAAACGGCTGCAAAGATACAACTATTTTTTGAATCAACAAAATTTTTTCGAGTTTTTTTTATCGATTCCTTGATTTTTCTTTAAATTTGGTCAATTGAACCTTCATTGAGTCCACTGCCTGATCAATTCCTTCCTCAAAAGTGTCACATGTCTTTTCTACGAACAACTTGGTTCCAGGGACAGCAACTTCCAGATGAACTTCCTTATTCAAGGCAGTAGCAGGCTTCACGACCTTTAATTGCACCTCTACTTTCTGTATATCTTCAAAAGTTTTTTCTAACTTGGCGACTTTCTTTTCGATAAACGCCTGTAACTTCTCGGTAGCGTCGAAGTGAATCGACTGAATCTTAATTTCCATAGTTACCTCCATTTTTTTTAAAAGGTTACGCCCGAGGATGGGCTTCAATATAAACTCGTTTCAACTGTTCAAACGTTGTATGCGTATAAATCTCGGTCGTCGAGAGTTTCGCATGTCCTAACAGTCTTTTCAAACTTTCAATTCCTGCACCATGATTCAACATTGCAGTAGCAAACGTATGCCTCAACACGTGCGGACTTTTCTTTTTCAACGAGCAAACCCTTGCGAGGTTCTCCTTCACGATTTCTCTGACTTGAACCGGACTCATCCGTCCGCCCCTATCCGCAAGCAAAAGAGCTCCAGCCCTAACCTTCACTCTTTGTGCTCTTAAAGCCAAATATTCTGAAAGAGCATTTTTAAGCTCGTCACCAAAAGGGACTATACGTTGTTTGTTTCCCTTACCCGTAATCTTTATCTCTCTTTTGATAAAGTTCACATCGTCAACATCAAGTCCTATCAACTCCGACAATCGCATTCCCGTCTCATAGAACAATATTATAATAGTACGTGCGCGTACATTATTATAATCATCGCCCCACATTTTCCTGTCAAGTAACTCATCCATCTCATTTTCTTTCAAGAATTGAGGCAGCGGTTTACTTTCCTTAGGCCCTTTGAGACTATGAGCAGGATCCGACTTCACATAATGTCTGACTAAAGCAAACCGATAGAACATTTTCAAAGCACTCAACCGGCGATTAACCGAGGTTGCCTTATTTCCTGCATCTATCATATGCTCCATCCAGTTGCGAATCATATCAGAATCAACAGATTCCCAAGTGAAGGATTCAGACAAGTTCCTAGCATATTGCTCAAAGAGTTTCAAATCTTCGCGATAGTTTTCTACCGTCCTCTGCGACCTGTTCAGTTCAGAGCGCAAATATTCCAAGAACTTATCTATACTCAACATAACGTCGTACCTTTTTCATTTCGGCAACGAAGTTACGAAAATTATTTTAAACTACCAAATTTTTTGAGGATTTTTTACTTTTATTCCTCGTTTGCACGCAACTGCTGTACGTAGATGGCGTGTTCCATCTTGAGACGCTTCAAAACAGAAGGCTTGTCATACTGCTGACGAGCACGGAGCTCCTTAACAACACCTGTCTTTTCGAATTTTCTCTTAAACTTCTTGAGAGCTCTCTCGATGTTCTCACCGTCTTTAACTGGTACAATAATCATTTTTTTGCTTTTAATTTATTATGTTAAACTTATGTTATTCTATGCGAAATATGGCTATGCCACAATTTGCGGGTGCAAAATTACATCTATTTTATCAAACTACCAAGTTTTTCTTCAACTTTTTACTCTAAAATGTTCATTTTATGGGTTTTGTAGCATTTTCAAGCCATATTTTCTCCTCTTCATCAAGGAAAGGAGACAATTTTTCATAAACTGAATGATGATAAGCATTGAGCCAGTCAATCTCTTCAGGCAACAACATATCAACATCTATTGGAGTAGTATCTATAGGGCAAAGTGTAAGAGGCTCTATCTGCAGGAATTTACCGAACTCAGTAGACATGTAGTCTGAAATCAGCACCGTATTTTCTATTCTTACACCGAACTTACCTGCCAGATACAAACCAGGCTCATCAGTCAAGGTCATTCCAGCTCTCAAAGGTGTAGGCATCCACTCCATTCTTATTTGATGAGGGCCTTCGTGCACACAGAGATACGAACCTACTCCATGTCCTGTACCATGCAGGAAATTATATCCTTCACGCCACATACACTCTCTTCCAACAGCATCCAGCTGTGTTCCAGATGCACCATCGGGGAATTTAACCAATTCCAACTGAATATGCGCTTTCAGGACCAAGGTATAAATATGCTTCATCTCTTCAGATACGGGCCCCAAGGCTATGGTACGGGTAATATCCGTAGTACCATCCTGGTATTGGGCTCCAGAGTCTATCAGAATCAAGCCTTCCGGTTTCAGAACGACATCAGTTTCAGGAGTTGCCTCATAATGAACAATTGCTCCATGCTGCGCATATCCGGCAATCGTATCAAAAGAAATATCTCTGAACAGTTTCTGTTCTGCACGCAGCGAAGTTAATTTCTTATCTATGGAAATTTCTGTTTGCCCGCCAGCCTCAACAGCAGGTTTCAGCCACTTCAAGAACTTAACCATAGCAACACCATCTTTAAGCATCGCACTACGGTAGCCCTCTATTTCAGCTTTATTTTTCACAGCCTTCATAGCCGGAATAGGTGAACCTGCAGCAACAATTTCCTGGCATTTTACAGCTTTCCACAGATAATAGCTCGTTTCATCTCCATCCAGCAAGATATTATATTCCGAATATGATTCAAGGCATTTTTCCACCTTATTATAATTATAGAGAGAAACCTGATTATCTTGAAGATACTGTTTTACTTCAGGAGATAATTTATTATCATCCACGAAAAGCGAAACTTTACCGCTCTCAATCAACAAATAACTTACAAATACAGGATTGCAATGAACATCTGTACCACGAAGATTCAAAGTCCAAGCAATATCATCCAAAGCTGAAACGAGCATACCATCTGCATGAAGTTCTCTCAAAGACTTACGGATACGCGCCACCTTAGAGGCTAGCGTTTCTCCAGCATATTCCAATGGTTGGATTTCTACAGGATTTGCAGGAAGCGAAGGACGATTCTCCCAAATCTGTGCCAAAGGGTCCAAATTAGTTCTAAGCGTAATTCCACCGAGTTTACGGAGAGAATAGCTTAAATCCTTAACATAATTGTAAGAGTTGACCATGCCATCAAGTCCAACCTCTGGAGATTGTACATCCTCCAATTCTTTCCCCAACCATTCTGCGACAGTAGGCGTACCTTCTATTTTCAGCCTCATCAGTTGATATTCAGTACCTTCCAACTGTTCTTCCGCAGCCAGGAAGTAGCGGGAATCAGTCCATAAAGCTGCCGAAGTCATCGTAACAACAGCAGTACCAGCAGACCCGTTAAAACCAGAGATCCACTCTCTTCCCCGCCAATGGTCGGCAACATACTCGCTCTGATGAGCATCAGTACTAGGGAAGATAAAAGCAGAAAGATGCTCACGCTTCATCAACTCCCTCAATCTAGCTAAGCGCAATTCGATTTCATTCATATTTTTATGCAATTTAATGTTTAACTTATCTCCAAATAATGCATTTTGCTAATTAGAGATTACAAAGATAACATTTTTAAGAATTAACAACAAATTTAAGCGCAAAAATATGCACGATTTACATTACTTTTTATTAATTTTGCGGTCGGAAAGTAAAAAGAAGGAGTTTTACAAACTTTATTCCAAATACATTCCGCTATTTTTCAGGAGAAAAAGATTATAAACATTTAAATAAAAATTGTAGTTATGAATTTTTTAACAAATGACAAACTCGTTATCGTCGGTGCAGGCGGTATGATCGGTTCTAACATGGTACAGAGCGCTTTGATGCTCGGTCTTACTCCAAACATCTGTCTTTATGATATCTTCGAGCCAGGTGTACATGGTGTTTTCGATGAGATTCAGCAGTGCGCATTCCCAGGTGTTAACGTAACTTATACTGTTAACCCAGAGGAGGCTTTCACTGGTGCTAAATATATCATTTCTTCTGGTGGTGCTCCTCGTAAGGAGGGTATGACTCGTGAGGATCTTCTTAAGGGCAACTGCAAGATCGCTGCAGAATTCGGTGACAACATCAAGAAGTACTGCCCAGAGGTTGAGCACGTAGTTGTTATCTTCAACCCAGCTGACGTTACAGCTCTTACAGCACTTATCCACTCAGGTTTGAAGCCAAACCAGTTGACATCACTCGCAGCTCTCGACTCAACTCGTCTGCAGCAGGCTTTGGCCCTCGAGTTCGGTGTACAGCAGGATAAGGTTACTGGCGCTCACACTTACGGTGGTCACGGCGAGCAGATGGCTGTATTTGCTTCTCAGGTTAAGGTTGACGGCAAGCCATTGGCAGAGATGGGTCTTTCTGACGAGCGTTGGGAAGAGATCAAGCACCACACAGTACAGGGTGGTTCTAACATCATCAAGCTCCGTGGCCGTTCTTCATTCCAGAGCCCAGCTTACAACGCAGTTAAGATGATCGAGGCTGCTATGGGTGGCGAGAAGTTCACATTGCCAGCAGGTTGCTATGTAAACCACGACAAGCTCGGCTTCAAGAACGTAATGATGGCTATGCCTACTACTATCGACAAGACTGGTGTTCACTTCACAGAGCCTGCAGGTACTGAGGAAGAGCTCGCTAGCCTCCAGAAGTCTTACGAGCACCTTTGCAAGATGCGCGATGAGATCGTAGAGCTTGGCATCGTTCCTCCAGTAGCTGAGTGGAAAGAGATGAACCCTAACTTGTAATTCTCCGCTTCGGATTTTTAGAAGTTAACTCGATAAGGGCTGAATCGTGAAAATGCTTCATGATTCAGCCTTTTTTCATTTACTTTTTCCTTAACAGCGACCATTTATCCGCAAATACGCCATATCGTTACATTTTTCTGTAAATCAGGTTATACAAGTTTGGCATTATTTTTGTAATTTTGCACACAGAAATAACAAATAAAAAAGGATAATAGAAAATTATGGAATTAATAAAGAACAAATCATTCGGGGGCGAGCGCCCTCTTTTCGGTGCTCACGATGTACGCTTAGAAGATATTACGATTACAGACGGCGAGTCGGGCATCAAATGCTGCAAGAACATAGAATGCCACCATTCCAAGTTTTACGGGAAGTACCCTTGGTGGCATGTTGACGGTTCTGTCATTACCGACTGCTACTTCGCCCCTGAAAGCCGCTCGGCCATCTGGTATAGCGACAATATGGTGATGAAAGACTGCACCATCGATGGTCCTAAATTCTTCCGCGAAATGAAGAATCTGAATCTGGAGAACGTAAACATCACAGATGCTGATGAGACTTTCTGGAAGGTAGATGGCTTGAAACTGAAGAACGTAAAACTCCACGATGGAACTTATCCGTTCATGTTCTCCAAGAATATCTATGTAGATGGACTGGAGAGTGACTCCAAGTATGTATTCCAATACTGCAGAAATGTGGAGATTCACAACGCAAAGATTACAACCAAGGACAGTTTCTGGGAATGCGAGAATGTGACCGTCTATGATTCGGAATTGAATGGTGAGTATCTGGCCTGGCACAGCAAGAACATCAAGTTCGTACGTTGCCACATCAGCGGCGAGCAGCCTCTCTGCTACATGGACCATGTAACTCTGGAGGATTGCACCTTTGATAAGGAATGCGACCGTGCCTTCGAGGATTGCACCAACATCGATGCACAGATCAAGGGAAGTATCACCAATATCAAGAACCCTATCTCCGGAAGAATCGAGGCAGACGAAGTGGGAAGCGTAACATATACTGAGTTTGCCAAAGCACCAAAGGGTGCATGTGAAATCACAGATAAATCGAAATAGTTTAAGAGGTAATGATAAAAATGGTAACAATTAAGTAAATAACTAATTGCTCCCATAACTAATTGTTCTTACACTTAACTGAAATCTCCGTTCATAGACATTGAACGGCCGTTCAAAAGCTTTGAATGTACGTTCAAAGTCTTTGAACGGAGATTCAAAGTCTATGAACGAAGATTTCAATTAGAAGGAAAAGAGATTTATCCTATATAAATAAGGTATTCATCCTATATAAATAAGGTATTTATCTCATATAAATAAGGTATTTATCCTATATAAATAGAAGAAACAATAAAGATAGAAAACAAATATGAAATACAATTTTGATGAAATCATCGAACGTCGTGGAACCAACTCATACAAATGGGATTTGGTAAAGGAAGACGGCGTTATCCCAATGTGGGTAGCAGATATGGACTTCCAGACTGCTCCCTGCATCATCGAAGCTCTGCAGAAGCGCGTAGCTCACGGCATCTTCGGCTATACCCTCGTACCTGATTCTTATTACGAGGCTATCATCAACTGGTTCTCCCACCGCCACCAGTGGAAGATCGAGAAAGAGTGGATTCTCTATACATCAGGCGTTGTACCTGCCATTTCCTGCTGTCTGAAAGCCATCTGCATGCCTGGAGAAAAGGTTTTGGTGCAGACTCCAGTGTACAACTGTTTCTTCTCCTGCATCACAAACAGCGGCTGCGAAGTAGTAGAAAATGAACTGAAACGTGTGGGCAACTGCACTTATGAGATTGATTTCGAAGACTTCGAGCGCAAGTGTGCCGACGAGAAGACCACAGCCTTCATCCTCTGCAATCCTCACAATCCAGCCGGAAGAGTATGGAAGAAAGAGGAACTGGAGCGAATGAACGACATCTGTCTCAAACACGGGGTAAAGGTCATCGCAGATGAAATTCATTGCGAGCTCATCATGCCGGGCTATCAGTATACTCCATTTGCAAGCATCAGCGAGGCTTGCCGCGACAACTGCGTAGTATTGAATTCCCCATCAAAGTCATTCAATATTGCAGGTCTTCAGATAGCCAACATCATCTGTCCTGATGCTACATTGCGCCGCCGCATCAACCGTGCCATCAACATCAATGAGGTTTGTGACGTAAATCCATTCGGCATCATCGCTCTCCAGGCAGCTTACAATGAAGGAGAAGAGTGGCTCGACGAACTGAACCAATATCTCTATGAGAACTATCAGACTGTAAAGGATTTCTTCAATACAGAATTGCCACAGGTTCGCGTTACCCGCCTTGAAGGCACCTACCTGGTATGGCTCGATATTCTGCCATTCGAACTGTCAAGCGACGAGGCTTATGAGAAACTGATGAACGATGGCAAGGTGTTCGTCAACAGTGGCACGATGTATGGTAGAAAGGCCGGTCAGGGCTACTTGCGCCTCAACATCGCCTGTCCTCGCAAGACCCTGATGCAGGGATTGATTCGCATCGCACGGGTTCTCAGCCAGTATATGGATGAAGAGGATTTGAGCGGATGCCCTGCATAAAAGAGCGAAGAAAGAGAAAAGATTTCTAAATAAAATGTTTAAAACAAGATAAGATGGAAAATGAAGTTTTGAAAGCCATTAAGGAGAGAAGAAGCATTCGTCGCTTCAAGGCAGACCAGATTACCGACGAAGAGTTGAAGACTGTATTAGAAGCCGGCACATGGGCAGCTACAGGTCATGGAACCCAGGAGCCTTTCATCGTTGCCGTTCAGAATTCTGAGATTTGCACACAGCTTCGCAAGATGAACGCAGAAATCATGGGTGTAGAAAGCGATCCTTACTATGGAGCGCCAACCATCGTTATCGTTCTGGCACCAGAAAGCAACGTTAACGGTGTGAAAGATGGCAGCCTTATCTTAGGCAATATGATGCTTGCAGCCCACTCTATCGGCCTTGCATCTTGCTGGATCAACCGTGAAGACGGCATGTTTGCATCAGAAGAAGGCAAGAAGTTGATGAAAGACTGGAATCTTCCAGAAGGTTTGATGGGAGTAGGAGCCTTAGCCTTGGGTTATGCTTCTGCGCATCCTCATACCGTAAAACCAAGAAAAGAGGATTACTACCGCATTATCAAATAAAGGCAGGATGCCTGGTTTACGGCACATACATTTACAAGAAAAGGTCTCATGAAGAAAAACATTCATGAGACCTTTTTATATATGTATATAATGAAGCTATTACAACTTTACACTTGCCAAGACCTTATCAGTAGCGCCAGCCAAATGAGCCACGAAGGTGCCAGCCTTATCGCCAGCCTGTTTCAGGAAGGTCTCATCATTCATCAGAGAACTCATCAAACCTGAGAAATCCTCATAGGTATTGATTTCAAAACCTCCACCCGATTTCAGCAAGCCCTGAGCCTCCTGAAACTTTTTATTGTTCGGACCAAAGATAACCGGCATATTCCATACGGCAGCCTCCAAGGTGTTATGAATACCTACACCAAAGCCACCACCGATATAAGCCACATCACCATAGTTGTACATACTGCTCAACAATCCGAAACAATCGATGATCAAGACATCAGCCTCCGCAGCTTCTTCAGGAGTAGTTTGCGTATAGCGCACTACCTTCTTGCCCTTTATCAGAGAAAGAATCAACTTCAGATGCTCTTCAGCGATGACATGAGGAGCAATCAGCAGGCGCCAATCCTTATGCTCATTAAAGAAAGGTATAAAGATATTCTCATCTGGTGGCCAAGAGCTACCGGCAACAAATACCTTGAAATCATGATGAGGTACATCCGCAGACTGAGATGAAGCTACTCCTGTTCTGAAAGCCTCACAAATCGGCAATTGCTTGGCAGCCTCCTTTATCTGGAGAACACGGTCGAAACGGGTATCTCCTACCACATCCACAGCCGTGATGCCGATACCTTCGAGCAACCGCTTGCTCTCTTCGTTCTGCACGAAGAAACGTGTAAAGCACTTCAGCACTCCAGCATAGCTTCTGCCGTACCATTTGAAGAACACCTGATCCTCGCGGAAAATACTGCTCACGCTATAAGTAGGAATGTTGCGATATTTCAGGATATGAAGGAAATTAGACCAAAACTCATACTTGATGAAGAAAGCCATCACAGGACGTACCAATCTAAGGAAACGGATGGCGTTCAACCGAGTATCCACCGGCATATAACAGATGATATCAGCTCCCTCATAGTTCTTGCGTACCTCATAGCCCGAAGGAGAATAGAAGGTAAGCAGAATCTTATACTGAGGATAGTCCTTGCGGATACGTTCCATCAAAGGTCGTCCCTGCTCAAACTCACCGAGCGATGCAGCATGAAACCAAATGTACTTAGCGTTAGGATCCACCTTCTGCTTCAATATTTTGAAAGCCTCACGCTCACCACGCCACATCTTGCGCACCTTTTCATTGAACAGACTTGCAATGGCTATGCCCCAAAGGACGAAATATATTACGATATTATAGATCATGATATTTCTTTATATTGGTTACTATCTATAAATACGTGAACTCTCTGAATAGCCTTCAGCAAAATGCTGCAGAAAGCCATTCAGAGAGAAATTATTGTGAATTAACCCAAAACTTCGATTGCCTTGCGAAGACGGCGCAGAGTTTCCTCCTTGCCAAGGAAGGCTGAGATATCGAACATACCCGGGCCCTTACCCTCACCTACGAGAGTCAGACGGAATGCGTTCATCACATCACCCAGCTTATAGCCCTTATCCTCTACCCATTTCATCACGACAGGTTCCTGACCTTCGATAGAGAAATCCTCAATACCTTCAAGCACATCAGCAAGTTCTGTCATCTGCTGTGCAGAATATTCCTTCCAGCGCTTCTTGGCTGTCTTAGCATCATACTCTGTAGGAGCAATGAAGAAGAAAGAACACAATGGCCACAGTTCATAGACAAAGTTCACACGATCCTTCATCATGTGTACCACCTGCTTTACGCGGTCCAGAGTTTCCTCTACACCATTGTTGGCAACAATAGGGGCAAAGAGGTTAGCTATTTCATCATCGCTCTTCATCAGAATGTATTCGTGGTTGAACCAGATTCCCTTCTTGAAGTCGAACTTGGCACCAGCCTTAGAGCAACGTGAAATATCAAAAGCCTTCACCAGTTCATCAAGAGAGAAGATTTCCTGTTCTGTACCAGGATTCCAGCCGAGGAGCGCCAGGAAGTTGACTACAGCCTCTGGGAAGTAGCCACTCTCACGATAACCGGAAGAAACCTCGCCAGTCTTAGGATCATGCCACTCCAGCGGGAATACCGGGAAACCGAGGCGGTCGCCATCACGCTTACTCAGCTTACCTTTACCTTCTGGCTTAAGAAGCAAAGGAAGATGCGCAAAACGAGGCATGGTATCTTCCCAACCGAAAGCCTTATAAAGAAGTACGTGCAAAGGCGCACTAGGCAACCACTCCTCACCACGGATTACATGAGAGATTTCCATCAGGTGGTCGTCTACGATATTTGCCAGGTGATAAGTTGGCAATTCATCAGCACTCTTATAAAGCACCTTATCATCCAGGATATCGCTCATTACCTTCACATCACCACGAATCATATCGTTCACGTGAATTTCCTGTCCCGGTTCAATCTTGAAACGTACAGTATACTGCTTTCCGTCAGCAATCAGCTTATCAACCTCTTCCTTAGAAAGAGTCAGAGAGTTGCGCATCTGCATACGAGTATGAGCATCATACTGGAAATTCTGGATTTCGGCACGTTTCGCTTCCAACTCCTCAGGAGTATCAAAAGCAATATACGCCTTATCATTATCCAAGAGCTGCTGAACATACTGCTTATAAATATCACGACGTTCACTCTGGCGATAAGGTCCATGCTCTCCACCGAAACTTACACCCTCGTCAAACTGGATACCCAGCCACTTGAAAGATTCCAGGATATATTCTTCGGCTCCAGGCACGAAACGATGAGAATCTGTATCCTCAATACGGAACACCAGCTCACCTCCATGTTGGCGAGCAAACAAATAATTATACAGAGCGGTACGAACACCGCCAATGTGCAATGCACCCGTTGGACTAGGGGCAAAACGCACCCTTACTTTTCTATCTGCCATGTCTTTTTATAGCTATTTTCAAATTTTTCTGCAAATTTACATCTTTTTTTGCGATTTTAGCCGTTTTTTTTCGTATTTTCGCACTGTAAAACGAAATAAGTAAGAAAAAAGTAGGAAAATGAGCATATTTAACAACCCAGAAGAGAACTATTGGCGCAATTTCGCCACAAAAACGGTTTTGATATTAATTACCGTTGCTATCATTGTTTGGTTCCTTCCTCGCAACGAAGGAAGGATGTTCCGGTACGATGTTGGAAAGCCATGGATGTATGGTTCCGTCATCGCAAAATTTGACTTTCCGATCTATAAGACCGATGAAGCCATCAAGCGTGAACAGGATTCGCTGATGAAGCAATTCCAACCTTATTATACTGTCAATGAATCCATCGGCAGTGAACAGGTGAGCCGTTTCCTGCACGACTTCAGCCAAGGTGTACCAGGTTTGCCAAAAGAATATGTGGGACTCATAGCCCACCAGCTTCAGCGCCTTTATCAGACCGGCATCATCAATACCACGGAATATAATCGTATCTACAAAGATTCTACGAGTATGATACGTATTATCAACGGAAAGAATGTGAAGAGCGTGCCTATCGGTTCGTTCTATTCTACTATTGCCGCTTACGAACGCATCTTCTACGATGAGAAGCTGGCAACCCAGCGGCAGCTTTTATCCCGTTGCAACCTTAACAATTATGTTGAAGCCAACGTCATATATGATAAGGAAAGAAGCGAGACTGAAAAAGCCGACATGATGAGCAGCATTCCACTGGCAAGCGGAATGGTGATGAGCGGTCAGAAGATTGTGGACCGTGGAGAAGTGATTACGAACAATACCTATCGGGTGCTCAATTCATTCGATAAGGAGATGAAGCGTCGCAGCTCTACCCAGGAAGAGCTGACAACCACGATCATCGGACAGGTACTGTTTATCTTCATCCTTGTCATGCTGTTTACCTCTTATCTCTCACTTTTCAGAAAAGACTATTTTGATAAGCCGCGCAGCATTACCATGCTTTATGCGATGATTACGCTGTTCCCTATCTTTGTGTCACTCATGATGAAACACAATTTCTTCAGTGTCTATATCATCCCATTTGCCATGGCGCCTATCTTCGTACGTGTGTTTATGGACTCGCGCACAGCCTTTATCAGCCACGTTACGATGATTCTCATTTGTGCAGCAGCTGTAAAATACCAGTACGAGTTTATCATCGTACAGCTGGTAGCAGGTCTTGTTGCTATTTACAGTTTGCGTGAACTCAGCAAGCGCTCGCAGATATTCATCACAGCCCTGTTGGTGACTATAGCCAGCGGTATAGTATATCTTGCCCTTCAGCTGATGCAGGACAACCAGGTGTTCAACGTAGATGCCAGCATGTATACCTACTTTACCGTAAACGGCATCTTCCTGCTACTCTCTTATCCGCTCATGTACATTATAGAAAAGATGTTTGGATTTACATCTAATGTTACACTCTTCGAGCTGTCAAATACCAACAAGGGATTACTTCGCAACCTGAGTGAGATTGCTCCAGGCACCTTCCAGCATTCTATCACCGTAGGTAACCTGGCAGCAGAGATTGCCAACCGCATCAGAGCCAACAGTCTCCTGGTGCGTACCGGAGCACTCTATCATGATATCGGTAAGATGACTAACCCTGTTTTCTTCACAGAGAATCAGGCGGGCGTAAATCCTCACGACCAGTTAAGCGACCTTGAGAGTGCACAGATTATCATAAGCCATGTTTCAGAAGGTCTGAAGATGGCAGAGAAGGTTGGTCTGCCAGGCATCATAAAGGATTTCATCACTACTCATCACGGAACGGGCATCACCAAGTATTTCTATATTAATTACTGTAATGCCCACCCTACAGAGGTAATTGACAAGTCGCAATTCCAATATCCTGGACCGAACCCATTTACCCGCGAGCAGGCTATCCTGATGATGGCAGATACGGTTGAAGCGGCTTCGCGCTCTCTTAACGAATATACAGAAGAAAGCATCAGCAACCTCGTCAACAAGCTCATCGACGGACAGGTGGCAGATGGTTTCTTCAAGGAGTGCCCTATCACGTTCCGAGACATCGCTCTCGCTAAGCAGGTACTCATCGAACGACTCAAGGCTATTTACCATACCCGCATTTCGTATCCTCACTTGAACGTAAGACAGAATGCCGGCAAAAAGACGAGTCAAGAGTCTAAAGAATAAGAGTAAAGATACACTACGTGAAGTTCTTATGCCGTAAAGCGTAAAAACGGATATACAAAAAGGTAAAACATAACTAATAATAGTCCTTTTTCTTGCACAGTTTTTAAAATCTGTGCAAGAGAAAGGGCTTTTTGCGTTAATATGTTTTAAATATTTTACGAAATAAATAGCGAAATAGAACATTATAGTTACCTTTGCGGACGTTTTTATTTAATATAATTAAGATGAAGAAACTAAAATTAGTTAGTTTAGCCATTGCGATGGCTTGTGCAACCCCTTCTTTTGCAGGCGGTTTGCTCACCAACACCAATCAACATGTAGCATTCAACAGAATGATGAGCCGTGAGGCTTCAATTGGTATCGACGGTGTTTATTACAATCCAGCCGGAGTTGTATTCATGGGTGAAGGTCACCATCTCGCCATCAACTGGCAGTTGGCTTACCAGACACGTAGTATTGAAAATGATTATGCATTGTTCACCAACAATGTGAACAATCCTATTACTCCTCGTACTTTCAAGGGTGAGGCTTTTGCGCCTGTCATCCCTTCATTCCAGTATGCTTATAATAAAGGTAGATGGTCACTCCAGGCTAGCTTCGCCCTCACAGGTGGCGGTGGTAAGTGTACCTTCGACAACGGTCTTGGCTCTTTCGAGAAGATCGTAGCTGAGACAGCAATGGCTGCTTGCCAGTTGGCTGGTGCTGTAGACCAGGTTGCAGCACAGTATCGTGTACCAGCTGTTTTCACCAACAATGATAAATTCGGAAAGGAAGGCAAGTATAGCTACAACAGTTATATGCACGGCCGCCAGTACTACTATGGTCTCTCTCTGGGTGCAGCTTATAAGTTCAGCGACAACTTCAGTGCATTCGCAGGCGTACGTGGTGTCTATGCTTCTACCAACTACTATGGTTATGTAGAGAACATCAAGGTTGGCGCAATGCCTCTCTATATGGTACTTGACCCAACTAAGGAGAAAGCTGCCAATATCGAGTTGAGCTGTGACCAGAGCGGTGTGGGCTTCACCCCTATCATCGGTGTTGATTTCAAAACTGGCAAATGGAACTTCGCTGCCAAGTATGAGTTCAAGACTCGTATCCGCTTGAAGAACAAGTCAGTAAACCAGGTACCAAGTATCGGTAACCTTCCAGCCAATCTCCGCAATGCTTATATCGCAGGTGGTGTACCTGAACAGGCTGCAGATGCCATTCTGGCAGATCCTACAATCAAGGGAGCAATGGGTCAGTTGAAGACTCAGTTCGACACAGAGCTCGAACAGGCTATCGGTGAATATGAGGATGGCAAGAAGATTGCTGGTGATATTCCTGCTTATCTGGCACTCGGTGTAGGTTACAGCCCTGTAAATGCAGTACGCGTAAACGTAGGTTTCCACTGGTTCGATGACAAGCACGCTACATCTTACAACAACCGACAGGAAAAGTTAAAGCGTGGTACATTGGAGTACAACGCAGGTGTCGAGGTAGATGTAAACAAGAAGATTACCTTGAGTACAGGTTGGCAGAATACCAACTATGGTTTGCCTGAAGAGAACCTTGACACACCAGCTTCAAAAAGATACATGGACGACAAATCATTCGTTGTCAGTTCAAACTCTGTAGCAGTTGGTGGTGTATACCACATCAACAAGAAGATGGATCTGAACGTAGCTTACTTCCATACCTTCTATCAGCACAAGAAGACTTCAGAGAAAGTAGAACTAACAGGAAAGACCTACAGTTCTGACTACACACGTAACAACAACGTATTCGCAGTAGGTCTTGACATCAACTTCTAAACATAACTACAATTATCATAATTAAAAGGCTACCCGTTCTTGCAACAAGTAACGGATAGCCTTTTTCATTTTATTTACCAATCTTATTTTCTTCCATTCTGCCAGAGAAAAGGATGTCCAGGAAACTACAACGGGTCTACATCATAATAAATCTGCAGAGCTCCATATCTCGGATCCTTTCCCATCTGTTGCTGAGCAAACTTCAGATATTCTCTCACCTTCTGCTGGTCAATACCATTTTCCAGTTTGATAACAATCTTTCGAATGTTCATCGTCTTAACCCTTGCCACAGCAGGTTTATCGGGTCCCAACACACGCTCGCCAAACCAGCTTCTCAGCGTTTTGCTGAGCTCATGGCTAGCCTGTTCGCATACCTTATCATATTTATGTTTTACATACACATTAATCAGGTGGAAGAAAGGTGGATAATGAAAAGTTCTTCTCTCCTCCAGAATACCCTGATACAAACCTGCATAATCATTATGTACCACTTGTCCGATTACCGGCAAGGTAGGATTCTTGGTCTGGAGAATCACCAAGCCACGCTTACCTTTTCTTCCAGCTCTACCACTCACCTGTGCCATCATCATGAAAGCATGCTCGTAGGCGCGGAAATCGGGATAGTTGAGCATAGAATCAGCATTCAGGATGCCTACTACACTCACCTTATCGAAATCGAGACCCTTAGAAACCATTTGCGTGCCTATGAGAAGATTCGTTCTGCCTTCAGAGAAGTCTGCGATAAGACGTTCGTAGGCATTTCGTGTACGTGTTGTATCCAAATCCATTCTGGCAATCTTGGCTTCCGGAAAGATTTCCGCTATCTGGTCTTCTATCTTCTCGGTACCAAAACCACGTCCCATGATTTCCGTACTGCCACAGTTAGGACATTCCGTAGGAACCGGATAAGTGTAACCACAATAATGGCAAGTCAGCAGGTTAATGCTTTTGTGTAACGTAAGCGAGACATCACAGTTCTTACATTTCGGCACCCAACCACATACCTTACATTCAACCATCGGCGCAAAACCACGACGATTCTGAAAGAGAATTGCCTGTTGCCCATTCTTCAAAGCCTCTCTTACTGCAGCCAAAAGTTGTGGAGAGAAAGGACCGCTCATCATCTTACGGCGGCGCAAGTCTTTTACATCTACCACCTGAATTTCCGGCAGCTGAACACCTTTGTATCTTGTTTTCAGTTCTACCAGTCCATACTTGCCTTGCTGCGCATTATAATAACTCTCCATCGAAGGCGTAGCCGTACCCAATAATGTCTTTGCCCCATACATCTTGGCAAGCACTATGGCAGCACTTCTGGCATGGTAGCGCGGAGCAGGATCCTGTTGTTTAAAGGAAGTCTCGTGCTCTTCGTCTATGATGACGAGTCCCAAATTCTTAAAAGGCAGGAAGACGGCACTTCTTGCACCCAGGATTACATCATAGGGATGATCAGAGAGTTGTTTCTGCCAGATTTCTACACGCTCAGCATCACTATATTTAGAGTGGTAGATGCCCAGCCGGTCACCGAAAACTCTATGAAGGCGCTCCATGATTTGTACGGTCAGAGCGATTTCCGGCAGAAGATAGAGCACCTGCTTATGCTCCTCTATGGCTTTTCTGATAAGATGAATGTAGATTTCCGTCTTTCCGCTGGATGTCACACCATGAAGCAATACAACATCCTTTTTCATCATTTGCATCAGGATACCATTATAGGCATCTTGCTGAGCCAAGGAGAGAGGTTTAATCAAGTCAAGATGAGATTCTCCATTCGTATTCAATCGTCCTATTTCCAATTCGTAAGTAAAGAGGATTCCTCTATCAATAAGCGCCTTGACAACAGCAGCTGTACAATGGCTCTCATTCATCAGTTCTTCCTTGGTCACTTTTTTTATACCTTCCCTAGGCGTATCTCCATCAAGACTGTCCCAATGCGAGAGACTCAGAAAGGTGGTTAAAGTTTTGGCTTGCTTCAAGGCTCTTTGCACCAAGTTGAGCGCTACATGAAGTGCCTGCTCACTACGGTACGTACTGGCAAGTTCTACATAGAGTTCCATCTTGGGCTTGAATTTCTCTGTAGATTTCAGTCCACCAGGCATGGCAGCATTATAGACATCGCCTAAAGGAGCCATATAATAATAGCCAATCCATTGCCACAATCTCATCTGCTGAGGCAACAGCGAAGGCGTATTGTCAAGTACCGCCTCGACAGGTTTGCAGGAGAATGCAGGCTTATCATTATGCAGCCGGGTAGCCATTGCGATATATTTCTTACTTTTACCAAGAGGAACCAGCAAGCGTACCCCAGGCACAACTTTCCCTTCCATCCCATCAGGGACAGAATAAGTAAAGGTTCCGTCGAGCGGAAGGGGTAATATCACATCTACATACTTCATTTCTAATATTCTTTAACCTTGAAATATCCACCATTCAGACTTTCGACTTGCAAAGTTAGCAAAAAAAAAGCAGATACCCATCATCGGATACCTGCTTTTATATATTTTAAGATGTACTAGGCGAGACCATACGATGTTCTCACACATAATCTGTCCTGTTCTTTTGCTAGATTAGAACCAATAACCCAAAGCAATCTGCCAACTGTTATTCTTACTGTTACCATTCACAATATTTTTGCCTGTTTCCTCCCAGGTAACATCTGCAGTCTTACCGCAAGCGATGTTATAGTTTGCAGAGAGCTGGAGATGGCTCAGCAGGGTAACACCTAGACCTACGTTTACACTGAAGTTTGTTTTCTTCAGAGAATAACAGCCTGATTTATTCCACTCGAAGTTCTTGTCACCAACGTTGATACCCCACTGTGGACCAGCGAAAACGAAAACATTAGCCAAGCTGCTCAAACCGAAGCCATAACGTACGTTTACTGGGATATTAAGAGATTTCTGAGTCATTGTAGTCTCTGCATCATCTACAGACACCTTAGCTTCCTTCTGATCGTACAAGGCAGCAGCATCAAAACTCAAGCCAACAATAGGGATAGTAACCTTAACCATTGGACCAACAAAGAAACCTGTCTTGTTAGATGCATCGAATACATCGTTACTCAAAGACATGTTAGTAACATCCAAACCGCCCTTCAAACCAAACTTAATCTGGGCATTAGCATTTGTAGTAAACATCATGGCTGCTACAACCATTAATACTGATAAAACTTTCTTCATTCTTTATTTACTTTAATTCTTATATAAATTAATGACGTTCTCTACGAACCGTTACTCTAGCTGAGCCACCAAAAGAAACATTGCTTCCTCCTGATCTGCGTTTTTTAACAGTAGAAGTCTTAGCTGGTTTAGATGCAGAACCACTTCTTCTGTTACGGCTTTTCTTCAGAGTCTTGGCATCCATATTCTTTTCAGCCTTGGCAATACTGTCAAGAGAATCCTTCCGAGCCTGATTACCCCAGATATTCTTCTCAAAGGCTTCCAACTCAGCTTCTATGCGTTTCTGTTCCTTCGCCATAGCCGTATCCGAAGGACAGTATTGTGCCAGGGTATTGCCCTGCATATTATTGGTCTTGTAGATTTTACCCTGATACAGATTCTTGGTAAAATAATCTTCTGCACTCATCACAGCAGCATTGTTCACATTACTGGTCATCAGCTGCTGCTTAGCCAGGAAAGGAGCCAGATCATCATACTTCACCCAGAAGAGCGGATACTTGTTTCCTACATCTCCAAAGTCATCATTACGGATCATGATAGGGCACAAAGCCAATACCTTGGTATGGAAAGAAGCTGTTTTCTGGTCATAATAAGAAGTCTCCTTCACATAGTATGCCTTCACTTCTGCTGATGGAATATCGCTGTCATCAATATGCACCTTTCCGTTATCAGTCTTCTCGTAGTAGATATGATAATTATCTACAAATGCTTTCGGAGTAAGACGGTTGGCGGCAGAGAAGTCTTCATTACCATCCATACGATACTGATAAACAGGTACTCTACCCGTAAACATCAGTTTAAAGATATAGGTAAAGAGATTCATCTTACCATCTGTTGGCTCTACAGGATAATACAAGGCTGCATTGGCATCATCTGTGAGATTGAGTTCACGATAGATGTCTCTTCTCCAAACCACGTCCTCATCCATCGGAATGGCTGTAGGGAAATAGAGTTTGGCACGCAAGGTCATATTGTCAGCATTCGACTGTTGTGCCTTTTGCTGAGCCTGCTTTCTGCGAGCCGCTGGCTGTGCCATGATGCTCTGCACCATTCCCAAAAGCATGAATATGAATAATATCTTTTTCATTACATTGAACTTTGAACATTGAACTTTATGATTAGCAAAGCCGTTGAATTCTTCACTCTTCGTTTTTCACTCTTCACTTACTTCACTTACCTGACGATAACTTCCATTGCTGCCGGCAGATTTCGGGTAATTCCATCAGGACCTACAGCCTTGATATGCGAGATATAGAAGCGTCGGTTTCTTGACAGTTTTCTGAACTCTTCGCGCTGTCGTTCTGAGAAATTGGAACCCGCCGAAGCCAAAGGTATGGCATTTCCCATATTATCGAAGAATACGGTTTCGAAGCCCAGCACCTTAAACGGAATATCAAGGAGTCCGTCATCTATGGCTGCATGAATGCCTGGAGCACCCATCAGAGCACCTTTCGATAGAGCACCACCTCTAAATCTGTCTGTACCCATCGCAATATAAGCTGTTGGGTCAGGAAGTTTTCTTACATGGAATACGAATGGAGGCAGACTTCTCACCTGTCCCTTATCGCGGGCTGTCACATGGATGGTAACATCCTTACCCACCGCTGAAGGTGTAGCCACGAAATGACCATTGCCCTTAGCTACGAAAGAACCGCCTGTCATGGTTGCAGAGATAGCATTTGCCGGAACACCAGGAACGCTGATGCTGATAGGATTGGCATAGCCTGCATAGAGCACATTCATCAGGTCGGCAGCAACGGTAGCTGTATTAGGAACAGGCAATACGGTGTATTTCTGAACGAAATTGCGTCGCATCATCTCGCCATTCTTGCCTCTCATCAGAATGTAACCGCCAAACTGATGCTCACCTACGCCACCTGCCACAAAACTGTATCTGCCATTCTCGGCATTCAGCCTACTACCATTCACATAGATTTCCGGGCGCTGTGTACTGTCTATTGCAGCCATCACCACATGCGAATTGAAACGTTCACCGGCATAGAGGGTTGTTTTCTCTGGAATAACGAATGCATCGAGTTCATTCACATTCAGTTCTACCAGATCTATATTTTTCTTCTCCTCATCCGATTTCTTCCCATCATCGGCAAGACTTTTCTTGATTTTCTCGACAATAGACTTGCCTTTGACACCGAATTCCTCATCTGTAGGAGTATTCAGCGCCAACATAGCCATCAGGATGACATACATCAGGTTAATCATCTTCTGGCGAGGCGAAACCGGTCTTTTCTTGATTGCCATGGATATAAATTTGCTTGATTCTATTTATTTTCTTCGTCTTTACTCTTCACTTGTTACATGAGGAGCCGCCACACGCATATTGATGGTCATGGCATCAATCATACGGGTATAAATCTTGTTCAACTGTTCTATCTGCTTTGCCATCATCTTGGTCTGCTCATTGATCTGGTCAATGGTACCAATCTGCTGGCTGGCACTTTTCAGCTGCATCTCGTATACCCTGCTGATACCTGTCAAGGTACGGTTCAGATTCTCCATCTCCTCGCTGTCACGAGTCAGTCGGCTACTCTGTTCGTTTACCTTACTCAAGGTTTCTACCAGGCTCTTCAACTGTTCAACGTAGCTGTTCTGAACTTCCACTACCTCAGGATTAAGTGGAGTCAGTTCTGGCGCAGCAGTCATTACAGGAGAGACAGGAGAAGCAACCTGAGGCTGAATGGTTTCAGAACGATTCTTGGCAGTCATCATTTCTTCAGCCGACACCTTTCCTTCCAGATACTCCTCTGTAGCATGGGTAGGCAAGTCTCTACCTTCGGCTGTCTTGTCGAAAGGACGGTCGAAAGCAGAAAGGAAGAACACGAGAATCTCGGTTCCCATACCTAAGAAAAGCATGAGATTGGCACCAGGAAGATGGGTCAACTTAAAGAGGGTACCAGCGATTACGATAGAGGCACCCCAACTGTAAGCATAGTTAAGGAATGTCTGACCCGGCACACTATCCATCCACTTCTGTAAGCGGTATACGATATTGAATTTGCTATAATAGCTCATATTATTTATCTCCTATTCTTATTCTTCAATGGTTTCTGTTTTCCGCTAGCCGTAGTAGCAAGACTTCTCACACAACGGAATCCGATGTATGAGCGAGGCTGATTCTGGTACTCGAAAGTGCGCCATGCCGAACGGATAAACGACTCTGGGTCTTTCCAGGAACCACCTCTTACACTCTTCTTCTTCAAACGGTAAGGATCTTCTATGGCAGCATTATACTGTAAAGTTGGGTTAAAATCGCTCATAGCGTCAACACCCGCCTCTGTATAAACGGTACTTGTCCACTCTGCCACATTACCAGCCATATCGTAAAGTCCATTAGAATTTGGCGAATAGATAGCCACCTTGCTGGTTATCAGGTTGCCGTCTTTGGTATAGTTGCCCCTGTCTGGTTTGAAATTGGCGTAAAAACAACCATCCCCGTTCTTTACATCCGCATTGTCCCAAGGAAATTCATTCTGGTTCTTGCCTCTTGCAGCATATTCCCATTCTGCCTCGGTTGGCAGACGGTAACGCTGCACATATCTTGCTTCAGGACCTAAGCCCTTCAACAGATAGTCTGTTCTCCAGGCACAGAAGGCATTTGCCTGTTCCCAGGTAACACCGACTACCGGATAGTCATTATACGCAGGATTGCTGAAATAACTTCTCAGATAGGTTTCATTCTCTGCATTTCTGAAGTCGTTTACCCAACAGGTAGTGTCAGGATAAACATTCACGATATAGGTATTCAGGAAGTCCCATGGTCCTGAAAGCGGACGGTTGATGGTCTCACGCACCACTCTACCCTCATCATCATAATAAGCGGTATCTTTTGAAATCATCACCACCTCGTCCGGATTTATCTTCACATCGGTGTTGAAGGTACGTTCCTGGGGATTCAGACGGAACTTACGCTGAGCCGCAGCTGTATAATCATAGATTTCGTATTTATAGTTGAGCTGGCGCCAGTCGATGAGTTTTTCTCCTGTAACCGGATTGGTTTCATACAAACTTTCAAAAGCTCTCTGCTCATCCTCATTAGGTTTCTTAGGCAGCGCTTTCTTCCAGTTTACATGAGGTGTAACCGGATCGCCATTCTTATCTTCAGTAATCATGTAAGTCTCGTCGCCTCCATAAGCAGGATCAGCCAGACGGGTACGAAGAATAGAATCGCGCACATAAGCCACAAACTGCTTATATTCTGAATTGGTGATTTCGGTATCATCCATCCAGAATCCATCCACCGACACATCCTTGCGTGGTGTTTTCATTCCCCAGAGTGAGTCTTGGGTCTCCATTCCCATTTTCAGGAAGCCACGGTTTATCTTTACCATACCATAAGGGGCTGGCTCTACAAAGCTTCTACCGCTCACGCCAACCACCTCGCCACCTCTGCCTGCAACAGAAGCTTGCTTGGCACCGAAGCAGCCGCTCAAGGTGAGCAATATAGCGAATGCACTAAGGAGCAATATACTTTTCTTCATTGTTTTATGATTCTACTATGTTCTTATTTCTATTTACATTATAATATTCTGACGCTCTGATGACGGTTTCTGCCTTTCTTGGTCAGGTTGATATCGGTCTGATACCCTACAAAGAGTTCATGACTGCCATTTCCGGCACTGAGTTTAGAGGTGTATGCCTCGTAACTGTAACCAAGCACTACCCCATGGAAACTACCGCCTACCAGCACGGTTACCGATCTGTCCGGACTATAGGTTACTCCACCATACAACATCCGTTTTTCATATTGGTAAACCAATCTTCCTGTCAGGTCGCCTCGCCATGTGGTACCATCTGTTGTAACAAGAACAGACGGCTTTATTGTTAAGAACGGATTTCTCAGTCGAATATTGTATCCACCTGTCAAATAATATGTGGCATCTATTTTCAATTCGTTGGTCTCACCTAGATTTATCGTAGGCGATGTAAGATGCTGGGCAGAAAGTCCTACATACCAGGCCTTATGCTGATAATACAGACCCAGACTCAAATCCATTCCGCTTCCATTTACGTCTGAAGTAGAAAAGGCAGGGTCACCACTTTCTCCCAAATCCACCTTGCTTCCATCAAACTTCTCACTCAGCATGCCTCCTTGCACACCCACGCTCAGCGTTCCACCCAGGAGTTTATTCTGCAAAGCATACTGTAAAGCCAGTCGCTGATGAGTAAAAAGACCAATCTGGTCATTCAGTAGCGACAAGCCTACTCCATGCCGGTGATTGAGCAAGAAGAAAGGCATGTCAGCCGCCACCTGAAAGGTACGGGGGTTATGTTCGAATCCAGCCATATCAAGTGCGTAGGCCGCCGCAACATTAAGTTTCGACTGCTTACCCACAGCAGCAGGATTGAATGATGGTTCCATGTCAAAATAATGACTGAAGGAAGGATCATACTGTGCCCTCATTTCGAGCACCCCCACTAGCAGAATCCATATAATGATAAATCTTTTCAACACAATAAGATAACGGAATTTCTTACACATTATTATATATAAGCAAGAAACAAAAGATGAAAAAGGCTACCCTCTTATAAGAGAGCAGCCCTATCATCGAGATTAATACTCGTCATCATTCCAGAGGAATATTAGGGCTGAATACCAAACACTTATAGCCTTCTAACTTTTTTATTGAACATTTTATTAAGGAGTAAAAGTCGCTAAAAGGCTTTTCTAAACCTATCTTGCAACTCCTTGATTCGCTCTAAAAGTTTTTCGAAAGATAAAGTCTGACCATAGATAAAGTGGTTACACATCTCTGCATAATCACCTTCCCAATCCTTCATCAACTCTTGCCTAGGAACGAAATCAATCTCACTAGGCATCAACTTAGAATAATCTACATACCCAACAGCATAGTATATGGAACGATGCTTAACTATACGCTCATACAAATCAATATCCTGCAGGGCTTGTTTGCCAAATCCTGTATCCATCAAGCGTTCGAGATCATAAAGATGTCTAGACATTCGGACATGACGAGGAGTCTGTTTCTGAAACTCCTCGCATAGCAGGAATGCCTTCTCTAGGAATGTTCGAGTAGGCACAACTGTTCTGACCGTAGCTGTAGCCGCCGCATCTTCTCCAGGGAAAGTCTGCTCAATATATGATGAAATCAAACGGTCTTCCGTAGGTTCATTCATAGACAAGCAACTAATCTCTATCTTAACTCTTGGCGGAATATACTCTATCGTATGACCAAGCATAGACTCATAATGAACGAGAATGACAGACGGATCCTTATCACTTGCAACGGGACTTGCCTTACCATCCTCATCAATTTCCTCTACTACATTTTCTATATGGTATCCTTCCACACCAAGTTTCTTTAGATTTTCATCCAACTCTGCTGAAACTGTATCAAGAAAATACCTACGTGCCTTCTTGCGAAGTTTTTCACGCTGATTCTTTGTCGTCTTCTCTATACCGAAGAATTCATGGCTTACAGATAAGTCTATATCCTCACTGAATCTTTCTATCAAATTCCATCCTTTACTGAGACTTGTACCTCCCTTAAAGATGAGTTGATCTGCACATGAACATTTGAAAAGAGCGTTGAGCACCACAGTTACCCACCAGTCCTTTTCAATTGCAACCTGATTAATACGAAACTTCTCTTCCGCACGTTGCAACATTGCTATTCGTTCATCTATTGTGTGATTTAACCAAAGTGTCATAATGCTCGTTTTTATCTATTATATCAGTTATCAGCTTTCTCATCCATACTGGCATGAGAGTAAGGTCTTGTACAAACAAGTCTTTATGTTCCTCTTCATTGACCAATTTTCTTATGGTAGAGAGTTCTTGATTACCTACATTCTTTTGTCCTAAAGTTCTAAGAGCTTGTACAAGAAGCGCTGCCAACACTGTCTGAAAAGCAAAGTTCTTAGGAACACTTCTCTTCAACTCTATAGTCCGATTTCCAAGAGTCAAGACTCTTCCACTTCCCGATGTCAGATAAGTATATTTTGTAGGCACCTGTGTTGAGAGTCCAAGTTTGTTGAGCGCTGTAACTCCTGAAGGTTGTATTTGTACCTTATCTCGCTGGGCTATAGCCATCACCATTTCATCTATTGATGGATAGACTATCCCAAATCGGGTATTCTTAGGGCGAAGATAAACCCCATTAGCTAATCGAACTATATTTCCCTTTTTTTCTTCTACAGAAAGTGCACGACTTACCACCTTCTCATTATCATTGATGTCAGAGAAGTCTGAGATGAAGAGAATCTGCCCTTCACTTGTCTCGTATATACGGTTTGCTATTTCTGCCATATCGTTTTCTTTCTTTAATGGTGCAAAAATACAAAAAATCAGCGATATGTGTAACACCCCGCCGATTTAATTAACTTTTTTTATGTAGAAAACTTTGCAAATATTTTCCACAATCACTTATTTTTATTCACTCTTAGCTGTCTGTGGTACTCACGGCTCTTGCGTTGTAGTTCTTCCTTATGACTGGCATAATATCGACGTTGATGTTTTTGAGATGAAGACAGTCTTTCTGTAGCAAATAATTATAAAAGTACACTTTTTATGCGACCAAACATATTTTTTTTCGGTTTATGTTTGGTCATTTCAATTTAATTCATTACTTTTGGGGCGCAAATTCGTACCTTTACGTGCGATGATGCTAATATCCTGAGTTCGGGATAAAGTTCTAAGCAATCATTAGAAATAAGTATACGATAATTTATGAAGAAACCCTTTACTATGCTTTTGGCACTTTTTGCCTTTAGTTTGTCAGTGTTCGCTGGTAATCCTGGCGTAACATTCCTGCTTCGTAGCGGTCAGAAGGTGAGTTTTTCCTTTGCCGAGAAGCCTGTCGTTGCTTTGAGCGATGCCAATTTGTCCGTGAGTGTGTGCGGTGTGGAGCGCGTAATCTATGCTTATGCCGAGGTGCAGCGCG